>NZ_CP068023.1:1320500-1622500 GCF_016695175.1 Pseudoalteromonas sp. GCY
GATAAGTTTGAAGCGGAACATGATTTGCCGCCTATTACACTCGATGGTGAGCGTATAAATTTACTCTTAAATGCTGGGCTTGATCTATCGACCGAAACATTAAGCGCCAGTTATTGCGATGGGGTTGGTCTTTATCGTACTGAGTCTTGGTTTATGCAAAAAGGCCAATTCCCAACACAATCGGAGCAAGAAGTCTGGTATCGCGAGGTGCTATCACGTTATCACCCTGAGCCCGTAGTGATGCGGACTTTAGATATCGGTGGCGACAAAATTCTAGATTACTTTGATATAAAAGAAGAAAACCCATTTTTAGGGTGGCGGGGCATTCGTGTATCGCTGGATCACCCCGAGCTTTTCTTGGATCAGATCAAAGCCATGATCAAAGCAAATGCGGGTCTTGGCAACTTACAGATCATGTTGCCTATGGTGGGTCATAGTGAGGAAATAGATGAAGCGATGGCGCTCATTGAGCAGGCTTGTTTTGAGCTGCAAGACGAATGGGCCGATCCTTTTTACACCATCGACCGGCCAGAAATCGGCGTAATGCTTGAAGTACCGTCTAGCGTGTACTTGTTACCTGAGTGGTCGAAAAAAATCGATTTTTGCTCTGTGGGCAGTAACGATTTAACGCAGTATTTATTGGCAGTAGATAGAACAAATGCACAAGTGGCGGATCTTTTTGAGCCCTATCATCCCAGTGTATTACGAGTGTTAAACCAGATTGCACAGCAGTGTGAGCTGCACGAGCTACCTTTTAGCCTGTGTGGAGAGTTAGGCGGTGAGCCTGAGGGCGCAATCTTGCTTATTGCAATGGGGTATCGCCGTTTGAGCATGAATATTTCATCACTGAACAAAGTAAAATGGGTGCTACGCAGACTGAGAGTAACGGATATGGAAGCTTTACTTGAAAGGTGTTTAGCACAACCTTCATCTAAGCAAGTGCGCCGAATTATTAAAGAATTCATGATTGAACATCATTTTGCAGAATTACTCTATACCAGCCACCAAGCAAAGGGTGCTTCTTAAGGCTATTTACGCTACCATTACGGCGCTATAAGAATAAGAGCTTGTTGATGGAAACTATTATACTCATCGTTGTACTTTGCGCTTTGCTCGGCTGTGCAGTTGGCTTTTTGGCAGGTCTGCTTGGTATCGGCGGCGGGCTGCTGATAGTCCCTATTTTATCTGTCATCTTGACCAAATTTAATGTTATACCCACAGATCAAGTGGTGTTAGTTGCAATTGCGACGTCTCTCGCCTCCATTATTTTCACTTCGACATCTTCAGCCAAAGCGCATCATAAAAATGACAATGTTCCATGGCACATTGCTCCATGGGTGATGTTGGGTGTGGCAGTCGGCGCGTTGGGCAGTGGTTTTGCCGCAGTGCTGTTGCCTGAAAAACTCGTCAGAATTATTTTTGTGGTTAGTGTTGTGGGCATTGCATTGAAAATGGCGTGGAGTTCCAGAAGACCGCCACAATCAACCAGAGTTATACCGCAAGGACCGATACTTGCGATGCTAACCTCGGTAACGGGGGCGCTGTCTGCAATGATTGGTATTGGCGGGGGAGCATTAATCGTCCCACTACTGACATTTTTCTCTGTTGATATGAAAAAAGCGATAGGATGTGCGTCTGCCAGTGGTATCGTTATCGCTATCTTTGGCTCCTTTGGCTATATCGCCTCTGGCAGCCAACATGTGGATATTGAACATGGATTTTTAGGTTTTGTCTATTTACCGGCTTTGTTTGGTATAGTGGCAACTTCATGGTTTATGGCGCCTATAGGTGCTAAAGCTACGCACCACTTACCAGTCACAACGATTAAGAAAGTGTTTGCGGCGTTACTCATTGTTATCGCTGGCAATATGTTAATGAATTAAGGAAAGGCTATGGCTTTGCAGTTTCCACAGATAGACCCTGTGATTTTTTCCATCGGACCTTTAAGTGTTCGTTGGTATGGATTAATGTATTTAATCGGCTTCATGTTTGCCATGTGGTGGGCAGGGAAAGAAGCAAAAAAACCAAACTCTGGTTGGAATAAAGACCAAGTTGGCGACCTAGTTTTTTACTGTATGCTTGGCGTGATCTTGGGCGGGCGAATTGGCTATGTGCTGTTTTATCAATTCTCTCATTTTATTGAAAACCCGCTTTATTTGTTTAGGGTGGATCAAGGCGGTATGTCTTTCCATGGCGGCGCATTGGGCGTTATCACGGCAATTATCGTGTATGCGCTTAAAAACAAACGTTCGATTTTATCGGTAGGTGACTTTGTCGTTCCTATGGTGCCTGTTGGGCTTTTTGCTGGTCGTATCGGTAACTTTATTAATGGCGAATTATGGGGTCGCGTAACGGATGTTCCTTGGGCATTTATTTTCCCAACGGGCGGACCACAGCCGCGCCACCCATCACAACTTTATGAAGCGTTTTTTGAAGGGTTGGTATTGTTTGTGATGCTGGTATGGTTTAGGAAAAAACCGCGCCCAGCGGGCAGTGTAGCAGGTTTATTTTTAGCCGGTTACGGTGTCTTCCGCTTCTCAATCGAGTATTTCCGTGAACCAGATGCACATATTGGCTTATATGGTGGCCTTATTTCTCAAGGTCAGATCTTATCTCTGCCTATGGTGATTGCAGGCGCTATCCTTATGGTGTGGGCATATAAGCGAGAAGGTAGCAACCCATCTACCGGGCAAGTTAAAAGTTAATAGAGTAGCGAACAATGAAGCAATATTTAGAACTGATGCGCCATGTGCGTGACAATGGTACAAAAAAAGAAGACCGTACGGGCACTGGCACAGTGAGTGTTTTTGGATACCAGATGCGCTTCAACTTGCAAGAAGGCTTTCCGCTTGTAACGACGAAAAAGTGTCATCTACGCTCGATTATTCACGAGCTACTTTGGTTCTTGCAAGGCGATACTAACATCAAATACCTAAAGGAAAATGGCGTTAGTATTTGGGATGGCTGGGCAACGGATGATGGGGACTTAGGGCCAGTTTATGGTAGCCAGTGGCGCTCTTGGACGGGGCCAAATGGTGAAGTGATAGATCAAATCAAAGATGTTGTAGAGCAAATCAAAACCAACCCTGACTCTCGTCGCCTGATTGTGAGTGCTTGGAACCCTGCGCTTTTACCTGATACTAACTATTCACCCAAAGAAAATGCAGCGATGGGCAAACAAGCGTTGCCACCTTGCCACACGTTATTCCAATTTTATGTATTAGATGGCAAGCTTTCTTGCCAGCTTTATCAGCGCAGTGCGGATATTTTCTTAGGCGTGCCCTTTAACATCGCAAGCTATGCGCTGTTAACGATGATGATTGCACAAGTTTGTGACTTAGAAGTGGGTGATTTCGTACATACCTTCGGTGATGCCCATTTGTATCTAAATCATATGGAACAAGTTGAAGAACAATTAGGCCGAGCGCCGTTTGCGAAACCGCAAATGCAGATCAACCCTCAAGTAAAAGACATATTTGGTTTTAAGTTTGAAGACTTTGAGTTGGTAAACTACGAATGTCACCCGCATATAAAGGCACCAGTCGCGATTTAGGAGCATTTATGAAAGCCGTTATTCCAGTGGCGGGTCTTGGCACTCGCATGTTACCCGCGACGAAGGCCATTCCAAAAGAAATGCTGCCAATTGTCGATAAGCCTTTGATCCAGTATGTAGTAGATGAAGCTGCGGCCGCAGGCGTCAAAGAAATCGTACTGGTAACCCATTCAAGTAAAAACTCAATTGAAAACCACTTCGATAAGAGTTTTGAGCTGGAAGCGACACTGGAAAAACGGGTTAAGCGTCAACTGCTAGAAGAAGTACAATCTATATGCCCCAAAGGCGTTACGCTGATCCATGTGCGCCAAGGTGAGGCTCGTGGCCTTGGTCATGCCATCAATTGTGCTGCCCCTGTGATTGGCGATGAGCCTTTTGTGGTTATGCTGCCCGATGTATTAGTTGATGACACTGCATGCGATCTAACAAAAGATAATCTTGCTGATATGATCGCGCGTTTTAAAGCATCAGGTAATAGCCAAGTGATGGTAGAAGCGGTAGCGCCTGAACTCGTCTCCCAGTTTGGCATTGTGGATTTGGGAGGAGCAGCGCTCGCGCAAGGAGAGTCAGCCGCGATGCAGTCTATTGTCGAAAAGCCCGAACTTCAAAGTGCACCTTCAAACTTAGCCGTTGTTGGTCGTTACGTGTTAAACAAATCTATTTGGCCACTTTTGGCAAAAACACCGCTAGGTGCGGGTGGCGAAATTCAATTGACCGATGCGATTGCCATGTTGATGGAGCAAGAGCAAGTCGATGCATACTCGTTACGTGGAAAAAGCCATGACTGCGGAAGTAAAATCGGCTATTTAAAAGCGATAGTTGAGCATGCGATGCGAAGAGACGAGTATTCAACTGAGCTTGCTTCTCTTATTGACTCTATTACAAGAAGTTAAATGTATCGATATTTGCGGTAAAAGCATTTGGTTATTTACCGCGATTTATGTACCATAGCAGAAAATGGATTTTTGTTATAACTTATTGTGGATATTCGGTTTTTTAAATTTTTACTACTTGGCTCTTTAATCACCTTAGGTGGCTGTAGTCATTCATCTAAAGAGCCTTCGCTGTTAAGTGAGCAGCAGCTCAAAAGTATTGAGCGATTGAGCTCGTTAGAGCAGGACCTCTCAAACCTGCTGACTTTGTTAGAGTCGCAAGCTAGCGTCGATAATATCCAAGCATTGCCAAATAATGGCGCAAAAATTAAGCGCTATTCCGCGAGTAAACAAAAAGCGAATCAAACGACTGGAATTCAACTGAAGTTATTTCCGGTATCTATCAATTCCACGCCTCAAATTGAGCAGCATCAAGCTCTGTTAGCGGCAGTAAAGCAGAAGTTTCCCAGTATATTCTCTGAGGCAGAATTTCAAATACAAGCGTTTGAAATGCGAGATTGGGCAACAGTTTCTGGATTAAGATCAACTCAAGAAGCAAAAGTCTACTGTAGACTATTTTCTATCCAAAGCATTGATTGTAGGCGGTTAATGTTTTAATTTTTACTAAAGTTTTCCCACTTGGGAACGATAAAGAATGAGTCACCAAAAAAACGGCATTGCGGTGACGATAAAAATGACCTCCAAAGGAATTTAAAGATGAAAACACTGATTAAATCTGCGCTTATTGCAAGTTCTATTTCCGCTGCTCTACTTACTTCTTCAGCAATTGCTAAAGATACTGCTCGTCTTGAAGTTAAAGTAGAAGTTAAAAACTTATTTTCAGCTGAAGCCGGTGATCCACTTGATTTCGGTATCATTCGAGTACAGGGCGATGCAGCTGATGTGGCTACGATGAAGATTGAGGCGGACCCTACACTGACCGATCCTGAAATTAAGAATACTGGTGATGCAGTAATAAACCTTATTAGTACAGGTGGAGCAGGCACTATCAATATCACAGATGCAGCGCCAAATACTGAGTTAACGATTACGGTTCCGGCCGCAACTACGGTTGATAGCGTAGGTAATGCCTCTTTTGATTTAAAGGATTTTGAATTTTATGTGGTAAGCGGTGCACAACCGAATAGCGAAGTGACAAACAACAAGTTTAGGGTTGATGCAAATGGTGCCGCAACGCTTTCCGTTGGTGCGACATTAAGTACGAAAGCACTTTCTGGAACAGATACGTATGGCGGTGGTGTATACACCAGTAAAGTTGATATCGAAATCGCTTACTAAAACATGTGGCGTTACATGGTACTGGCATTGCTTTTTGCCAGTCACTTGGCCAAAGCTCAAGATATATCGGTCGTTAAGAAATTGAGCTTTGGCACTATTGCGATTATTGACAAAAGTAGCGCAGGCACAGTGACGATAGAACCTAATGTTAGGCCACAAACCTCAAGCAATATTCTATTCGTAGAGTTTGGTCATGCGGCAGAAATCCTCTTGACCGATTTTCCTCACAATCGCCAAATTAGCGTCCAATCTACCGTTTACAACGACTGGTTTGGCTATTGGAATCTTGGTGCATCCGATGCCTTCCAATTGACAGAGTTGTATCACGAGAAGGCTATTTACACGGATAGTGTTGGGTCTGGTGAGTTTAAAGTCGGTGGTCAATTGCGCTTTGCTGGCAACGGTAAATCGCTATCGGATGGGGTGCAAACTCTGAACGTTGAAATAACTTTGTCTTACTAAATTATGAATAAATTAATATTAACGCTGCTTTTGTTTTGTTGCTGTAAAGTAAGCGCCAATCTGATGATCACCCCAACACGGGTTGCTTTCGAAGAGCGTCAGAGAATTGAAAGGGTTACAATCATTAATAATGGTGATGTGACCAAATCTTATCGACTTGAATTTCAAGAGAAGCTAGCACTAAAAGAAGGTGGCTATGCCAACTTTGCCGAGCAAAAAATGAATCCTATGGCTGCAAGCCATTTCATCCGTATTTCACCTAGGCAAGTAACACTGGGGCCTGGTGAGCGTCAGGTAATAAAATTGGCTGTGCGCAGAAAGGCGAATATGGAACAAGGAGAGTATCGCTCACATTTGCTTTTTAGGGAGCTGCCGAATAATAAAGGCAAGCTGCAAGAAGGTATCAATATTGACGTGCTGATGAGCTATAGCATTCCGGTGATACTACGAGTTGGCGATGCGAACCCGCAAGTACAGCTTGAGGATGTCATTGTAAGTGATGCAAAAAATGGTCGTCAGGCAATTACGGTACTACTTAATCGAACTGGGAAATATAGTAGCTTTGGCGAATTATCCGCTTATTGGCTGGGGAAAAATGACGTTAAACCAGTGCGGATCGGTGTGTTGAATAAGTTTGCCGTATATCCAGAGCTTAATCAAAGGAGTGTAGAGTTCTCAATAGACCCTGCAATCAAGCTCGGGCCATCAGGCAAGGTCTTAATCAAGTATTTGGGTGATGAGGAGTACACTGACCGCACCTTTGTAGATGATTCGGTATCTTTGTAGTTTAGGGTAAGCGAACGTAATGAGAGCACCCGCTATTTGGCGCACGTTACTAATAGGCATACTATGCTATCAACCTGCTATGGCATCGCAGGTTGATACTTTGCAACAGCTATTAGAACGGGTTGAACGAGTGAAAGCAAAACTTGCGATACAGCAAAGTGAACGGGTGGTCTCTCGGGTTGATATTGGTACAGAACTGTTTTTATCCGCCTATAAAGGAAATTTATATTTAGGTGAAGTGATCGCGGTGACGTCAGAACAAGGCGTCAATGTGGAACTCTTGAGCTTGTTTTCAGCTTTGGGGTTTGTGGTATCAGAAGATGTCTCAGGAACCTTTGACGGCTGGTTCTTCACACCTGAAAACACCTTTAGTCTTAATGCCAAAGCGCATTTAGTTGAGAGCAAAGGGCAGCGAACGCAATTGAGTGATAGGGAGATTCAGGTTATCAATGGTGAGGTATTTCTCGCTGATTATATCGTGGCGACTTTATTTGACGTCAGTCTGTTTACCGATATACAGGATTTATCTCTGATAGTTAAGAGTAAACAAATTCTGCCAATAGAAGCGCAGCAACAGCGATTAGGTAGAGAGGTTGTCAGGTTTGACCGCAATGCCAGCGCAACATTACCGTGGCGACCAAGTCCTTATCAAAGCATCGGTAAACCAGTGCTGGATGCTCAGATAAATGCGCAGGTGACTGAAGACATTAGCCAGACGTCTTATTCCCTTATTGGTTCGCAAGACATCGCCTATTGGCAAGCCCAGTATTTTATTGCAGGTAGAGAGGGAGATGTTATTAATCGCTCGCGATTATCCCTCAACCGTGCTTCAAAAAAAGCCGATGTTTTACCGTTTGGCAACTTTACCAAGGTATCGCTCGGTGATGTACAGAGTGTTCAAGTTGGAGTTGATGCGCTAAATGAAGAAGGGCGAGGAGTGAGTTTCAGTAATACGCCGTTAGATAAGCGTACGAACCGTCAGCGCATTGTCATCTCAGGCCCAGTTCAGGTAGGGTGGGACGTAGAGCTTTATCGAAATGGATTACTAATAGGGCAAGAAAATAATGTCCAATCTGGGCGCTATGAGTTTGAAAATATTGATTTACTATTTGGTGAAAATACCTTTGAACTCGTGATGTATGGAGGGCAAGGTCAAGTATCAAAAGAAGTGCAAACCTATTATGTTGAACAGAGCACCGCAAACGAAGGTGAAGGCTTTTTTGCCGTATCAATAACTGAAACGGGCAAAACTATACTGGGTGACAAGACTGCGGCATCAGGAGCATCAAGCTGGCAAGTAAATGGCCGCTTTGACTACGGTCTTACGACAGACTTTGCGGTGTATGCAGGTTGGCAGCATCGTCAAGGTATGAAAAATAGTGCGTCACAACAATACTTTTCTACAGGGTTCAACACCAATATTAATAAACGACTATTATTGGATGTAGACTATAGTAAGAGCGAAGCGATCCAGCGGTTCTCTGCAAATACTCGAACCCGTTTACTTGGTCAGCAGGTAGGCGCCAAAGTTGAGTTAAAGGAGGATCTAGAACGGGATGAAAAAGCGACCGAGATAAAATTAACGGCGGCAGGAGATTGGTCTCTTTTTGACGCTGCTAAGATTTACTATCGTGCTGAATACTTCTACCTCGATAAAGCTAATACGACAGAGCAAGCGTCGTTACTTTTTAGTACCGGTAATTATTGGGGTACTTTCAGTAACCAATTTGTGTGGCAAGAGCAGACAAATCAAGCCAGTGACATAAGTGGCTACTTGCGCTGGCAGCGCAGGGTTTTTGGGGTATATAGTCGCTTTACTACTTGGTATGACATAAAACCTTCCAATGAAATTACAGCAGCAGAGCTTGAGTTGAGCAAAGAGCTAAGTCCTGAGCTTGATCTTGGCATTACCTTATACAAAGACTTTGCTGCAGATTACTATAAAACCGAACTTGGATTGAGCTGGAACCATGATAAGTTTAGGTTGTTAACAGACTTGCAATACGATAACGATGATAACTGGCAAGTAGGCCTCTCTGGACAAATAAGTATTGGAGCGGGCGAAACCGTAGGTCAGGTTTTTTTAACTGGCAAACGCTTGTCGCAGTTTGGCTCTTTGATGGTTCGTACTTTTATCGACCAAAATAATAATGGCTATCTTGATGAAGGGGAGTTACCGCTGAAGGGAGTAACTATAAAAGCATTGCAAAGCTTTGCACAAGGTAAAACAGACGACGACGGTGTTGCACTATTACCCGCAATGGTTAATTACAAACGAACAGATATTATTGTTGACAAAGAAACGATCCCCGAACCCTTTTTAATTCCCGCTAACGATGGCTTTTCATTCACTCCAAGACCCGGTCATATTGAATACGTTGAAATACCATTTGTAAACTCGTCGGAAGTTGAAGGTATTGTTGAAATCAATGAGGGTACTGAGCGCCGACCTGCAGGATTCACCACCGTGAGTTTACTAGATGAAACGGGTAACGAAGTCGCGCGCACTCAGACGGCATATGACGGCTACTATGTATTTACTGGTTTGAAGCCAGGGACTTACCGTACATCGATAAGTGATGCTAAAAGGCTCGCGGTAAGTACTCAACAGGTAGAAGTGGAGTTAAGTGCAGAGGGAGACCTGTTGCTTGATGTAAATCACGAATTACAACGACAGCGAGCAACCACGCAAGAGTTTGCTGTAGTTGGACGCTTCAAGACACTAACGATATTAAAAGTGTATGCGGCGATTTTAGCTAAGCGTTATCCCGCGTTATTAAGCGGTGGTTTTGGGTATGCGCAAAAAGAAGGCGATGCCACTTATTTACTTATATTAAGAGATGACGCCACACAAAATGCGGCAAATATTTGCCAAAATCTACTTCCCTTCAAAGTTTCTTGCACGGTGGAAGCCTTAACTATTTATGAAAGAGAAAACAATGCAATCAATTAAGCGATACCTCATTATGCTCAGTTTCGTTGCGTTAAGTGGTTGTCAAGCAACTGCAAGCAAGAGTCAACTAGACACATTACAAATGAAGAAGCAATTGTCTTTACTGGAGCAACAGGTAAGTACCTTACAACAAGAAGTGGAGCAGCTTAGACAGTTAAAACAACAAGTCGCTAAGTTTGAAGAAGTGCAGGAAGATTTAGATGTTATTGCGATGCAGCTATCAAGCACGCTTGCAAAGCAAAAGGATACTGAACTTTTAGCAAAGCAGCCTGAGCGAGTGGAAGAGCGAGAAACAAAGCCCGTCGAGAAACAAGATAAGCCTGTGGAAATGGCTGAATTTGCAATCCAATTGGCCTCTACAACAGAGTATGCCAAGCTTAGGCAGACCTACGAACAGCTCAAGGATAAGTTACCGCAAGGCTTTGCAGCAAGCGAAGTGAATATAGAACAAGTAGATATTCAAAGTACGAAATATTACCGGCTCAAATTAGGTGCATTCACAGACAAGGCCTCTGCATATAAAGGCTGCCAGCAGCTTAAGCGTGCAGGTCTGAGCTGCCTAGTTAGTCATTACACCAGTCATCGACTTTAAAACTTGGTGCGTATTTTGCATTCTATCCGGTAAGTTTATCGTGGACTTGGTGAAATGAAATATCTAGCACTCATAGTGATTATGTTGTTGGTAGGGTGTACAAACAACCAGCAGGTTGGCAAAAGAGAAGCGACCCAGCAGCAAGAAATCTTGCCTGACTTAGACACATTTGGCGCTCAGTTAGCCGTAGAGCTTGGTCAATATGTACGGCCGTTCAAGCCTAATTCGACCGTTGCAGTGACGAGTTTTTTTAAGGCAAATCAGCTGGATGATACCGTTGCTGGGCAAGGTTCTGGTTTAAGCGTTGCCTTGCAAGAATCCTTAATGACCCATTTAAGTCAAATGGGGGCCGATGTTGTGGAATACCGACTCAGAAACGCTTTATCTTTACAAAGTTCTGCCGATAGTATGTTAAGTCGAGAGTTAAATAGCCTGAATCAACGCCAGAAAATTGACCTCGTGGTAGTCGGGACAATCGTAGAAAGTCGAGATACCTATTTAGTCAATGCGCGGCTGGTTGATACGCTGCATAATCGAGCCGTCTCAGCCGCATCAATCAGCATTCCTAAAGCTGTGATGTGGGGTACGGAGCGTGTCACAAATCGTGACGGTCAGATTATACGAAGCCAATATTAGTGGAGATGAAAGTAATGAAAAAAGTATTAAGTTTGGTTTTGCCGCTTTCATTGATGGTTGGCTGTGCTCCAAGTAGCTTTTTTGCGGTGGATAATGCTCAGGCTGAGCCTGTGCGCAATGGCTTTGAGAAATCTTCGATGTATCAAAGTAATCCAAACGGTATGAAGCAATTTTCTGTTTCTCAGCAAATGGCTGGTAAAAATGTCACTCACTATGTCCAGTCTATTATGCAAGACATGGTAGCAAACTTGAAACACGTGAATGAGAAAACGCCAGTAGCAGTGACAAGCTTTGTATTTTTAGATAAAGAATTTGATAAAGGTTCCTTGCTGGGTAACCAGCTGGCTGAAAGCTTTATCCATGAGCTTCATGCGTTTGGGATCCCCGTTGTGGATTTTAAAACAACAGACTATATCCGTGTTACACCTGAAGGCGATTTTGTTTTTAGCCGTGACTTTTTAGAGTTATCTGACGACCATCCCTTTTTGTACGTGCTAGGTGGTACTTTGGTTAATCATCAGGGCGGAGTTATGGTTAATGCCCGAGTTGTTGGGCTTAGAAGTAAAAGTGTCGTAGGCTCTGCTCAAGGCTTTTTACCGCAAAACGTAGTTAACGCCCTACAAGATGGTGCGGCATACGATGGCATTCGTATAGAGCGTGCGAACTAATTCGGAGGCGATGATGAAAAATGTAGTGCTATTCGCGACGACACTTGCATTACTCGGTGGCTGCGAAATGACAAAACAGACTGCTCCTGAATCTACAGAAACGCAGCAATCCGATATGGAAATATTATATGCCATGATGGAAGAGCAAGAGCGTAATGATGATTCACAAGCTGTGGTATCGCAAGATATTGGCTTCATTAGCTATCGTCATCGCAAAGAAATTGCTAACTACACCAATCAAATTGCGCTGGAATTGTCAGATACTGTATTAGGGCAAAAGCCGGAGTCGATAGCGGTAGCCAGTTTTGTTAACTTTAATGAATCATTAAGGGAGACAAACCAGCTAGGAAACCAATTGGCTGAGTCTTTAATGCATCAAATGCAAAAGCTGGGTTATCAAGCGTTAGACTTTAAAGCATTAGGGAAAATTGAAGTGACATCCAGTGGCGATTTGACTTTTTCGCGTAACGCAAGTCGCTTGAAAAACACGCAATCGCCCAGCCATTTGCTGACAGGCACTATGGTTTACCGTCCACGAGGCGTGGAGGTAAATGCAAGGTTGTTAGAGTTTACCACCAACTTAGTGATCGCAAGCACGGTGGTGACCATCCCGTATTTTATCCTTGATGATCAGGCAACCGCTTCAAGGTAGTACTTCAATAGCGTTTTTTAGAAGAAAATACCGTTTGGGTTTTATTAAAAACGAAGAACTATCCTACTTCTTACTCACATCTCAAGCGAAGTAACTGATAGCGCAGTAGTGAGTCCTAACTGCTGCGTATTCGCCTATTTAACCTTATTTATTATCGTGAATAATTTGATTATTAATCTTTAAAAGTTCATTAAGATCAGTATACTAAAGCGAAGTCACTGAGATGCAGTACAACAGAGAATCGGCAACTCCAGACTTTCATTGGTATTAAGTAACGCAGATCCCGCTAGTGAAGGTCAAAAAAGGCGATTGTTACCTGATTTTGGAGATTGTCCCCATAGTTTAATGGATAAAACAAGGCCCTCCTAAGGCTTAGATGTAGGTTCGATTCCTACTGGGGACGCCATTTATATTCACTTCAGCTTGGAATTACCAAAGTAAATGGGCGGCAGAAGCATGGTGTAGAGGGTGTAAAGTCATCGAAAATCTTGCCTTTTACCACAGGAAGGCTCAGCACTTACAGTGCAAACTCATTTTCATTTTCTATTTGAATTTCAACCAAATCATTAATTTGCACATTGTGAAGTGGGCGATTGCTGATATTTACCGCAATGGCGTTTTGCGCATTCACCTGGATCACTTGTAGCTTATTAATGGTTTTAATTTGATGCATAAATATTTTACCATCGACATTAGTCAGCGGATTACTATGCGCTACGTTAAGGATCTGGCCATTCTCTAAGCCATGCATGCGGCCCAAATTAATAACGACTTGTTCATCATCGATATGTAGGATTTTGCCATTGGTTGGTAAGCAGGCGACCGCTGTGTTTAAATCAGTTGCGATTTGTGTCAGCGTGGTTTGGATCTCATCAGCATAATCTGTCTGCCAAAAGCGCTCACTGTACACATCAATTAATTTGGTCTTCTTAAACGGCCACACGCCTTGAGTGGCATATTGCTTTTGCCACACCCTTTCATGAGAAAGTGCATCAAACAGCGCAAAGTCTACCTTGAAGCTTCTTAAGTATTTATCGCTTTGCCAAAATGCGAGGTCACTATTAAGTTTATCGACACCAGCAATATCAGTAATTTGACTCAATAATACAAATTGGCTATTTGTATTTGCTGTAATGGTCTCGATTAGTTGTTCATTATAATCAAAACGCTGACTGAAAAAGCGGCTAACATCTATGGTCTGTGCAAAATAGGGAACAGGTTCTAAGCTCGACTTTTGTTCGGTCATTGTCTGATATAGGCGCTCGCTCACCGCTTTATTTATGTCAAAAATTTGACCTAAAGTTGCTTGGTGTTTATTTTTTAGCTGGCTTTGTGTGACTGCAACCTGTTTATTGTATGCACTAGTTGGGCACTGAGCACTTTGTGGGGTAATATCAATATGTAACGTCACTTGCCATGAGTCACCGACTTTTGCTTCAGCAATCACGTTGGCGCTCTGGATTTCGGCATTTGAGCGGATCTTAAGTTGATCTTGGGTGAGCACACCATCGGTGACGGTTTGTACACTACTCACAGAAGCGCCAGAAAACAGCAATGCTTGTGTGATGGCGTCGTTTACGGCCTTTCTTTTTGCTTTTTGATGATCGCCATTTTTAACGTCAGCCATGCCGGTAACTTCAAACCATTCAGCATAAGCAGGATTAGTTAAGGTGATACACAACAATGATAGACTGGTCGCGAATTGCTTTTTCATGTTTAAATGCCCAGATCAAAAACTACCCTTTAACTCAGCAATACCTGTGCCAAATTTTGGCAAGGTTCGTGCATAATCATATTTTATGAAAGTTAATTTTATTTATTGCCAATACTCGATGAAACCACAACAACCCTTGCGAGACGAATATGCTCGGGAAGCGTTAAATTTTGATTGGTATTTATTGTAGCGGAGTGTAGTGAAATGCGTATCACTAATTCTATCAGTGCAGTTGTTATGGTTTGCTCGCTAGCAGGGCTCAGTGGCTGTTCAAGTCTCGTTGACAAGCACATTGAATATGAAACGGTGCAACCGGAAACGTTTCCTGTTTTACGGGCTGTGGGGTACGCTCCTTTGAGTGCTCAGCCGGGCAAAACTGCTGGTGAGAAGCAGTTAATGGCTATTAAAGTCTCAAAATTAGAAGCGTATCGTGAATTGGCTGAGCAACTGTATGGCCAGAATTTGACATCCACTATTACGGTAAAAGGTGCTATTGCGCAAAACGACGGTCTTAAGAGCCAAGTGAATGGACTCGTTCGTGGGGCTAAGGTGCTGAAAAGTTACGCAGTTGGTGACACTTACGCAACAGAATTAGAGCTTGATATGAAACGCGTTTATGATTTGTATATTACTCAAGTCAAGCCGCAGAAAATTAAGAAAATATCTTATAGTTTTAAGTAAGCACTCCTCGTATGTTGCTTACTTAACATGCTTCATTTTGGGTATTCTTTAATACTAAAATACGGCTAACGTAGCTACGCCTTTAGGTTACGTACTAATTCACTGTCGCTACTTTTCACGCTGCCATCTTGACCATAAGTGATCGAAGTAGGTGCTCCAATTAAGATCCCTTTTAGTTCACGTGTGCTTACATTCGCCTGATGAGCCGTTTTAGCATTGATTTCATTTTTGGTTTGGCACTCACTGAGTAGTGCTCGCACTTTAGCAACGAGCGGGGCTACTTCACTGTGTTCAAAGACGTGAGACTCAGTTTTTGACAATTCGTTGTCGATCTTTTGTAGTTTTGAAATGAGAGTTAGCTTTTCACGAGCGATTTCTTTTAAATTGTCGCCACGTCGGGACGCAAGCTCGTCAAGCTCAAGTGCTAGAAGCTGGGTCATCGCTTCTAGCGTCGAGATTTGTTCTGAAAGTTTGTGGTGGCAAAGCCGAACCAAATCATCCATATATTTCGAACTCAAATGCAGCTATGTTTTTGGCGAGTTTTTCCGCGTCAACTTGATACTTGCCTTCTGCAATTGCTTTTTTCAGTTCTTCGACTTTCTTGTCGTCAAAGCCTGATGACTGCTGCGCTTTTTCGTTGACCGTTTTCAGCTGTTGCGCTTGTGGAGTCAGACTGACTGAGTCCGCAGCCGCTTTCGGTGTAGCTGGTGATTTAACTGATGCGCTGTTGGCATCATTTCTTTGCAATTCAGCCTTCTGTTGCTTAACATTATTAGCAACGGATGTAGACTGATTTTGACCGTTAACTTGATTAACCATGTTTGTAGACCCAATAAAATTATACTCTCAGCCATGTTATCGGCGTTCAGTAGTATTACTTTAGCAAATTTTTTATAAATTCACCTCTACTGTTTCCACTTCTATTACTCTAGCACGTAAGGTTTTGCCAGAGCGAGCGTTTTTAATATTAATAAGTTCACCCCGGTTGCCATCTTGCTGCGCTTCTCCTTGAGTTTTGATCACGAGTCCACCTGATTTGGCAATAATCGTTACAGTATCGCCTTTGCAGACCATGCAAATATGAGCTTGGGTAAAGGCTTGGCCTTCTCTTATGTTACGTTTACTTCTGCTACCTATTAGTATCGACTTATCTTCTATATAAGAAACTCTACGAAAACGTTTTGGCTGATATTCTATTTTTACATCTTCATCCTGAATAACACGGCCTTTCTCTAACATGGTCGCGCTAACCAATATAGGGAAGAGGTGATCGA
Source organism: Pseudoalteromonas sp. GCY (assembly GCF_016695175.1). Classification (NCBI taxonomy): domain Bacteria; kingdom Pseudomonadati; phylum Pseudomonadota; class Gammaproteobacteria; order Alteromonadales; family Pseudoalteromonadaceae; genus Pseudoalteromonas; species Pseudoalteromonas sp. GCY. Next base: position 1,336,643 of record NZ_CP068023.1, read on the forward strand.
TACGCACATGGACGTATTGAGTCCAGCTGAGGGTATCGTTGCATCTAATTTGTACTGTCACTTGAGTATCAAAAGGCGGAGCCATCGCTGTACTATATTGCAACGGCGATTGACAATCACGTGCTGGAATTCTTGAATCAAGTGGTATAGCAGTCAGTGACAGCTGGCTGTCGGGATCTTGCTCTACATTCGGTTTAACAAATTCTATTGCGCTTTGTTCTAAAGTTTTGTTGTCATATTGCTGACAATAACCATAGTCAACGCCTATAAAATAAGCGAACAAACAAAAAAACTGAATGTAATGGGTTTTTTTTAACAAACTCATGATGTTTCGACTATGCTTATGGGGTGAAACAAGGTATAAAGATTCTGCTTTAATAACTGCACCTAATCAAGGGTGGTAAACCATATCAGAGTCGAAGCAAAGATCGTTCCGATTAGCGGTTTATACAGTAGGAGATTGAAATGGCAGGTATTTTAGACTCGGTTAACCAACGTACACAGCTAGTTGGACAAAACCGTCTCGAGCTATTACTTTTTCGACTTCAAGGTCGACAGCGCTTCGGCATTAATGTTTTCAAAGTCCGAGAAGTGCTGCAATGTCCAGCATTGACAAGCATGCCCAAGTCAAACCCGCTTATCCGAGGGGTTGCTCATATTCGAGGCCAAACGATATCCGTAATTGATATGTCACTTGCGGTAGGTGGACCTCCTATTCAAGATATTCGTAACTGTTTTATTGTGATTGCAGAATACAACCGTTCAGTTCAAGGTTTTCTAGTCAGTGCAGTAGAACGCATTGTGAATATGAACTGGGAAAAAATAATGCCCCCGCCATCTGGGGCAGGTCGTTATTCCTATTTGACAGCGGTCACAGAAATTGAAAACGAGCTAGTTGAAATATTAGACGTAGAAAAGATCCTCAATGAGATTTGCCCAATCAACACAGAAGTCAGTGCTGACATTGTCTCTGATGGTGAAATGCAAAAAGATTTAGGCGAACGTATTGTCTTTATCGCTGATGACTCCGCGGTTGCTCGTAATCAGGTCAAACGTGCATTGGAGCCATTAGGTGTTCAGACTGAGCTTGCGAAGAACGGCAAAGAAGCACTTATCAGGCTTCGTGAAATTGCGGAAATGGACTGTCAAAATAATGTCACTGAGCGAGTAGGGCTATTAATTTCTGACGTTGAAATGCCGGAAATGGATGGTTATACGCTAACGGCTGAAATAAAAGCTGATCCAAAATTAGCGCCATTGCATGTGATACTCCATACTTCACTGAGTGGTGTATTTAATCAGGCCATGATTGAGAAAGTCGGCGCTGATGATTTTATTGCTAAGTTTAACCCAGATGAATTAGCCTCAGCGGTTAAGAAATGGGTTCATTGTGATTAAAGCTGGTGGTAGCACTTGGAAAATAAGCATTTAGAGCAAAAAGAGTACGACCAATTTAGAACCTTTTTGGAGCAGCAGTGCGGTATCGTACTGGGTGACAATAAATTGTACTTGGTCAAAAGCCGGCTCGCTCCTCTGATGGCTCGCTTTGGTGTAGAAACACTATCGTCTTTAGTAGCTAAAACACTCAGTCCCCATGAGCGGCAATTGCGTGCCGCTGTGGTGGATGCCATGACAACGAATGAAACGCTTTGGTTTAGAGACACTTATCCGTTTGAGTTGATTAAGTCGAAAATCTTACCAGAGTTTAAAGACTTAAGACGTCCAGTTAAGATTTGGTCGGCGGCAAGTTCATCAGGGCAAGAGCCGTACTCAATCGCAATGTCTGCGAGTGAATATGTGAGCAAAAGCCCAGGCGCGCTAAAAATGGGTGTTCAAATCGTTGGTACAGATATTTCTAACACTATGCTGGATATGTGTAAGAATGCTGAATATGATGCGCTGGCGTTGGCGCGAGGGTTATCGCCTGAGCGTAGAAAGAAGTTTTTTATGGATAGTGGTAATGGAATGGCCAAAGTAGTGGAACCGATCCGTAAAATGGTTAGCTTTAGACATCTAAACTTGTTGGATTCTTATGCGCTTATGGGTAAGTTTGATGTTATTTTCTGCCGTAACGTCCTGATCTATTTTTCACCTGAAGTGAAAGCCAAAATTATTTCGCAATTTGCTCAGTCGCTAAATCCTAATGGTTATTTATTTTTAGGGGCGTCGGAATCGATGGCGGGTTTGAGTGATGATTTTAATATGATCCGTTGTAATCCAGGGATTATCTATCAGAAAAAGACCTGATACTCACATATAGCGGCAGGGACGGTCGCTATAGCTAGCATTTGCAATTTGTAACGCAATTCTAATAACTATCTCCAACCTTTTAACCGTGAATTGCTTCAGCCAAGCCGCCAATTATTCAGACGCTTCCTCTTATTTACTTCATTCCTTAATCTCAATATTGGTTCAAGGTTAATTATTCCAAAAAAATAATTTAACATATTGAAATTTAAAGTATAAATTTATTTTTAAAACTGGCCTAAAGATTGCTTTGTCATACCTGAGTCAATTTTTTGGAGTCAGATAATGGCAATTAGTTTCGATAAAGCGTTGGGGATACACCAGCATACGATGCTGCTGCGGTCACAGCGCGCTGAAATTCTAGCAAGCAATATCGCAAACGCAGACACTCCAGGATACAAAGCTAAAGATATTGACTTTGCTGGTGCTTTAAAAGCGGCAAAGACAATGCAAAGAAGCGGCAATGATATGGTTAGAACAGATGCAAAACACCTCAGTGGTGGTACCAAAATGAGTAATTCATCTGAACTATATCGTTCGCCAAATCAAGCAGATACAGGTGATGGTAATTCAGTTGATATACAAGTGGAACGAAACTTGTATGTACAGAATGCATTAGAGTACCAAGCCAGTTTGCAATTTCTTGGTGGTAAGTTCAGTGGCCTTAAGAAGGCACTCGGCGGGCAAGGGGCATAATTATGAGTTTATATAACGTTTTCGATATTGCGGGTTCAGGAATGAGTGCACAGAATGTGCGACTGAATACCACCGCAAGTAATATCTCAAACGCAAACTCAGTGAGTTCTAGTCAAGATACCGTGTATCGCGCTAGACACCCTGTATTTGCTGCTGAACTTTCCAAAGCTGCAGCTTCCCAAAACAATGTTGCGGGATCTTCAGTAGGAGTAAAAGTCTTAGGTGTGGTTGAGAGCGATAAGCCGCTTCAAGTTGAGTACAACCCAAACCACCCAAGTGCTGACGCAAATGGCTACATTTATAAACCGAATGTGAATGTGGTAGAGGAGATGGCAAACATGATTTCTGCTTCTCGCTCTTACCAAACCAATGTTCAAGTTGCAGACGCTGCAAAGCAAATGCTTAGTAAAACATTGCAACTGGGCCAGCGCTAAATTGGGAGTAACAGCTGATGAGTAATAATGTAAATGCCACTTCTTCAACGGGTGTTGATTCACTCTACTGGGATAGGCAAAAACAGGCCGAGGAGAAAAAGCCCAGAGATGAGCTATCGCAAGAAGACTTCTTCTCGCTGCTTACTCAACAGCTCTCTTTCCAAGATCCAAGTAAGCCTGCGGACAACGATCAAATGATCGCGCAGATGACAAGCTTTACCATGGCTGAGGGGATCTCCAAGCTAAATGAGAACTTTGACTCATTAGCTGCATCAATGACTTCTAACTCAGCGCTTCAAGCTTCAACGCTGATTGGTAAAAAAGCACTACTTGAATCAACGACGTTGGAACATGGCGACGACGCACTTACGAAAGGGTCTGTGATAGTACAGGAACCGGTTCAGAATCTATCCGTGGATATTTATGATGAGTCAGGTGCCTTGGTCAATACGCTTGAGTTTGGTGAGCAAAGTGTAGGTGCTGTGCGTTTCGAGTGGGATGGTAAGAATAAAGATGGCGAGATGATGCCCCCTGGTGAATACACCATAAAAGCGGAAGGCATGATTGAAGGTGAATATCAAACTTTACCTTCGGCCACATTCAGAAATATAGATAGTGTTAATGTTAATGGTGCTAATGGCATCGTCATTAATACCAAAGAAGGCGCGGTGCGCTTAACTGATATTGCTGAAATAGCATAGTAGTTTTAAAAGAATTAACCTTAAGAACTTAGAGGTGAGAGTATGAGTTTCAATATAGCACTGACAGGTATTGCCGCCGCGCAAAAAGACTTGGATGTAACAGCAAATAACATTGCTAACGTGAACACGACGGGTTTTAAAGAGTCTCGCGCAGAATTTGCTGATGTTTACGCATCTTCGGTTTTTAGCTCTGGCAAAACGAAAAATGGTGATGGTGTACAAACGACCATGGTTGCGCAGCAGTTTCACCAAGGGTCATTAAAGTTTACGCAAAACTCGCTAGACTTGGCGATTGAGGGAGAAGGCTATTTTGCCATGTCAAACTCTCTTCAGTCGCAGGATTTCACCTATTCTCGAGCTGGTGCATTTAAACTAAATAAAGATAACTTTATCGTGAATGCTAAGGGTGACTACTTACAAGGTTTTCCGGTCGATCCATCGACAGGTGATACAACGTCTTTGAGTCTAAGTACAACATCACCTGTTCAAATTCCTGATGCATCGGGTTCTCCTCGTGCAACATCGCAAATCTATACCTCGTTTAACCTAGATGCCACGGCACAGCCACCTACGATTGCATTCGATCCTACGCAAAGTGCATCGTATAACTCAAGAACGGCAATTACGGTATATGACTCATTGGGTGAGTCGCACACATTACAACTGTTCTTTAGAAAAACAGCTGATAATCAATGGTCAACTTATGCAACAATGGACGATAAGCCATTTAACCATAACGCGCAGCAAATTGACCCAACCGCCACGCCACCAGTGCCATACACCCCAGTAAGTGTGTTCCGTTTTGATGCAAGTGGTATTCCTTCGCAAACAGCGGATGATCCATCAGCTTCACCACTGACATTTAGTAACAACGCTGGAACAACTTTTAATCCACTTAGTTTAGCAGGTCCTCAAGATGCGACAGATCCAACTATTGGTATGTCAAACTTGTTAGAAAATGGCGCAACTTTCCCGAATGATATCGTTGTTAACTGGCGTGATGAAGCAAACACTGCTCAGAAGTTACCGACACAATATTCATCAGGTCGATTTGAAGTGAAAGCACTGGAACAAGACGGTGCAACCGTAGGTCGATTAGCAGGTATTGATATTGGTACTGATGGGAAAGTAGTGGCTTCATACACTAACGGTGACTCGACTTTCCTAGGGCAAGTCGCGCTAGTACGCTTCCCGAATTCTCAAGGCCTCCAGGCGATCGGTAATACTGAGTGGAAGAAAAGCCTATCTTCTGGTGAGCCACTTGCAGGCGAGCCAAACACAGGTACTCTTGGTGGTATTAGTTCATCGGCGTTAGAGCAATCGAACGTTAACCTCACAAACGAGTTAGTCGACCTTATCAGTGCTCAACGTAACTTCCAAGCGAACTCTCGAGCGCTTGAGGTTAACTCAACATTACAACAAAATATATTACAGATCCGATAATATATTATGCCCTCCAAAGGCTGCTCCAAAGGCAGCCTTTTTTATGTCCGTCAAAAACATCTCATCACTTTGGCACTGTGCTTGCATTAACTAGATTAAGTTTGAATTTTATAGGTCATCGTCATGGACAAAATGGTGTATATCGCAATGTCAGGCGCTAAGCAAAGCTTGCGCGGTGTGGCACTCAAAGCGAATAACCTTGCTAATGCCAACACGACTGGCTTCAAAGCAGATTTTGCACAAGCGCGCTCAATGCAGGCGTTTGGCGAAGGGCTACCTACTCGAGTTTTCGCGATGCAGGAGCGCCCAGGTACTAATATGACCGGCGGTGCAATCGTTGAAACTGGCCGTGAGCTTGATATTGCAGTAGATGATAAGTCGTGGATAAGTGTAGTTGACGCCTCGGGCGAAGAAGCTTACACCAAAGTCGGCACGCTTAACATTCGTAATGACGGTGCGTTAGTCACCGCTCACGGGCGTCAACTTATTGGCGAAGGTGGACCTATTGTTTTACCTATCCCCGTTGATAAAGTGGTTTTTAGTGACGATGGTTCTATTCAAGTGCGTCCACAAGGCGCCCCTGCTAACTTTCTTGAGGTGGTTGATAGGCTGAAAATTATTGAAGCAGATAATAGTAAGCTACAAAAAGGCAATGACGGCCTTTATAGACCAAAAGAAGATAAGTTAGAAGATGGGATCTGTGGCTTTTGTGAAATATCTCCAACCGCAAAAGTGATGAGTGGCTTCTTAGAGATGTCCAACGTCAATCCTGTTCATGAGATGGTCGATATGATCAACCATCAAAGACAATTTGAAATGCAAATTAAGCTGATGAAAACAGCTGAAGAAATAGATGAGCGACACACTTCGCTCCTACGCATAGTTTAAGAGTGAGGTAGAGATTATGAATCCGGCATTGTGGATAAGTAAAACAGGCTTAGATGCTCAGCAAACTGATATTTCAGTTATTTCGAACAACTTGGCGAACGCCAGTACCGTTGGCTACAAAAAGAGTCGGGCGATATTCGAAGATTTACTATATCAAAACATCAATCAACCAGGTGGCCGCAGCTCTCAAGATACAGAACTACCATCAGGCTTAATGCTTGGTGCAGGTGCCAAAGTGGTAGCCAACCAAAAGAATTTTTCTCAAGGTAATATGTTAAGTACCGAAAACTCTTTGGATTGGATGATCCAAGGTCCGGGCTTTTTTGAGATTCAGATGCCAGATGGCACAACTGCGTATTCAAGAAACGGTCAGTTCACGACGGATGAAGAAGGTCGGATTGTTACCTCTGGCGCTGGTTTTCCAGTTTTACCTGAGATGAACGTACCCGACGATGCACAATCAATCACTATCTCTCAAGATGGTGAAGTATCGGTCCGTGTTGCTGGACAAGCTGAAAACGTTGTCATTGGGCAATTGACGATCAGTGACTTTATTAATCCATCAGGTCTTGAGCCGATTGGACAAAACCTTTATACAGAAACTGCTGTGAGTGGTGCACCAGTACAGGGTAACCCAAGCGTTGAAGGCCTAGGTAAAGTTGTTCAAGGCGCACTTGAAACGTCAAACGTTAATGTGACCGAAGAGCTTGTAAATCTAATCGAAACACAACGTGTGTATGAGATGAACTCAAAAGTGATTTCAACGGTAGATCAGATGCTGAGCTACATTAATCAACAGTTGTAATTGGGTAGGGGGTATTATGCGTGCATTATATTTAGCCATCGTAACGGTCGCTGCATTATCTGGATGTAGTACAACACAAAATAAAAATGTGGTGCGTGACGATCCGTATTATGCACCTATCTATCCCGAGGATAATCAAGCCCAAATGGTGGCAACAGGGTCATTGTTTAATACTCAGTTTTCCAATGATCTTTATGCTGACAAAAAAGCGTTAAGAGTTGGTGATATCATTACTATTGTGCTCAGAGAAACGACTCAGGCAACCAAAGCTGCAAATTCTGAACTGGATAAATCCAGTGATTCAAGCCTAGACCCTGTGATTGGTCTTGGTGGCAATGCCATCAATATCGGGAAGGAAGCAATACAGTTTGGTGCTAAATCCAGCTCTTCTTTCTCTGGTGATTCGAAATCTAATCAGTCAAATAGCTTATTCGGGAATATATCGGTCAATGTCACCCGAGTATTGCCTAACGGTAATTTAGTGATCCGCGGCGAAAAGTGGTTAACCCTTAATACTGGCGAGGAATTTATTCGCTTAGAAGGGTTGGTAAGACCTCAGGATGTAACGGCAGATAACACTGTTGAGTCTAATCGGGTGGCAAATGCCAGAATTCAATATTCGGGTAAAGGTGACCAGCAAGAAGTGCAAAGTGCAGGTTGGTTAACGAGTTTCTTTATGAGCGCGCTGATGCCGTTTTAAGGTGCTGAAAATGAACAATATGCTTAAGAATATTTTGCTTATCGGTGCGGCCATTACGTTGGTTGGTTTTTCTTCTTTGGCTTCTGCTGAGCGAGTTAAAGATGTCAGTATGGTTGAAGGTGTTCGTTCAAACCAACTGGTTGGCTACGGCCTAGTTGTAGGCTTGCCTGGTACCGGTGAGCAAACCAGATTTACCGAGCAAAGCTTTAAAGCGATGTTGAATAGCTTTGGGATCACGATGCCCGCAAGCTTAAAGCCAAAAATTAAAAATGTTGCGGCTGTTGCGGTTCACGCAGATCTACCACCTTTTGTTAAACCCGGTCAAACCATTGACGTTACCGTTTCATCTATTGGTAGTGCTGGTAGCTTACGAGGCGGCACTTTACTTCAGACCTTTCTTAAAGGGGTCGATGGTAACGTGTATGCAATCGCGCAAGGTAGCTTGATTGTTGGTGGCTTGGGCGCCGATGGTGCCGACGGGAGTCGAGTTGTGATCAACACCCCGACAGTAGGGCGTGTGGCAAATGGCGCGACAGTGGAGCGAGCGGTACCAAGTCCGTTTACTCAGGGTGATTACATTACCTTTAACTTGAATAGACCAGATTTTACTACCGCAAAACGCTTGGCTGATACTATCAATGGACTTGTTGGACCAAACAGTGCTAAGCCGATGGATGCTGCCTCAGTTCGAGTAATTGCACCAAGAGATCCGTCTCAGCGCGTTGCGTATCTATCTACGCTTGAGAATCTTGAATTCAAACCAGCGGATACCGCTGCGAAGATCATCGTTAACTCGCGCACTGGTACTATCGTTATCGGCAAAAATGTCAAGTTACAGCCTGCGGCAATTACTCATGGCGGACTTACCGTAACAATTGCTGAGCAGCAAAATGTGTCACAACCTAATGCGCTGGCGAATGGCGAAACAACAGTGACGCAGCAAAGTATTATCGACGTAAACCAGGATGATTCTAGAGCTTTTGTGTTTGACCCAGGCGTGAGCCTTGATGACTTGGTTAGGGCAATTAACCAAGTTGGCGCAGCACCTGGCGATTTAATGGCGATCCTTGAAGCGCTAAAAGAAGCGGGCGCGATAAATGGTCAATTAGTCGTCATTTGATGTTCTATTGTTAATCAACTAGTTAGCCTCACAATTGTGAGGCTTTTTTTGGCTCGGATTTTGCATTTCTATTTGTATAGTTATTAACGTCAAACAGTGCTGAGTGTATGAACACCGACCAATTGAAAAATCAAAGCTTTTTTGACCTAGGAAACCTTGATTCGATCCGTAAAGAGGCGCTGAAAGGTGCGGGTGATCAAGGTGCCTCAGATCAGGCATTGAAGAAGGCGGCACAACAGTTTGAGTCTATCTTTACGCAAATGTTGTTACAAAGCATGCGTAAAGCGAATGAGGCGCTAGAGGATAAAGACAGCCCTTTTAACTCTAGTGGTGTCAAGTTTTTTGAAGAAATGCATGATCAGCAACTTTCGATGCACTTATCTGAGCAGGGCAGCTTAGGACTTGCAGATCTGATTGTGCAGCAGTTGTCTCCTAATTCTGAAAAGTATAAGCCTGCCTCTGTTATGAGAGCTGACGGTGATATTTCCTTTAAAAAACAGGCGACAGCGAGTGTGAGTAAACCTGAACCGGAGGCTGTCAATGTTAAGGCTGATATCTCAAGCGATGAACAAACAGGCTTTGGTTCTCCTGAGGAATTCGTCGACAGAATTTGGGAATACGCTCAAACAGCTGCGAAAAAGCTAGGCTTGAACCCTGCGGTAATGGTTGCACAAGCTGCACTGGAAACCGGTTGGGGTAAACACATCATCAGCAAAAAAGATGGTAGTAGCAGTTTTAATCTATTCAATATCAAAGCGGATAGCCGCTGGAGTGGTGAAAGTGCCAGAAAATCGACACTTGAATTTGAGCAAGGGTTACCTGTGCAAAAGCAAGCTGATTTCCGTGCTTATAAGTCGCTAGAACAAAGCTTTGATGATTATGTCAGTTTCCTAAAAGGTAATCCGAGATACGAGCAAGCCTTAAACAAGGCTGGTGATAGTCATGCTTATTTAAGTGAGCTTCAAAATGCAGGCTACGCGACCGATCCGAATTATGCCAACAAAATTAAGTCAGTTTTAAAGCGTATTGATGTATCCGATTTCTTATCCGGTGCGCTAACAAAGGGAGTCAGATGAGATGTCATTTGATCTATTAAATATTGGTGCGGCAGGGGTTAGGGCTAACTCCGAGTTACTACAAACCACCAGTAAAAACATCGCTAACCTAAATACCAAAGGGTATATCCGTGAACGGACTGAACACGGAACAATGATAGGTGGCATGGTTGGCCGCGGTGAAACCGTGCGTTTGCTCAACCAATTTGCGCAGCAGCAATTAAATCGTGATATTTCTAATCAATCTTACTATGAGCAGTTTGTCACTGAGGCAAGCCGCGTTGATACGTTGTTTGCACAAGACTCAAACAGTCTGAGCAAGAGCATCAACTCGATGTTTAATAATTTACAAAGCGCGATTAACTTGCCTTCATCGACAACTAACCGCTCTTTATTTATGACGGGCGCTCAAGGCCTAGTCGATCAAATGGATAGATTGTCAGGTATTGTTGTTGATCAAAATAGTATTGTGAACGAGCAATTGGATATTTTCTCGGAAGAAGCCAATAACCTTGTTCAAAAAATAAGCGAATTAAATAAACAAGTAGCGAGTAAATCAGCACTCAATCTGAACAATGTCGATCACAGTGTACTTAACGAGCGAGATCAAGCTATCAAGGAGCTCGCTGAACTTGTAGATATAGAAACACTTGATGGTGAAAATGGCGAGAAGCTCGTATTTTTAGGCACTGGGGATGCACTTGTGATGCAAGGTGGAGCCTTCAATTTATTCGCGATGAAAGGCAACCCAGATCCTAACCATAAAGAACTAATCCTAGACATAAAAGATAAAAATGTTGTGCAACTCGAGTTAGATAGCGGCAGCTTGAAAGGCAAAATCGGCGGGTTACTGGCATTTAGAGATGAAGTGTTGATCCCGGCACAAAACCAATTAGGTCAAATTGGCCTTGCATTGGCAGATGCTTTTAATCAGCAAAATAGATTGGGAATGGACTTAGATGGCAACATAGGTGGAGATATATTTAAAATACCTACCGTGGGTGGCTTTGCTTACAGCGAAAATACAGGCACCGCAGCGCTTACGGCAACACTTGAGCCTGGGCGCGGCAATGAGTTGCCAGCTACCGATTTCCAAGTTACTTATACCAGCGCAACAACCGTTGAAATAACAGCTGTAGATGCCAAAGGCAATCCTATCGGTACTCCGACGACTGGTAATATTGCAGGTGGAGTCATCACGGGAACGGGCGATTATTTTGGCTTACAAATGAACGTAACTGGTAGTGGTGCAACAGGCGATAGATTTCTTGTGAAATTAAATCAACAGGCTGCAACTGGGTTGGAGCTTGCAACTCAAAGACCAGAAGCACTCGCATTAGCGTCGCCAATTCGTACTGAAAAATCAGCAGACAATAATGGTACGGCGACCATTTCAGCTGGAGTCGTCACTGATACCGACCCCGCGACCAGTGCGTTTACTGCGGGAACGCCGCCAACGTTGAATGATGGTCCTTATACTTTGACTAAAACAGCCAACGCTAACGAATATACGTTGACCAGTAATTCAGGTACAACGCATACCTTTACGGCTCCTGCGGATGGTAAAGATATTCTCTCTGGAGTGGGAGCAGCGCCTGCACCTTTTGATAACCTTGGCTTCACTTTCGATATTGAGGGTACACCGAATACCGGTGATAGTTTTGAGATTAGCTTTAACACCGGTGGCTTTGATGACAACCGTAATGGTGCAGCGCTCGATGGTCTGAAATCATCGGATTTAGTTAGACAAAATGTAGAGTCTACAGGTAGTACCGAAAGCCATAAAACCTTTAATGAAGCATATGCCGATATTGTCACTGGTGTAGGGGTTATCACCAATCAAGCAAAAACCAATGGCGCTGCATTTGAAGCGCTGGCTAATCAGTCAAGTGCATGGTTTGAGTCTCTATCGGGTGTAAACCTAGATGAAGAGGCGGCCAATTTGTTACGTTTTCAACAGTCTTACTCGGCTTCAGCGCAAGTCATTTCGGCAGCGAGAACTGTGTTCGATACCTTATTAAGTGCAGCGAGGTAATTATGCGTTTATCTCAAAATCAAATTTTTAATTCTAATCTTAATTCTATTTTGCGTAATCAGCAGGACGTGAATAAAGCAACACAGCAGCTGAACACGCAAAAGCGGGTACTGAGCGCTTCTGATGATGCTTCAGCGACTGCTAGAGCCATGCTTTTTGATGACAGGATCCAAGCAAATGAGCAGTTTACTAAGAACCTGACTATGTTGTCTTCGAGATTAGATACTCAAGAGTCAGTGCTAGAAAATATTAAAACGGCCATTGATAGCGCTTATGCGAAGTCAATACAGGCTGGTAACGGTGGGTTATCTGACGTTGACCGTGAAGCGATTGCTGATGAGCTAGAATCCATTCAGGATACTATTTTGGATTTAATGAACTCAAAAAGTGAGGATGGTAAGTTTATATTTTCCGGCTACCAAGATAATACGCAAACCTACAGCTTTGATTCTGCCACTGGAAAGTACGTATATAATGGTGACCAAGGACAGCATAAAATAAAAGTCTCTGAAGGGGTCGAGATACGTTCCAGTGATAACGGTTTTGATGTATTTGAAAGTGCAGAGAAGCGACTGAATATTACGTCAAATACAGGTGCGGTTTCTGGTGGTATCACCTCTGCATCGGTTTATGTAGATGAGCAAGCTGTGTTTGATAAGTTTCATAAAGCGAATTACAACGCGGATCCAAGCGCGCCTGCAGGTGCAAACACCTTTGACTTAGTAGTGACAGCGGGTACGCCAAATACTTACCAGCTTGAGCAGGGAGGAACCGTTATTTCAACGGGTAGCTTTGAAGGTAATTCGGTCAAAGTCGCAGGTATGGAATTTAAATATGAAGGTACCGGATCTGGTCAAATCAGCTTTGATTTAGAAAAACCCCAGAAAGAAAACATTCTAAATACGTTGGGATCTATGATTACGTCATTGAGAGACCCCAGTATTACGGGTGATGATTACAAACAGGTACTTGCAGACGGGATCTCTGGACTAGACAATGCCAAAATCAAGATATCGCAAGGACAAGCGGGGCTTGGTGGCAGGTTAAATGCTGCAAAGCTTGTATCTGATGCAAATTCAGACTTGGACGTTGATAATAAGGCAAATAAAGCGGCTTTAATAGAAGTCGATTTTTATTCTGCGATTTCAGAGCTCACCAAGCATGAAACTGCGCTGCAGGCCTCTCAGGCAACATTTGGCCGCCTAACTAATCTTTCTCTATTAGACTATATTCGTTAAAAGACGGCCTTTACGGGCCGTTTACTTTCACACTGCTTTAAACTCTACTTTTCCTCGTAACAAGCTGAATAATAAAATATTTTCATTTAACTCTCTGACCGTAACCTAGGTGCGTCAAAACTTTGCCATATTTGTTTGCTCAATAATAAAAGCATATAGAAATCATGACGATAATTTTTTTTTAAAAAAAATACTAAAGGAAATTTTTTGCCGACCGATAACTTAATTAACCAAGCCGGAGAGTGAAAAACATTCAAAGGTTGGAAAAGAATCTAAGTTTGAGAGTGAAAGACTCGATTTAAAGTGGGAGAACCATCATGGCACTTTATGTAAATACTAACGTAAGTTCATTGAACGCACAAAGACAATTAATGAATTCTGGTAACTCACTAGATACCTCATTCAAGCGTCTATCATCAGGCTTTCGTATCAACAGCGCTGCTGATGATGCTGCAGGCCTACAAATTTCTGACCGTTTGAGTTCACAAATCAATGGTCTTAACCAAGGTAACCGTAACGCGAACGACGGCATATCTTTAGCACAAACTGCTGAAGGTGCGATGGACGAAGTAACGTCAATGTTTCAGCGTATTCGTACCCTAGCTCAACAAGCAGCGAATGGTTCAAATACAGACGAAGATCGTTTGGCGATTCAAGAAGAGATCCGCTCATTGTCTTCAGAGGTAAACCGTGTCGCTGCTGATACGACCTTTGGTGGTCAAAACTTACTGGATGGTAGTTACTCAGCAAACTTTCAGGTAGGTGCTGATGCGGTACAAACTATCGGTTTCAGTATGCAAAATGTTGCTGGTACAGCAAATGATATGCAGGCAAACGGCGGTTTTACACTGTCAGGTATCGCGGGTATCGCAAGTGGAGTAACAGGTGTAGCACTGAGTGCAACAACAGGAACTATCAGTACAAACATTGGTACTGAAGCTGATGCAAAAGTATTCTCAGACGTATTCACAGCTGGGGGCATCTCAGTATCTTCGCAAGCGAATGCTCAGGCTGTACTGGCTGGTATGGATAACTTGATTGCGGTAGTTGATAAGAAACGTGCGGAGTTAGGTGCGGTTCAAAACCGATTCCAATCAACGATCCGTAACCAAGCAAATATCTCTGAGAACTTGTCGGCTGCGAAATCACGTATCAAAGATACTGACTTCGCTCAGGAAACTGCAAGCTTAACCAAAATGCAGATCCTTCAACAGGCTAGCCAAACAATCCTAAGTCAGGCTAACCAACGTCCTCAGGCTGCTTTAAGTCTTCTAGGATAACAGTTGGAAGGTAAAGGTGCCTAAGCCGAATGGGGTATTTGCTTAGGCACCGAATTGGATGATAAAGCGGAGGTGCTTAAATCCAATAGCGTTCATTAAAACAATGAACACGTTAATTAAAGCATTAAGTATGCCAACTTTATGCTAGAAAAATGACACTCACTCTCAAATTTATCTAAAGAGGCCAACTGGCCTCTTTTTATATTTCCTTACTCTTTGAACGGAAGCCTCTCCACCCCCAAAAAAGCTGCGGCTAGATGCCGAAATGCTAGATAGTCGTTCCTCGATAAACAAAGTATTTAATACCTATTTTTAAGTTCCCTCTGTTATTTAATCATAGCTTTGTATTTTTGGCCTGCTATTTGCTTACTACTAGTTACAGTAAATTCTGGCGTCAAAGTGGCAATTGGTTGCCTTAGTTGGTTGAATACCCGATGCATAAGTGCCGCTTTGTCATTTAACTATCTATCAATTAGATATTGATTTGACAAAAAGAGAGTGAATTATGGCTTTATATGTAAATACAAATGTTAGTGCTATTAATGCACAGAGACAGCTAACTAACTCGGGCAATGAACTAGATACATCTTTCAAACGTTTGTCATCTGGTATGCGTATTAATAGTGCTGCTGACGATGCAGCCGGGTTACAAATCTCCGATCGATTACAATCTCAAATTTTAGGTTTAACCCAAGGGAACCGAAACGCCAATGACGGAATTTCATTAGCTCAGACCGCTGAAGGGGCAATGGATGAAATCACTTCTATGTTCCAACGTATCCGTACCCTATCTCAACAGGCAGCGAATGGTTCTAACACTGATGAAGATCGCTTAGCCATTCAAGAAGAAATTAGACAGTTAGCCTCTGAGGTTAATAGGGTAGCGTCTGATACCACTTTTGGTGGACAGAACTTACTTGACGGTTCTTATGCTGCTAATTTCCAAGTTGGTGGTGATGCGGTTCAAACTATTGGGTTTAGCATGCAATATGTAGGTGCGACAGCAAATAGTTTGGCTGACAATGGTGGCTTTACACTTTCTGGGATTGCAGGGGTAGCGAGTGGTGTTTCTGGCGCTGCATTAAGTGCAACAACGGCTACGATTAGTACAAATATTGGTACTGAGGCTGATGCCAAAGTGTTCTCAAATGTTTTCACAGCAGGAGGGATCTCGGTTTCTTCACAGGCCAATGCACAAGCCGTTATGGCAGGTATGGATGCGCTGATTGCGGTAGTTGATAAAAAGCGTGCAGAGTTGGGTGCTGTACAAAACCGATTCCAGTCAACAATACGGAACCAAGCTAATATTTCTGAAAACTTGTCGGCAGCAAAATCGCGAATTAAAGATGCTGATTTTGCACTAGAAACAGCGAAATTAACTAAAAATCAGATATTACAGCAAGCAAGTCAGACGATTCTCGGCCAGGCAAATCAGCGTCCACAAGCGGCACTGAGCCTACTTCAGGGCTAGAAATGAATAAAAAATAAAAAAATTACAAATAAAGCTCAAGCTTTCGCTTTAGCAGCCGATAGCAGAATTAGAGAACTATAAATTTAGGACTCTTATTCATCGTTGGTAGCAGGGTAGGGGTATCCCGCTCCAGCGAGTTATGTTGATAAAGCGGAGGCTATTATGGCTTTATATGTAAATACCAATGTGAGTTCATTGAACGCACAGCGGCAACTAAATAAATCCTCAGGTGCGTTAGATACATCCTTTCAACGCTTGTCGTCAGGTTTGCGCATTAACAGCGCAAAAGATGATGCTGCAGGTATGCAAATCACAAACCGTCTAAATGGTCAGATCAATGGTCTGAATCAGGGCATGAGAAACGCCAACGACGGTATTTCATTAGCGCAAACAGCCGAAGGTGCACTGGATGAAACCACTCAGATGTTCCAGCGTATTAGAACGCTTGCTCAGCAGGCTTCGAACGGTTCGAATACGGATGAGGATAGGCTTGCACTACAAGAGGAAATTCGTTCATTAGCTGAAGAAGTAAACCGCGTCGCTGCGGATACGACATTCGGTGGTCAAAACTTGCTTGATGGCAGTTATGATGCGAACTTCCAAGTTGGTGCCGATGCAGTTCAAACTATCGGCTTTAGTATGCAAAACGTAGCAGGTACTGCAAACGATTTACAAGCGGATGGCGGCTTCACACTGTCTGGTATTGCAGGCATCGCAAGTGGTGTAACTGGTGTGGCACTCAGTGCGACTACAGGTACAATTAGTACCACGATTGGTACCGAAGCAGATGCGAAAGTCTTCTCAGATGTATTCACGGCGGCTGGTATTTCTGTATCTTCGCAAGCGAATGCCCAGGCTGTATTAGCTGGTATGGATAACTTGATTGCGGTAGTTGATAAGAAACGCGCAGAGTTAGGTGCGGTTCAAAACCGATTCCAGTCAACTATTCGTAACCAATCGAATGTTGCTGAAAACTTAACGGCTGCACGTTCTCGGATCCAAGATACAGACTTCGCACAAGAGACTGCAAACTTGACTAAGATGCAGATTTTGCAACAAGCAAGTAGTTCTATCTTGAGCCAAGCGAATCAAAGACCGCAAGTAGCTTTATCGCTACTAGGTTAATTGATTAGTATTGTAGCGTCAGGTTTGTGAATAATTCTCAAACTTGGCGTATACTTTACGGTAAAAGGTTCGGAGGTGTGTTGTGAAAGAAGTTCAAGCGTCTACACCAAATGGATTCGTCAATCATACAAAACCAGAAGAATTAATTAGGACGGCATCTTCTGCAGAGACGACTCGTGCGGTTGAGTCTACTAGCAAAACAGAATCTAGTACGAAGCAAAGCGAGGAACAAGGTGCTGTAAAGCCTGACATTGTGGAAGAAATTAAAAGCAACTTAGAAAAGCTGAATCAGTTTATTCCTGTTACAGCAACTAATTTGTCTTTCGAGTTTGACGAACGTGGAGATCCTCCCGTTGTAAAGGTGATCGATACGAACAATGACGAAGTAATACGGGAAATTCCTTCCGAGGAGTTTCGTGAAATGGCTAAAGCTCTCGAAGAGTTTGCCGATAAGGTGTCAAGTAGAGGATTGCTGTTTGATAAAACAGCTTAATATTGGGTTGGAGGTTGTATGCCATTAATTACATCAGCGGGTATAGGCTCGGGGCTTGACTTAGAAAGCATCATTAAAGCGACAATTGATGCTGAAAATGTTCCTAAGTTACAAGCATTTGCCAAAAAAGAAGACTCTTTAAAAGTGGAGTTATCTGCGGTTGGTGAGTTAAAGTCAGCAATCTCTAAACTCAAAGATACGATGGCGAAGCTTGCAGATCCTGACAACTTTGGTAAGCGAGTAGCAAACATTACCCAACCTAGTGGCGGAGATATAATCAGTGTTACTCCAACATCAGATATATCCGTAGGAAACTTTAAAGTTGCCGTCAAACAATTGGCAGAGGGTAGCCGAATCATTTCAGCAGACGACGCATTTGCATCGACTGATGCGGTCGTAAGTGCATCCGGAGGTACACTTTCGTTCGCAGCTGGGCCAGATAAGTCATTTGATTTAGATGTGACAGCGGGAATGACACTTGCTGAGCTTAGAGACGCAATAAACTCTTCTGAGTCTAATTTCGGGGTAACCGCGAATATCGTGAATACGGGTAATGTTGGTTCTAAGCTTGTACTTACTTCTAATGTCACCGGCGACAATAACGACTTAACGATAACTTCGGATACTGCAGAGCTTGATGCAATCAGCACAACTGCATCTGGTGGTGGTGCTGGTGGAATGACAACAGTTCAAGCTGCGCAAAACGCAATTATTACTGTTGATGGCCTTGAAGTGACAAGTGATAGCAACACATTCAAGGATGCGGTGCAAGACATGACGATTAGAGCCCTTGAAGTTAGTGAAGGTAACGATACTGATGGTTATGCGACAGCTAAATTAAATATTGATTACGATCGTGAGTCTATTAGCAAAATGATTGACGAGTTTATTGCAAATTATAATAATTTGATTGGCACTATTGGCCTTCACACTAGAATTGGTAGACCGTTAAACGGTGACTCCTCAATGAGGACATTGAGCGACCAGATGATATCGACTCTATCGTCAGAGCTTACAGACGCAGGTCCATTTGGTTCCATTTTTGATATTGGCCTCGGCGTTAAAAAAGATGGATATCTTGAAAAATCTTCACTGGTAAGAAGTCTTAATGAAGCTATGGACGATAACTACGATGATATTGGCAAGGCTTTTGCAGGTGATAACGGTGTAGCTAAACAACTTGAAGAGTTGCTAGGTAATTACGTCGATTCTAAAGGCATATTGAAGCAACGTGAGACGAGCTTAAATAGCCAGTTAGATGATTTAGAAGATGACGTCCTGAATCATGAATATCGAATGAAATCGATGGAAGAAGGGTTACGTCAAAAATATGCTGGTCTAGACGTGTTGATTGCTCAAATGCAACAAACACAGTCCTATTTAGGTGCTCAATTAGCAAATTTACCTGGCTTCACTAAATCTAAGTAAACTAAGAGGCATGTGATATGTATAACGCCCGAGTCAAAAATTACCAAAGAGAAGCATTGAAAACGAGAGTTGCAGGTGCAGATCGCTATGAAATAATTCAAATGTTGATGGCTGGTGCCGTTGAAAAAATGGTACTTGCAAAGGTATCTATTGAAAAGCGTCATCTCGAAGCCAAAGCAGAACATATTTCTAAGGCTTCAGCCATCATTGAAGCACTTCGTGGAAGCTTAGACTTTGAAGTTGGTGGCGAGGTAACAGAGAATCTGTATGCCCTCTATTCATACATGTTGGACAGATTGTTAGATGCTAGCATGCAAAATGACCCCGCTATAGTTGATGAAGTATCGAATTTGCTGAAGGAAATCAAGTCTGCTTGGGACGCGATTCCAATTGATGTACGTAAGCAGACACTGGATGCTAACGGCGCGGATGCTAATGTCGGCTGAGTTAGCTCACATAGAAGCAACCCTTAATAAGCTGGATGCTGCTTGTCAGGCAGGTGAGTTGGAAGAGGCTCAATGTCTTTTCATTCAGATAGACAAACAGCTCCGGACAATATTAACAGCTGATGTGTTAGCTGATTCAGAACAAGCTCAACAATCGGCTTTAGTCATATTCAATCATATCCAATCAATAATGAGCCAGTTGCAGCAGGAAAAAAGCGCTGTTGCAAAAGAACTATCACAAGTTATTGGCAATAAAAAAAAGATCAAAGCGTATAAAAATATTTAATACGACACCGGCAAATGTATGAACAAAGACCCCTTATCACAACAATTAGAGTCTCTAAGTGAGCAACTATCGGATACCGCTGCTCATCAGGCTAAAGAAGCCAAGTTTGCTGAAGAAGCTAACGAACGTTTTAATCAAAATTTAAAAAGTTTCGAAAAATATTTCCCCAGTATTGCACAGACCATTAAGGAGCATCACGTTCGTGAAGACTTTTGTCTGCACGTGACTGCATCAGGGCATGGTAACTTTGTTCCAAAGGGCTGCACAGCGCCAATTTATTCTCAGTCACCAATAGAACAAACTCAAACTCAAGTTGAGAAGCAGCTCAGTAAACCTGTACTAAGTCTTACTGATTATACCGGATACGGTCAAAACCAAGAAGATGATCGCCTGCATGTCCGTTATATGACCGAACTGACTAATTTGATGGTTGATATTCGAAACCAAGGCGAAGAAAAATTAACTCATTTACCTGAACATTTCCCAACAGCAATTATTTTTGGTATTGGTTTGGGGTATCACATCCCATTATTGTTTGAACGGACTCAGTTTGATTATACTTTTCTAATTGAGCCCGACTTTGAACAGTTTTTTGCGAGCCTATTTTGTACCGACTGGTATCAGATTATTTCAGATATTGACGAGCAGGGTGGATGTTTATTTTTTCACTTGGGAGTTGACCATAGTACGTTTATCCGAGACATTGAAAAAATAGCTGAAGATGTTGGCGCATTTGCTCTTGTTAGAAGCTTTTGTTATCAGCACACACCAGATGCACGATTAAATGTGCTTATTCAACAATGGTCGAAGGATTATTTCCGCTTTCAATTTGGGCACGGATTTTATAATGACGCCGTGACAGGGTTAGCGCACAGCATTCATCATGTTAGAAACAAAGCGGCATGGCTTACCAAGGCGAGCACAAACTTAAATAAAGACACACCTGTTTTCATTATAGGCAATGGTCCTTCGTTAGATGAAGCTGAAGATTTTATTAAGCGCAATCACAAAAAAGCAATTGTAATTGCTGCAGGCACATCGATCGCCACTTTGTACAGAAAGGGGATCCCAGTTGATTTCCACGTTTTAGTAGAAAGGCCATATTCAAATTACAAAATCTTTGGTGATATTGTTCCACCAGAGGTTTATCAAAATACCAATCTAATCGGGTTAAGCACCTTATACCCAGATACAAATAAAAGATACAAATGGGCTGGCATCGCTGCGAAAGGCTCTGAGGCTGGTACTTCGATGATGGACATTATCGCATTGCGTTATATGTCACAGACTTTGCCAAAAATCCCGTATAGTAATCCAGTTGTTGCGAATACCGCTTTATCATTTGCCTTGTATTTAGGGTTTAGAAATGTGTACCTATTTGGCGTTGATAATGGAAAAGACCCAAGAGGTGCGCATCACAGTAAAGACAGTATTTACAGGCCTAATAATGGCGATGATGAATCTTTAGGCCACGCTCACTTGGAGATACAGGGCCACACTTTAGAAGGTAACCTCGGTGGTACCGTTGTATCAAACGATCTATTTATGATCGCTCATGCCCAACTAGAAAAGCTGCTTAATTATTATGATGTCAATACATGTTTAAATATCGGGAGCGGCGCTAAAATTGAAAAGGCACTACCAGTAAAAGCAGATGACTTACTCGATATTGAAGAAGATTATGATATTACTAAAACTGTAGAATTAATTAAGTCTGATTGTTTTAACGTATTTAATCTTGATGATGTAAGTGACGAATTTATTGCACTAGATAGCCTTAATGAACTTGTTTTGCATATTTGTGAGATAGCGTCAGAACCCGTGAAGTCTAGGCAAGAAGCAGCGGATCAGCTAAGACGTCAATCACGCTATTTGTTTGCATATCGAGACTCTATTCTGGGACACCTATTTCACTTGGTAAAAGGGTCGCTACTGTATTATCACTGTCCGATGATAACCTTACTTTATACATACGAAGATGAAGCTTTTTGTTTAGCACAATATGAAAGGCTTAATCAGCTTTGGATGAGTTATATCAAGGAAATTTATACTCATTTTTGTGATCATTACACTGAAAAATGTGATCTAGGAAAGGAGTTGCAGTAGTGCACTACGAAGAAAGTGAGCAATTTTACAGTGACCTTTATGACGAGTTGTTTCCAATCTTAAGGTCTATCACAGGGCCTGGGCTCAGACAAAGTTACGACATCTTTGGACGATATATGCCATTGGAGAGACTATCTATTCCAACTGGCACTGCTTTATTTGATTGGCAGGTCCCTCAGGAGTGGCACTGTGATGAGGCTTACTTGGTGGGCCCTGACGGCGAACGTATTGCTGACATAAAACGGCTTAACCTTGACGTTGTTAATTATTCTGAGCCAGTAGATAAGATCTTAACGCTAGAAGAACTCCAGCCTCACCTGTATAGCCTACCTGAATTACCAGAAGCTGTTCCCTATGTTACGAGCTACTATAAAAAGCGTTGGGGCTTTTGCCTGAGCCAGACACGTAGAGACGAACTAAAGGCTGGTCAGTATCGAGCTGTAATTAAAAGCAAATTTGTGGACGGTCATTTAGATATCGAGCACACGCTGCTTGCAGGGCAATCTAAACAGGAAGTGCTACTTAGCTCTTATCTATGTCACCCCTCTATGGCGAATAATGAGCTTAGTGGTCCTCTGGTGTTGCTTGGGCTTTATCATCGAATAAAGCAATGGCCAAAGCGCCGCTACTCATATCGTTTTGCGCTTCACCCCGAGACCATTGGAAGTTTGGGGATGTTACATGTAATGCAAAATCATTTCCGCCAAAACTTAGTTTCAGGGCTTGTACTGAATTGCTTGGGCGGAAGTCCACGGGAGCTAGTGTTTAAGCACAGTCGAAATGATAATGGGTTACTAGATAAGCTGCTTTATCATCTTAGTGAAGAAGGATATGGCCATAGCAATATTCCGTTCACACCACTGAGTGGCTCTGATGAGCGTCAGTATAATGCCCCTGGGTTCCAATTTCCAGTTTGTTGCGTCAGCCGCAGTTTCCACACAGGTTACAAAGAATACCATACATCATTAGATGACAAAGAATATATGGGGATCAAGCCGTTATTAGATAGCATAGACAAACTGGAAAAGATCTTCCTAGCCTTTGAGCAAAGTGCGCGGTTTGAAAACACGCATCCTTATGGTGAGCCCAATTTGGGTAGTCGTGATTTATATCCGACTCTCAGCTTTTTTAGTGAAGAGCGAACCCGCCAACTGGACGAACTAAATCATATCAAGATGTTACTTTGCTACAGCGATGGGGAGCATGACACGATAGATATTGCGCGTAAGTACAATCAATCGGTTACGGAGTTTGCAAATGCAATCAGTAAACTTGAGGGGCATGCGCTGCTAAAAATGTTATCTCCTAATAGGGAAGAGTAATGATGGCAAATAGTCAAGCGGTAGTCGTTGGGGGAGGTATATGTGGTCTGGTCGCAGCTTTACTGTTAAAACGACGCTTTACCAATGTGGTACTGATTGAGCAGGCAGAAACCGTTGGTGGTTTGTTTTGTTCCGTGAAAGATAGCTCTGGTGCCGCTTACGATATGGGTTCGCATATTCCTAATGCTACTGGAATAGAAGAGCTTGATAAGATTTTGTTTTCGGATGCCAATAGTGGCTGTTGGAATAAAATATCTAGACTATGCTCAGGAAATTACTTTGGCGGTAGTTGGGATTTGAACAGTCCATTTCCAGATGCGACTAAGCTACCAAAAGAGACTTACTTAAGTGGCTGCGGTGAACTGATCAATTGTACAGAACTACCGGATACTGACCTGATTTACGATTATTGTGTAGATTCCTTAGGCGTTGTTTTTACTGAAAGTATTGTGCTGCCTATTTTAGAAAAGCTCTATGGTAAGGATGCGCCACTGAAGGAGTTAACAATGGCGGCGGGGCTGTTTGGATTTACACGCATTCTTGCATTACCTGCAGATGTGACTGCGAACCTCAAGCAGTTACCAGCATTTGATGCTAAGCTTGGATACCAGCGTGAATCAGACTTTCAAAAACGTAAGGCGCAAGATAACCTCAGTGAGGTGACCTATTACTATCCAACCAAGGGGGAGGGGATTGGTTACTGGGTAACGCAACTGCAACAGCAGGTTGAACAAGCAGGAGTAGAAATCATTACTTCAGAGCGAGTTACGCAAATAGTGCATCACAACAGTAAGGTTACCAACTTGGTGTTGGCTAATACTGAACGAGTGTTAAAGTGTGACTTTTTATTCTGGAGTGCTCCACCTTTCATTGCCTTGAGTGCAATGGGGCTGACGCCTTCCAGAGGCCAAGTTACCTTGCGAACTGCGCTGATTTTTCACCTAAATTTTGACCGTCCTTTACTAGATAGAAATTCCCATTATCTTTGGGTTTGGGATCCAGACAGTGCTATTTTTCGTTTGACGTTATATCCAAACTTAATTGGCCGAAGCACACATCATCACATATCAGCGGAGATTTTGTGCAGTCCTGATGAAGTAAGTTCCTTTACACAAGCGGAGATTATCAAGCAACTCAAGGAGATGGGGATTGTTGACCCAGAAGCGAAGCTTGTAAGCGGTCATACTCAAGTGATCAATAATACTTTTCCAGTTCCAACAACAGAGTTTCAGGCCGTTAATCAGCAGAACTACGAGACATTGACAAACTGCGTCGACAATGTCGTTGTTTCGGGTCGTTTCAGTGGAAAATGCTGGCGTCAGGCTGAGGTATTGATTGAGGCTTATGAGTCAATTATGCGGGCAGCCGACGCGAGTTAAGCGTCGGCCTGCGTTAGCCAAGCCTGATATGAAAATATGGTTCGATATTGCCACCGAAACTCAATTTGAACCAGCCCCTCTGCGGACTGTTAATCCCCTCTAAATCCAATCGCGAGATACCTTTTTGCGCTAGTAGCGGGAAGGCTTGCCACAAAACAGCCGTCCCAGTATGGCTATCGCGCATGTCTGGGTGGTTTGCGCCGTAAAAATAGTAAGCAGTATCTTGATGAATTAAATAGGTCGCAAAACTACCGATTTTTTGGTCCTGAGTTTGTGCTTGATACATACATAGCAGCCCCTGTTCAGCTAAGCTTTTTATTCTTAGTGCTAGTGACGACAATTGCCTACCATCGACCTCAATTCCCTGACGCGCCATGGTCAACCCGTAATATTGAGCGAACAAATCAAAGTCTTGTGACGGCTGGAGTGTTACTCCTTTTTTAATGCCATAGCGTATCTCCTGACGCCTTGATACTGAGCTATTGCTGTAGTTATCAGACTGTTCAAGTTCTACTTCTGTGGCGTTAAATTCATCGAGTTCGAGTATAGAAGTATAGCGCGGCACGGCAGCAAACATAGGGCCGTCATTATGATAATTGACCCACAAAAAGGCACGAATATCTTTAATGGCCGGGTGCAATTTGAGCTGCACCTGAGTGTAGTGCTCTGTGAGGTACTCGGCAATATATTCTTGCGCTGCGAACAACTCGGAATGGCCCTGGGCACGATTAAGGTGACTGATATTGCGATGCGCTATGCCGTCATGGATAACATCATAGTGACCGATGACCTGAGTTTCGCTTTCATCTACGATCAGTAGCACAGCGGCTATTTTTTCTTTGCCTTTACAGCAATAATAGGCGTGATACTTCACACCCAGCAGCGCAATAAACTGGCTATGAATAAACGGACTACCATGGGGAGATGTGGCGATAAAGCTGTCCCAGTGATGGTCCAGCTCACAACGCTCAAGAGTAAACTTATTCTTCATGAGCTGGTTTTTTCAGTACCATACTCCAAGCAGCATGTACTCCATCGCTGCCGTACTCGCTAGACTGAGCGTGACTGAGTGACACAATTTCAAATCGCGATACTAGCTGGTGGATGAGGTCTGCGTTAAAGAAATTGACGTTTCCAACACCTGCAAATGGTCCCCAAGTGTAGCCTGTTTTAGTATATTCATCGACCGACTCAGGCGCTTTAGCATAATCAGAGTGCTCAGTGCTAAACCAATCAGTGATCAGTAATACACCGCCAGGCTTAAGTTTATCGTAAGCCTGATCTAGGTAGCGCTGAATGCTACTGGCTGGATTGTGTACGGATGCGCCCCGGTCGACGATTAAGTCGAACTGTGTTTGAAAGGGCCAGGGCTGTGTAAAGTCACCCACATACAGATTATTTGAAATGTTAGTGAATCTTTGTTTCAGCTCACCAATAATAAACTCGCTGCCATCAATACCATAAACATTGGGACAATAACTGAGAAAAAAGGGAAAGTTTGCGCCAGCACCACATCCGACTTCCAAAATAGTAAAGTCTGGATTGCCCTCGCGCAGCTTAGTGTTGCGCAGAGCTCCGCTCACAATTTCGCTCCATGGCCAAACAGACATGTGCTGATTACTGCGGTAAAGTTGATCCCAGTTTTGACAAAATGACATAAATTATAAATCCTTAGACTTAGATTATTCTTTTAAGTTAAGCAAAGTTTGCGCCATTATAACAGTGGCATTGTCTGACTTTCGGCAATCTTTTGCGCTTCTGAGTAGCTTTCTGGTGTACCAATATCAATGTAATGCTCATCAACCAGCCAGCCTTGTAACTTACCAATCATACTAGGCACTACATCCAGGCTGAGCTCATAGGGCCGATCCACTTCTAGGTGCGAGAAATAGCGTTCATAGACTTCAGGTGAAAATATAAAGAGGGCGCCACTGGCAAGGTTGCCAGGAGGGTGTTCGACCTTTTCATGAAACTCCTGAATAACTTGATTTTCATCCAATTTAACAATACCACAGCTACGTGGCGTCGGGGTTTCGAACAAAAGTAAAGTAGCATCGGTCTGCGTCTGGCGTTGTTTATGTGCCTCAAGCATGCCCGCTAATGAGCTTTGACAGTAGTTATCAGCATGGATCACCATACATGTTTCTCTGTGCCAGAAATTTCGGTTGCGTACCAGTGTTCCAGCCGTGCCCATCAATTCAGGTTCGTAACTCAGGGTAATTCGGTCCTGATAGGGGCTGGCGGCCACAAAAGCTTCAACCTGTTCATTAAAATAGTGGGTATTGATGAGGATCTCTTCGACCCCAAGCTGAACTAGCTTGTCTAGCCATAAACCCAGCAGGGGCTGTCCATTGATTGGAACAAGGCACTTTGGCAGAGTATCAGTGATTGGCCGAAGGCGGGTGCCAAGGCCCGCTGCAAGTAGAATGGCTTTCATATTAACTAAATGAATCCTTAACGGCTTGTTCAAGAATTTGACAAGACAAAGGGGTATTACCCAGTGAAGCAACCTGACATGCGGCAGCCAGGCTACCCAGGTAGCAGGCCTGCCAGATGTTAGCACCCGCAACCAGCGCCAGCGAACTGGCAGCTAAAAAGCAGTCACCTGCGCCAGCAGGGTCGACGGCGTTGGTGTTTAACGCGGGCAGGCGATCGTTCTCCCAATCATCAAATGTGTCATTCGGTTTGTGAATGAGGATCCCTTCTTCGGCCAGCGTAATAACCAAATTCTTTGGCAGTGACACCTCAGTGAGTTTCTGCGCAAGGATAACCAGACCGTCGTCCGGATTATTCAGAGATACGCGCACTTCTCGCTCTGTGGGGGTTAACAAATCCATATTACAGTAGCGGGCAATATCTCCCACTTGCGAAGAAGTCTGAGAGTCTGCAACCAGTCTGATCCCACGCTGATGGCAGGCAGCAGCAATTTTCTCAACCAGTGGTTGTGGCAGCAAACCGTAGTTAAAATCGGAAAAGACCAACAGGTCAATCTGGTTGAGCTGGCTTTCGATTGCCTGATATATTTGTGCCTGCAACTCCTGTGATATCTTGTGTTGACGTACCTGATTAACCCGCAGCAAGGTTTTATTGCTGGCGCGGTAGCGGGTTTTCAAAGGAGTAGGGCGACTTTGATCGCTAAAGAACAAAGGCTCAACCTGATAGTTTGCAATTTGCGAGCGTGTATAATCAGCGGCCTGATCCTCGCCCAATACCGAAGCCAGCACAACATGCTCAGCCCCCAGTGCTTTTATGTGTCCTGCTGTGATAGCTGCGCCGCCTAGGAATGTGTCTTTGCGGTTTGGGGTGATCACGATAGTCGGATCTTCCTGTGATAAACCTACGGCCGTACCTTGTACATACTCGTCGACGATGACTTCGCCAATGACCAGTACTCTGGCGGCTTGTATAGTTTTAAACACTTTTGACAAACTTGGAGCACTAATATTATGCCTTTTAGCATACAGGGCTGCCTCTGTGTAATCTAAGTTTAAAACCTGCTTCTTATCGCGTTTGATAAAACTTTGAGCGCTCGTTTCGAATTCACCGGAACCGAAAATCAACTTACCACCATAAGCGCTTAGCGATTTTAGTTCGGGGTTTTCCCGGTTTTCATACTCTTTCCCTTTGACAACCACAGTAGGTTTTAATCGCGCTATTAATTCTGTGGGCTCATCGGAAGTTAAAAATGCTTCATCGACACACTCTAACGACTGGATCATCTCAAGGCGGTGTTGTTCAGGTACTCGGCTCTTAATCTTCATTTGACAGTCTTTGTTCACTGCAACTAAAAGTCGATCTCCACACTCCCTTGCAAATTTGAGTAATCTGACATGGCCAGGGTGTAACAGGTCAAAGTTACCAATTACAAGAACCGTTTTATGCTGTTTTTTCATTTTTGTACTCGTGCCATGCAATAATCGTCTACGAAATCGATAATATCTTGATTATAGCAATCGTTATCAAATGAGCTATAGGGTTCAAGAGTGCCGTGACGGCATGGTGTGACGCCTTTAGATTGTGCAGGTATTGGCAGTAGCCTGGTGCAATCTAAACGGAGCTCTTTGGCTATCATCTTGATAAGGCTATAGTACGATATATTTGAGTTGCCACTTATCTGCAATAGCCCTGCTCGGTTATGAGTGATTACGTGTTCAAGTTGCTTAATAAAGAAGTCTAAAGAAATAGGGGAGATGTAGTGATTATCGAAAGCTTCTGTTTCGTCTCCATTCTTCAATGCGTGAACCATATCCTCAATAAGGGGAAATGGTGGGGCTATAATTTTAGAAGGCCTTATAATTACAGCATTTACTTTGTTCTTCGTAATGAAATTCTCAACCTGGCGTTTCTGAAATCCATAGATAGATATAGGCTCTTCTCTCGCATGCCAGTGTGTAAACGCATTACGACAACTGAAGACGTGGTTTGAAGAAATAAAAACGCTAAAACAACCGATGGTGTCTAAGCTTTCTAACAACGTGATAGTTCGATCTACGTTTACTAATTGACTAAATGACTGGTTTTTTTCGCACTTTTCTATTGAGGTTATACCCGCCAAAATAATGACATTTTTGATACCTTTCTCTTGTATGTGAGTACACAAGTCGCTAAAACTTTCTGCATCTAGTAGGTCAAAGGGTATAGCGTTACTATCTTTTCTTCTTGAGGTATAATGAATGTTACTGTACTTATTTCTCAGGTGTTGTCCAATCACAGAATCACCACCAATAATGAGAGTCTTATCTGTCCACTTCATTTTTAGCCTATATAATAGAGGTTATCTATTTTTAATAACATTTAATAAACTCGTTGTTCGGCAGCCTTTTGATAATTTCCTCAACTTGGGCTAGAGGGTAAGGCAATAAAATTGGTGCATCATAAACATTATTGGCATCATTTATTTTATGACCCTCCAGATACTTTCCAATTTTATTCTTGTCTTCATCTAACCAGCCAAGGAGACAGTCTCCTAACATATAAGCACTGAAGCTAGCGGCGGGGCCTGTGCCTAACACGTAGCAAGCGGGTAGGCTTTCTAATTGCTGCACGTACCGTTGAAAAGCCTCCATTGGACATGACTGTGTCTGGATTTTCACTCCAGCATTGGCTGATACTGAGTTGTGATTGGACGCAATAACCGTAATTTCTTTACTAATTTGATTCTCCGGAAAGTAAACAAAATCGAAAAATTCTCGCAGCAGAGATTCAATGCGCTGAGCCGTAAAATGAGAAATATGATCGAAAATCGCGAAGTCCCAAGGGTTTTCATTTATATTGGGAACCTGAATAATTATGATGCCTGACTCACTAAGCAGGTTTTGCAAACTATCAAGGAACTCTAGGGGGGTAGAGACATGCTCTAGGACGTGCACTAATGTGATTACATCAAATTTCTTAGATATGTCACTCAAGCTTTTAGAGTAAAAATCACGTAGATGAAACTTCTCGATCAGTTCAGCACTTTGATGAGTGGACACATCGTGTGCATGTAACTGCCAGCCCTTTTCCAGATTTGATATTGCTTCTAACATTACGCCACTGCCAGTACCAATATCAAGTAGACTCGCTTCTGCCCCTGGGAGTAAATTCTTGCAATTGAGTAAAATCTTGCTACATCGAGTAAAAGGCAGCTCCGCACTATAGCTTAGCTGCTCTTGACCACTTTTCAGTGAATAAGGAGTGTAGCTTTCGTATATCTCTGTTACGTTTTGAATATACTCACTATTGATGGGCTTTTGATAATGCCCACATTTCATGCATTGAAATAACTCCGCTGCTTTAGAGACCTGCCGACAGTCAGAAGACACGGACTTTTTTATCGTCAAAATCTGTTGATTGAGCTGTTCATTAGCTCCACACAAAATACACGCCACTATATTCTACCTATCTCTATAAATGTTTTTAAAATAATGGCTTATTTTATGCACAGGGCTATTAAGTAATGTGCCATAGGATAAAAACCGGTATGGATTACTTCATCATTCATGGAAAATAAGAAAACATGCTTAAAGTGTTTTTTACATAGTGCCTTAAAGTCTTCACCCGACTTACAGTTTATATGTCCCGCCTTACTCGCAGGTGAGGCATATTGCTGAGATTCTAAAGAAGGCATTCCTAGTATAACTGTTCCTTCCTCATGTAAGGACTCGATTATATTCTTAATAAAACGGTCTTCCTGATGCGCTGGGATATGCTCCAGGACATCCAGAGAATAGGCCGCGTTAAATTTTTCAGTAAGAGGCTTCTCCAAAATATCATGTACCAAAGGAATCAAAGGCCATTTCTCTGAGCTACGTCTCAAAATGTCCTCAATAAATCGAGGTTCAATGTCGGTGACTGTCAGGTTCTGGACTTCCTGCTTGACGATACGGCTGCCAAACGCATCCCCGCAACCAACTTCCACAGCACTGGCGCAGCCGGATAGCATTTTAGAGACGAATTTATACCTTGACAGCATGATCCCTAATCTTCTGGGATCCTGATCCCAAGTGCCATTGCTCATCAGGCCTAGCCTATTCTTTTCTACGTCATCAAGGAAATCATGATAATTTTCAATATAGTCAGGATTATTTGGGTTTACGCTCATTGTAGTTCCTCATGCTCGTGATTTGAAATTTTCTCTATTAGCTTATAAAAATTGTGCCTGATGTTTTCATAAGAGTCCCGCTGCCATATCGTTTTTTGGAACTCGTTATCATTAAAAAAGTAGTCCGCACCTATGGTGAGACCTGCTTTTCTAGCGGCCTCAGAACTAGAAGCCGGATTATCTTCATCAATCGGGTGAAATATCAGTGACCTAGCATCTTTTATAAAGCTAATTGTAAATGTTGGGCCGGTTGAAACCCCCATATTAAGGTAAGCCTCTTGATAGAGCGCCAGTCGTACTAAAAAATCAGCAGATGCCTCCGGGAAGTCGTTAAACGCTTCTAGACCTTTGGGCATAGGTGAAGCAGAGTAGTATGAATCTCTTACTATAATTGGATAGTACACTTCAGTATCTATTTCATTTAAGAAACGAGACCAACTTTGAATGTCATTATTGCGAACTACTTGTTCTTGGTATTCTCTCAAAGTAACCGTTATGAGCTTCTTATCCTTGACATAATTACCAATGTAGTTTTTGACCAAGGTAATTGCATTTTTCGGTGGTTTCATAAAAGCTAAATTACCACAGCTAGCCAAAGCTGGCTTTAAACTTGTAGTTGGAGTTTTTGTTTTAACTGAACCATGAATGGCTTCAGCTGGATAAATATACCTGGATTCATTTATAAAGCTAGAAAGCTTCTCCCTGAAAGGGAGCTCAACAATAGAAATACAGGAAGGAATACACCTCATGACACTCTTAACGATATGGTCAACGCGCCAATTATAATCTTCCTCGGTGTGGAATTGCCTAACACCTTCATAGTCTTTTTGAGTGGAAATGTTTGGTAAAATTATAAAGCAAATATTGTTTAGCTTCAGTTTTCTTCTTTCATGTTCAGCTAAGATTGAAAAAGTTGTAATATCAAAGCAAGGTAAATGACTGGATAAGTCGTAAACCGCATATAGAATCTTTTCTTCTTCAACTGCTGGAATTATCAGCTCTTTATAAGAAGTAAGTTGGTCTTTTGAGTGATTGTAAAAGAAACAATTTCCGAGGTGAATATTAAAATCTCTCAATGAGGAGAGTATGGCCGTTACGGCCTCTGAGCAGATAATGATTCTTCGTATTACAATGTCGTTCCTTTCAGCAAGCTCGCACAAAGAAATAGAGTGCGTGCCCCTAAATGGTTCTCGCCCATGAGTGGTTACGAACAGGTTATCATCTTCATTATAATCTGATTCAATAAATTTGCTGGTTGAAGATGTGATACCGTATACAACGGTTACTGACTTTTTGCTCATATAATGCGGTTAACTTATAAAGGTTGCTTGCTATTTTTTAGCTATATGGTTTCTTGGGAATTGCTTATACATGATTATCTTTGTAAGCCTTGTAGTCTTTAATTGATATAATGTGGGAACCTAGCCCATAATAACCTCTATCATCGAATGAAATATCGAATTTCTCACAAATATCAGACCAAGCTTTTTGTTGCCCATAGGCTGGCTTGTTCTCATTACAACTCCAGTCATCAAAAAGCAAAATTGCCCCATCGGAAATTAGCTTGTGGTTAAACAAGTATTCGAGTACCTGATAAGTCGACTCATACAAGTCACAGTCGAGGTGCACTAGTGCAAACTGTTCTGAGGTAGGAATTTTCACCAATGTGTCTGCAAACCACCCTTGATAAATACTATAATCAGAAAACTGGATTTGATTCTCTAGTGTATTTGCCAGTTGCTGAGCACTAATATCTGCACAGGCCCCTTCTTGCCATACATTGTTTTGAACCAATGGGGACTCTTTATCTACTTCATGGTAAGAAGGAGGTAACCCTTCAAAGCTGTCAAACAGGTGCAGGCGCTTAGCTGGCATGTTGTAGTACTGGCTACAGTCTCTAACGGTTCTTGCTAGTATATAACTAGATTGCCCAGTACCACATCCGAATTCGGCGATACTGCCAACTACCTGATTGGCCATTACTAGCTCTACTTGCATTGCCAGTGTCCTCAGGACGTCTTCACGAAAGCTAAAATAGGTATGAATGTCGGGCGCCTGGCCTTGAGGGTAGCCGGTGAAAATACCAAACTCCAGGCTAAACCCGTTCATCATGTTATGGTGCGCAACAAATATTTTTTCTTCCGGGATACCTAAAGAACGCAGCTGGGGCTTAATCTCTTTGTGGTACTGACTGGCAATGATTACCTGGTCAAAAGCCAAAGAAGACAGGGTATCAGGTCCTTTTATTTCTACTCCTTCATGCATCGCGCCCCAAAGTGCAGCGTTGTTATCCATCAGGCATATAACATCATGTCCTGGTTGGTTTAAGAATAGTTGCAGGGTATTTTGCCCGCCTTTTCCTGTGCCAAATATGATCACTTTCATAGAAGGTCTCCTTCTGGCTTTTTAAATAATAAAACATGTGTGTCGGTTTCTTTCAGCGTCGCCACATCGTTGTAGATACTTTCGTGGGTTAAATCGTCTAGACTGGTGATCTCTTCTGTTCCGGGCTTATCGCCGATGATCATAGCAGGCTTAACTAGGGCATCATGTTTTATCAATGCCAGGATTTGACCGCATCCTCCGCCACTGCCAAAAATAACATACGGCTCTGTTGCCAGATTGTGCTTGTGATATTGTTCGAAAAACCGGGCTTTTATTTCACTCATTGGGACTTCCTAGGTCAGTTAAGCTGGAACATTATTGATTCATATCGCTATGTAATATATTGAAGCAACTTGCAAATTTCTTGTCTGTTCATTCATATTTGCCCCTAGTTACACCGTTTCTATTCCATCCTAATTACTGCGCGGATAATTTTTTTGTTTGCTAAGTCGTCCAGAGCGTCGTTGATCTGGTCGAGCTCATAAGTTTTACTGATCAAAGAGTGCAGATCCAGCTTATTTTGTTTGAATAATTCGACAAAGATAGGAATGTCTTTGTCTGGCTGACTTCCGCCTCCCCAGCTGCCACGAAGAGACTTGCCACGATGAAAAGCATGTGGCTCTAGCTGGATTTTCAGCTCATTACTAGGGTGAGAGGCAAAGACGCACTGACCGCCTCCATCTCTTACAGATTCAAAAGCTTGCTCTATGGTGGTTGTGGTCCCGCCGGCTTCCAGACTGTAGTCAACGCCCAGGCCTTCAGTGATGTCATAGATGGCACTGACAGGGTCTGAATTGGTGGCATTGATTGTGTGTGAGGCACCCAGCTGCCTGGCGATGGCGAGTTTCTCTTCGCTGACATCGACGGCGATTAGTTTAGTTGGGTCGCTCAGCTTGGCGGCGAGCAATGCACTCATGCCGATCCCGCCAAGTCCAAAAATGGCCAGAGTCTTCTCAGTCTCTGGCTTCAGTTCGTTGAATACCAGGCCAAGCCCCGTGGGTAAGGCGCAGCCAAGTAGTATGGCGAGTTTATCCGGAAAACCTTCAGGGAGCTTAACAACCCGGTTTTCAGCGACTATGGTTTGCTCGCATAGCGTCGTCGCGCTCCCCGAGTTAATGAGGTATCCATCATGTGGATATTTTCCACCCGGAGCATCCTGACCTTCACCTTTGATCCAACCTATTACGACTTTGTCGCCGACCTGTACTTTGGTGACGCCGTCACCCACCGCCTCGACAATACCAACACCTTCATGTCCAAGCAGGTGGGGCAGATATTTGTCTTCACCACGACCACCATTGACTTCCATCAACTGGGAATGACACAAGCCGCTGTAGAGAATTTTGACCTGTACCTGGCCTGTGATAAGCGCCGGCAGTTGAATGTTGTCAACTATTTTAAGAGGCTGACCTGTTTCAAATAGTACTGCTGCTTTCATTCTAGTTGTCTCTTAATTGGGTTTGTAACGCATGCATTTTATCGTTAATTTGAGCAAAGTAGCGTTGACTCTTGTCAAGTTGCTGCGCCTGCATGTGTTGTAATTTTGCATTTCTTTCTTCTAAGCAAGAAATGTTCCAGGAAAACAGTCTTCTGGCCTGAACATCAGGTAAAAACTCGTTGAGCATGATTAAGCACCACTTGAGCTGTGTGAGCTCAAAGACGCACTTTAGAGTGTTCGGAGCGGATGCTTGTGCTGCGAATAAAGGCGAGCGCAAAAACTGTGGTAAGTAAGACAGTGACACGGGCAGGGCTGGCTGGGCAAAAAAGTCGCATAGCAGCTTCCAGGCACTGTCATTTCCAGCATATTCGAAATCAATAAAATACACTTCATCGCGATATTTCAGTGCGTTATGAAAGCCAAAGTCAGAGGGAGAGACCACGTCCTTTGGACAGGGCTGTTGCCAGTCTATACCGGGTGTTGTGCTGATAACTCTGGTGCGTAGTTCTATTGCTGTCAACAGAATATTGAGTTCAACGTTGTCACGCAGACATTCGAATCGTGAAAGACGCAGTGTGACTAATTGAATAAAGTCTTCCAGTTTAGCCGGGCTATCCGCAGCTGCATTGAGCGCCGTGCGTTCAACCTGATGGCTGTTGATGGCTGCAATGAAATTGTATGCTGCACTGACATCCTGCGCTGTGACTGTTTTAAAGGCGCTGCCGTCGATAAACTCGTATACGGCAGACAAGGTGTTTGCACAATAACTAACAGGCCGGGCTATTTGTGAGATGCCAGCTTTGTGTAGCTGCTGACTAAACTGAAATTCATTGTAAAGCTTGTCTAATGCCCGTGCGCCAGGCGCAAAGCATTTCAGAAAATAGGCTTTGTTATCTGAAAAGAGCTTATGCCCCTGATTATTTGCCCCCTGAGGTAAGCCGGAACTGCGCCAGTGGGTTTGCCCCAGAGTAGATGAGATAAAGTCTGTTAGTTCAGCTGAGAACATAGCCAGGCATCCAATGCTTGCCAATGGTTAATTTGCGGGCCTTTGAACTCTTGAAGTGCATTGGGTGCAAACAACAGCCCCTGACACTGTGCTGGAAAATCGCTATGAGTCAGAATATTGGGCAGATCATCAATAAACACGTCACACTTAAGCTGTGAGATACGTGCAACCTTTTGTGCTTTGGTCTCGTTAAAAAAGACCAAATCAGAGTCAATGGGCGCATCGACTGATCCGATAAAACCGTGGCTGAGGAGCCACTGTGTGGCTGCGTCATAAAAGTCTACACGTTCCCCAATAATCGGATACTTAGTTTTATGCGACACGATGGCCAGTCGATGTCCTTGTGCATGAAGTCGTTGCATTGCTTCTAATGCACCAGGATATGGACGTGCCTGCGTGATTTCTTTCCCGTAGACGATACCCTGTAACTCCGTCCATCTGGCTTCGTTGTCCTGGTCAATAAAATACTGTTTTACTTCATTTTTGCTTTGACCGACCGACTCTGGTAGCCAGCCAAGCGCACAACCGACGCGATAAAATACGCCGGTGTAGTCGGCAATGGTGTTATCAAAATCTATGCCTATGATCACACCACACCTCGCTCTGACAAGGTACTCATAATATCAGCAACAGTCAGGCCTGCTTTGGCCCTAGCATCTGCGGTGGAATGTACCTGATCGATAAAGCGGTCCGGGATCCCGAAACGGTGCACTCGTGGCCAGTTTGCTTGCTCACTAAAATACTCCAGCACAGCACTACCAAAGCCACCACTGACATTGTGTTCTTCGAGTGTTATCACATGGTCAAAACGGGTCATCGCATCGTTTAGGTAATCTTCGTCGAGCGGCTTAACTGTGTGAAAACTGACCAGCTCCGGTGATAATCCACGCTCGTTTAATACGCTCACTAATTCTTGTGCAAGAGGCATAATGGTACCAGTACTTAGCACGGCAATGCGTTTACCTGGGCACATTACATGCACTTTACCGAAGGTAAGGGCTGGATTGCCCTCGTGGACTTCTGGCTCGTTTTTCTTACCAATTCTAAAGTAACAAGGGGCGTTAAGTTCTATCAGCTGCGGCATCAGTTGTTCTAACTCATAAGCGTCGGCTGGGCAAACGATATGCATGTTAGGTAGTGCACGCATCAGAGCAAGATCTTCGAATGAGTGATGAGTTGGGCCTAGGTTCGCATACGATAAACCGGAGCCGGTTCCGACGATGATCACAGGCTGATTCTGATAGGCAATATCAATCTTTATTTGTTCAAAGTTTCGTGCGGTAGTAAACGGGGTGATAGTGTAGATGAAAGGCTTGTGTCCCATCATTGCACTGCCTGCCGCCATGGATGCCATGTTTGCCTCGGCGATCCCAGCATTGATTGTACGGTCTTCGGCAAACTCTTTTAGCGGGTTGAATAATCGATTGCCGATATCAGCATAAAATAGTAAGAGAGACTCATCGTGCTTGGCAAGTTCAGTCAATACTCGTGCAAAAGCGTTTCTCATGATATTCCCAGTTCCTGTTTAGCCTGAGCAACTTCTTCTTCAGTTGGAATTCGGTAGTGCCAGTTGTTGTCGTTTTCCATAAATGACACGCCTTTTCCTTTAACGGTATCAGCGACTATGCACACTGGTTGTTGGATGGACTTTGCGGTTTCCAAAGCCTGTTCCAGCGCACCAAGATCATGACCATCGACGCGCATTGTATGCCAGCCGAACGCACGCCATTTCTCTTCAAGCGGCTCTAGGTGCATAATTTCGGTACTTTCACCTGTGCCTTGTAGTTTGTTAAAGTCGACAATGGCAACTAGGTTACTTAAGCGTTTTCCGGCTGCAAACATTGCCGCCTCCCAGACCGTACCTTCATTGATCTCGCCGTCACCCATGAGCACATAAAAGCGGTTTTTAGCGCCTTGTAGTTGTTTGCTCAGAGCCATACCGGTTGCTAAAGATAAAGCGTGGCCCAGAGACCCCGAAACCGTTTCTACGCCTGCAGGGGCATGTATTCCGGGGTGCTCTTCAAACTGGCTGCCAGTCTGGCCATGTTCGTACAGCGCATTTGGAGAAACGTAATCACGATAGGCGAGAGTAGTGTACAGTGCACTGGCGGCATGCCCTTTACCAAGTAAAAAGTAATCGCGCTCAGGATTAGCTGGGTTGTTGGGTGTGATATGCATTGTACGCCAATACAATACGGTCAGAATATCAACGCAGGACAAACAACTGCCTAGGTGTGGTGTTTTAGTCTGGCTGGATACGTCACACAGGGTGTAACGGATCTGCGCTGCGATGGAGTTCAGAGTCATAATATGCCTATGGAATAAACCAATAAAAATCGCCAGTGTAACCGTTGTCTTTGAAAAATTGTTTCCAATCATCCACGTGCATTATGGTTTTAGCTGTTAATGCCCACTCCATCATGCGCTCTTTTTCTTCTTCGTTGCGGTAGGCATCGACGGTGATAAAAGCTTTTCCTCGACTGACGCGTTCAATTTCGCGTAGCGCCATTGCGCACTCACTTTCCTCAAGGTTGTGGATAGTATTAATAGACATCACAACATCAAAGGAATTATCTTCAAACGGTAAGGATTTAGCGTCACCTAATGTCAGTAAATCTTTGACTTCTTCTTTTGCATGTTCAAGTGCGTACTCTGATACATCCAAGCCACGTAATTTAATTCCAGGTATCAACTGTTGTAAGTCATAAAGCATAAAGCCTTTTGCACAGCCAACATCCAATAGACTAGAAGCTTTTGTGAGGCCAAAGTGAGATTGTAAATCTGGCACTACAGGTTGCCAAAAGCGAGGGAAATAATGAAAGCCACCGTAGCCATAGGTTCTGTCACCATCAAAAAAGTCCTTGCCGTACTGCCTTGCGATCTCTCTGTCGGCATCCGTAATAACTTGTGCTCTACCTTTGGTGTCGCGCTTTGATTTGGGGTAGTTGCTAAGTAAATCTATTTCTTGTCCTAACATGGGGTTCTCACGCCTTATGAATATAGTCATGGGGGAGGGTACTTAAAATGTCTTTGTAGTTTTTCACCCAAGCAATGGTTCGCTCTAATCCGTTTTCAAGCGATATTTGATCTTGCCAAGGGAGCTCTGAGCGAATTTTTTGCGTATCTAAGAGGTAAGCCGCATCTTTGCCAAGTCTATCTTCTGTGACTTCGCAGACCTGCTCAAAGGGAACATGCAACATATCGCAAATTAGCTCAACCAATGCTCTGATTGTGATCATTCTTTCGGTTGATATGTGGTAAATTTCCCCAAGTTTCCCATTATCACCGATAAGCTGTGTCGCGCTAGAAACATCATCAATGTGAATAAATGAGCGAGTAGAGTGGCCACCGCCGTGCAGTGGTAACACTTTACCAAGCAATGCAAACAGTACCGTGCGTGGTATGATCCGATATAACTGTTGACCTTCGCCATACACATTAGCTGCACGTGTAAATACCACAGGAAACTGATAGACATCCGCGAAAGTGTGCAAACTCATATCTGCTGCAGCACGTGAAACCGCATAAGGGGTGCTCGGGTGATAACTCTTATTCTCAGGTACTAAACCTTCGCAGCTACCATACACTTCGGGCGTTGAAATATGAATATAACGGTCTAATGAGTCGAGTTTGTTAAGCTCGTTGTGAAGCTTAATCGTTGAAACCGCATTGGTCATAAACCAATGCTCGGGATATTGCCAACTTTGGCCCACCATGCTTTGTGCCGCAAAGTTGTAGACTTGTTTTATATTGTGCTTTTTTATCAGCTCGATAATCTCATCGAGATGATGGTTTAAGTCTAGCTGGTGAAATACAGGTTGGTTCGGTTGCCAGCGATAGGGCAACAAAGCGTCATTCGGTTCCTCAGAGCGGCTGACAGCGATTACCTGTTGTTCTTGTTTGAGCATGTGCGCGCAGAATGATGCGCCAGAAAATGAATTACTGCCAAGTACTAAAATAGGGGAGCTAGTCATCTTTTAACTCCTGATATAAAGCTTTCATAAGAATATGTCCAATGACAACTTGGGTATCTTCGGAAATTTGCATATCTTGAATATCAAAGTGAAACACCTGATCAAGCAAAGGCTTAGCCTTACCACCATCGAAACCTAATATCCCAACAGTCGTCATACCGAGGTTTTGTGCTTGTTCAATGGCATTGATAATGTTTCCAGAATTTCCGCTGCCAGAGAGTACTAACAAAATGTCGAGATGATTGGCTTTTACCTTCAGCTGATGAGCAAAAATATTGTCGTAACCAATATCATTGCCTAAACAGGTCAATACTGAGCTATTTGCAGCCAATGCTTCTACCTTAAGTGCGTTGCCTTTGGGACTGATACCAAAAGTAAAGTCATTTGCGAGGTGGATAGCATTTGCGGCTGAGCCGCCATTACCACACAAATACAAAGTACCTCCGTTATTTTTCATCTTAATTAAGGTATTGACTAGCTGTCTTACTTTAACCCCGTCAAGGTTGCTCAGTACTTTGTGCAATGTCTCAACGTAGCTTTCAGTTAACGACACTATGGGGTCAATTGATGGTAACGGAGTAATGATACTTTGTTGCTTAGTCATAATACTTCTCGCTGCATCCACTTAAGGTTATAGAAGCGATCTTCATTTTTTAACTGGCCTCTGCGATAGGCGTCGATCAGTTCTTCAATCGCTGTGGCAACATTTTTAGTGGGCTTAAATCCAGTCGCCAACAATTTATCCGAGTTGATGCGGTAACATCTTGGATCGTTCGATGGCGTCACTTCAATGTCGCAATCGACCTGAGCCTTTACCATATTGGCGATGTCCATAATGGAGATGTTTTCAAATCCTGCATTGAACACACCACTGGTTTTTTCGGGATGTTCCAACATATAAATATACAGGTCAGTAATATCATCGATATGGATATTTGGCCGCACCTGTGCGCCACCAAAGACCGTAATCTTGCCATTCTCTAGTGCTTGCATCGTCAACATATTGACGGATACGTCTAGACGCTGACGAGGAGATAAACCACAAACCGTGGCGGGTCGGACAATTTGTACGGTCATGTCATCGGCGTAGCTAAGTAGTACTCTTTCTGCGACCATTTTTGTCTTGTTGTACTCGGAAATAGGTTCTAACGTTAAGTCTTCAGTAACCTGATCTTCGTCTTTCACGCCATAAACACTTCCAGAAGAGGCATAGATAAACTGTTTGATACCAGCACGTTTCGCTTTGTCAGCAAGCTGCATTGTAGCGAGTGCACTGACTTCCCAAGTTAGCTTAGGGTTTAAATCGCCACAAGGATCGTTAGCAATAGAAGCCAGATGAATGATGCTGTCAACAGTAGAGAGGTCTATATTTTCAGTTTGTCTAACATCACCTTTAATTACGGTGAGATTTTCATGTGGAGCCAAGAAATTCCCAAACCATTGGGTGTCCAGCGCGATAACTCGATATCCTTTAGCCAGCAACTTAGGAACAAGCACAGTTCCTTTATAGCCGGTAGCACCAGTAACTAATACGGTTTTTTTATTCATTTTTATCTCAACTATCTATTGTCAATTCGTGCACTTATTCATTTCAGCAAAAATTAAGCCAGAGCTACACGCAGTGGACGAATTAAACGGTTTTTTGTTCTACATGTTTGTTAATATCGGCAAGGTGAGGGAACTTCTTTAATGTCAGTAATAACTCAGCGAAACTAAATATTATTTGACCATGCATTTTTTCATAAATAGCTTTAATTGCAGTGTAATCATCCTGCTCATCAAGCGTTAGTCGGTAATGGCTAAGATCTTCCATAGCACTAATTACATAGTTAGAGTAAGAACTAAACTTTGACATACCTAAAGTGACGTGTTCACGATCTGGCGTTGAAGTTGCCTTTTCATGTGTGGTTTGCAGCAATTTATATGAAAATACCGCAGTATCTAAGCCTCGAGGAAAGCCACTGTGTGGGCCAAGGCTTACAGCATCAAAATCATGATTGAGATACGTACCGATTGCTTCACTCACCAAATCACAATCAATTAGTGGGCAGTCACTCGTCAATCGCACAATTGCAGTATCTTCTTTAGCACCAAACTTTGTAGCTGCAAGGTAGTAGCGGCCAAGTACATCCTCGGTACTACCTTGAAAATAAGCAATGTCTAGAGATTTACAGAGGTCAACGATAGGGGCTTCCGAGCCATCATCGGTGGTAGCAATGATGATGTTATCATGCCATTTTTCTAGTCGCTCAAGCATGACTTGTAGTACCGATTTACCGCAAAGTGGTAGCATCACTTTTCCTGGTAATCGCGTTGAGGTCATTCTCGCTTGAATAATTATTTGAACCTTGTCCATTGGTGCCATAATTCTCATTAAATTTGAGTTCAATATAGCAAAGGATTACACTCAAAGACAAAGACAAACGTCACTAAGCTTAAATAACTGGCTTGATTTTATTCAATATTTACCTAAAACAGTAAATAAAGGCCTTATTTTTGCTTTAAACCTATTCATTTTAATCTTTTTGAGGACAACATGGGTTTCAAAAGTGTGTTGAATATCGCTGGCCACTCTGTCGGACACGATCACCCTTGTTATATTATTGCTGAAATGTCGGCAAACCATGGGCAGTGCTTAATCAAAGCAAAAGAACTAGTGCATGCGGCATATGAATCCGGCGCTGATGCAATAAAATTGCAAACCTATACGGCAGACACCTTAACTATGGACTGCAAGTTGCCGCATTTTGAGGCCACGGGACCTTGGAAAGGTCAGTATCTTCACGATTTATACAAAACAGCTTACATGCCATGGGATTTTCATGCTGAGCTTTTCGAACTAGCCGCTAAACTTGGCTTGACATGTTTCTCATCGCCATTCGATAAAACCGCGGTAGATTTATTGAGTCAGCTGGATGCGCCGGCATATAAAATTGCGTCACCAGAATTAATCGATCATCAGTTGATCCGAGATGTTGCCGCAACAGGTAAGCCAGTAATTATGTCTACCGGAGGCGCGACACTACCAGAAATAGCTGAGGCAGTAAAAGTAGCTGAAGAGGCGGGTGTAACTGAGCTTGGGCTGATGAAATGTACGAGTACCTATCCAGCCCCTGCTGAGACGATAAATTTGCGCACAATTCCACATATGAGAGAAGCGTTTAAGTGCCCTGTAGGGCTATCCGATCATACACTTGGCAATGATGTACCTCTGGCGTCAGTCGCAGTGGGCGCATGCATGATTGAAAAGCACTTTGTGCTCGATAAAAGTGACAACACTGCTGATAGCTTTTTTTCAATGACACCAGATGAATTAAAGGCGCTAGTCCATGGCGTTAGACAGATTGAAAAAGCGATGGGTGAGGTTAATTATCCTACTGAAGCGTCAAAAGCTCGTCGCTGTGTCTACATTATAAAAGATATTAAATCAGGTGAGCGCCTGACTACTGAACATCTGAGGCAGATGCGACCCGGCGGCGGTGAAATCATGCCAAAAGAGCTACCGAGGTTAATAGGTCGGACAGTGAATAGAGATTTGCGCTGTGGTGAGCAGCTAGCATGGAGTGATTTATCGTGAATGCGAACAAAGAAATGCTGACCCAAACTATTCAACAGTTTTTGCTAGAACGAGGCGTATTGGTTGCCGACAATGACATAGATTGTTATAACTTTGTCGCAGAAGGGACACTGGATTCGTTTGAAATATTAACGCTAATCATGCAGTTAGAAAGTGACTACCGTATTGCGGTGCCGCCCGAATTATTAATGGACACAGAAAATGCAAATGTAGGCACTTTGGTAAATTCACTGGTTAAGCTTGTCAATGATCGCGATAAGAGTTGATACCTTATGTGGCCTTGGTCACTTTATGCGTTGTAAGTGGTTAGCGTTAGCGCTTCAAGCGTGTGGCAAAGAGGTGATAGTCCTAGTCGATACAGCCGTTCCCGAGCAGTTATCACGTGAGCTGAAGAGCAGCATAAAAACTATACCTTTTGCACAAACGCAAAAAGAAGATGCTCACAATACCTTG
The DNA here is from genome assembly GCF_016695175.1 of Pseudoalteromonas sp. GCY. Lineage (NCBI taxonomy): Bacteria > Pseudomonadati > Pseudomonadota > Gammaproteobacteria > Alteromonadales > Pseudoalteromonadaceae > Pseudoalteromonas > Pseudoalteromonas sp. GCY. The sequence continues at coordinate 1,380,757 of NZ_CP068023.1, forward strand.
AAGGTACTTTCTGAGATACAAGAGCCGGTTGAAAGCGTTATCGTAGACAGCTACCGTTTTGACTCAGAATGGGAACTAGAAGTTGCGAAGCAGATTTCCTCAATTGTCGTAGTGGACGATTTAGAAAGAGCGCATAGTGCTAAGCTACTTATTGATAGCAAGTGGTGTGGTGACAAAACCAGTGAGCGCTACGCAAGCTTGGACAAAAAGCTTTTAGGCCCTGATTTTGCCATGTTGTCACCGGCATATCAACACTGCACACATCAAGAGCGTAAGCTAAATCGTGTGATGTTTTCTCTTGGCGGTGGCGGGGATTGGCATAGTGTTTCTGACTGGATAGCCTTGTTGCTAAATATAGCACCAGAAATTGAAATTGACGTTATCTTAGGGCCAATGGCTGAGAGAGTAGAGGCGTTAACTCTGCTTGCGAATACAACTTCTAGATTGCAGCTAATTCGGCAACCGACTTCTCTTGTGCCTTATTATCAAAGTTGTAGCCTATTTGTCGGAGCACTTGGTACTTCGCTTTATGAGCTGGCCGCAACCAATACGCCAGCATTGACATTTTCGATTGCACCAAATCAAGACAATCAACAAAGTGCGCTTGATGATTTAGGTCATTATTTTCATGTTCCAGAGCTCTTGACGCGAAAGGCCAGTGAGGTTGTCGCGTTAATTTTGACGTTAGTGAAACAGTCTACGCGAATAATAAAAGCGCGAGAGACTGCACCGATTAAGGTAGATGGCCGAGGGGCAATTCGAGTCGCAGAGTTGGTTTTAGCGAATGACATTAGATCTTCTGTGACACAAAAAACTTTGCATAGCCAAGAGGAAAATGTATGCCAGCTAACCGCACAGGTGCAGATCCGTCAAGTCAACGACTCAGACGTAAATAGATACCTTGCAGCGAGGAACTTACCAGATAACACTTGGCGTATGACGATTACTTCTGGTATTGACGTGCTGGGGCATTATCAGTGGTGGTTTGCTAACAGTAGAGAGTCATTTGTGATGGAGTCTAACGGCAAACCGTTACTATACGTTTGGCATCAAACTCATAACATTGAAGGGCAAGAATATCTGGTTGGTGGGTGGTTTGCAGCCTCTGATGAGGTGAACTTTGCCCACGCACAAATGGTTTTGGAGTGGCAACTCTGTGAAACCGCAGCTAAATATCCTGAAGCCATTTGGCTTGCGGTAATAAACAAAGAAAATAAGTTTGTGAATCTGCTTAACCAGCGTGCGGGCTTCGTGTCCATCGAACATGATGAAAAGAAAATGCGCGCAACGCAACAGTTGTTTCCAAACGCATCGCTCTGCGAGTTTAATTATGTTGGTAAAGAGGTAAATACATGACAAAGAGTATTTACGAGTTATTCGAAGAAAATGTTAAACAGACTCCCAAGAAAGCGGCGGTTGTCTATCTAGAGCAGCAAGTGAGCTATGAGGAGCTGAATCGACAGGTATTAAAGTTAAGTGCACACTTTGTACGGTCGGGCCTTACCCCAGGTCAACGAGTGGGTGTATTTGCGCCTAATGGCATCGAATTTGTCGTAACACTACTCGCTATTGCTAAGCTGGGAATCGCAGCTGTGCCATTACCAATTAGCCTCAAAGGTAATGCATTAATAACAGCGTTGAAGAAAACGCCGGTTGCCATGGTCGTGGCATGGCCGACGATAAGTAAAGTATTACTCGATGCCAATTTGATAGAGCCTAGTAACTTGGTGACTCTTGGTAAAGCCGTGAGTGAAGAGCTAAGTTGGGAAGCGGTTCAATCCTGTGAAAAATTAGATGACTTGCAACATGATGTTGATCTTGATGCGCCGTTTATTTTGACGATGACCTCAGGCTCCACTGGGCAGCCGAAACCAATTGTGTTAAGCCAAGCATGTAAAATAAACCGCGCCATAGATGCGACTATCCATTATTACGGTTTGACCAAACAAGATGTGATCCTGGTAGCAACACCAATGTATCACTCTTTAGCACAAAGAGGGGTGCTAATGCCGTTAATGCTTGGCGCTACAACCGTTGTCATGCCCAAGTTTAATCTTTCACAATGGCTAAATGCGATTGAACAGTATAAGGTAAGCTTTTTGTTTGCCGTAGCTGCTCAACTAGAAAGTTTGGTTGCAAAAGGTACATCTAGTGCAGATTTAAGTTCTTTGAAATGTATCGTTTCATCATCTGCTGTGCTTGAGGATACGACCAAAAAGCGTTTATTAGGGATGCTAAGCTGTCGCTTTCATGAGTGTTACGGCGCTTCAGAAGTGGGAGTGGTCACTGATTTTGCGGTTTCAGAAAATCCTGAGCAAAGTGGCAGTGTGGGCAAAGCACTGCCATTTGTCTCATTGAAAATTGCGGATGATCAAGGGTGTGAAGTCGCAGCTGGCCAAGTAGGAGAGATATGCTGTAATACTTCTACCATTTTTGGTGGTTACCTAAAAATGCCAGATCAAACTCGGGCGGCTTTTTATGTGGGAGATTTCTTTAAAACTGGAGACCTAGGTTATGTGGATGAGCAAGGATATCTCTACTACGTCGGCCGTAAAAAAGAGGTGATTTCTAGCGGTGGGATAAATGTATTCCCTCAAGATATAGAGACAGTTGTCAAATCAGTCGAAGGCGTAGAAGATTGCGTTGCGTTTGGGATAAAAGACGCGCAATTGGGCGAAATTGTGAAAGTGGTAATAGAGCAAAGCCAAGACACCGACTTAATTCCTGTAATTAGAAAAGCGTGCTTGCAAGAGCTAACTGACTATCAACAGCCTAGATTTATAGAAAGAGTAGTAGCTTTACCGAGAAACCAGATGGGAAAAGTGCTTCGCAACGACGTTAAGACACAATTTAGTCAATAGAATGAATAACCTAAGCAGGCGAAGTAAACTACTTCACCTGCTGCCATGTACCACTTTCAGCAGAGCGCTTTGCGGCTTCAAATAAAGCCAAACCTTGCTTGGCTTGCTCAAATCCAAAAACGTACTCTGAACGACTGGGTTGGTTACTTAAGTGTAATTGGAGTGCTCCCGCAATATCGCTATATAAATTGGCAAAGGCCTCGACAAAACCGGTGGGGTGGCCAGGTTTCATCCGATTATATCGAAATTGATTCGCATACTGGCATTGGCCTGCTCTATCTAACACTTCCCGACGCCCATCATTATAGTTGAGTTCTAATTCATCAGGATTTAACTGAAACCAGCGAGCACTTCCTTTTGTGCCATACACGCGTACGGACAGACCATTTCTATGACCAATTGCTGTTTTAGACATCCACATTGAGCCAACGATACCATTTGGGTATTTCAAGAGCATATTAACGTCATCAACTAATCCTTTGAACTCTGAGTGATTAGCAAATTGCGCGCAGGTGGCTTCAGGCTCGACTTCTAATAGATAGCTAGATAAATGGTGAAGGTGCACACCTAAATCGAGACAGATAGTGGGGACGTCGTAATCTTTTAAACGCCATGATTGAGGTTGGCTAGGCTTACCTGCGATATCTGGTGGGCGTTTAAAGCCTTCTTGGGGCATTTCAAGATGAATTTTTTGTATTTCTCCAAGCGCACCATTAGAAATGATATGCTTGAGCTCCCTCACCATAGCATAACCACTGTAGTTGAAAGTTACTGCAAGAAAGTGTTTTTTGGGATCGTAACAAGCTTCAATTTCCTTCGCCTCAGCCAATCCACAAGTCAATGACTTTTCACTAATCACGGCTAAGTCTCTTGCCAATAAGGCCTTTAACACCTCAGTGTGATGAGGGGTTGGTGTTAAAATAACAAAAGCGTCTACCGCGTTTTGCTCTGCTAAAATTAACTCCTTCCAGCAGTTATAGGTACGCTCAGTACTTATATTCCATTGCTCAGCCGTGTGCTGATTGACCTTAGCGTCTCGACTAAATGCACCCGCGACGACCTGAAACTTATTATCTAAATGTGCTGCTGAAAAGTGTACATAGCCGACCGCAGAGTTATTACCTCCGCCAATAAAAGCCAGTTGCAATGGTCTATTATTCATAATCTTTCCTTTAGCTTTCATCACTGCTGGTACACTCAAGATAAAGCGCTTCAGTCGTGCTAACGATGTACTCTTGTTGGGTTAAAGTGAGGGTTGGATACAAAGGTAAAGTGATTGCACTGTAGTAGTAGGATTCAGCTTCAGCGCAATAGCCAGCCTTAAAGCCTAAATTCTGATAATAGGGCTGCAGGTATATTGGAATATAATGAACATGCGCAAAAACGCCTTTATTCCGAAGCGCGCTGACCATAAAGTTATGCTGATCAGGCGTACAACTTTCGAGTCGAATAACATATAAGTGATAGGCAGAAATTGAGCTTTCAGAGCGCGCGAGAGGTGTGATCCCAATACTATCTGCAAATAGCGTATCGTACGTGTTAGCAAGGTTATTTCGCTGCTTAACAAATGCATCGACCTTAGTAAGCTGTGCTATCCCTAAACTCGCATGTAAATCCGTCATACGGTAGTTAAAGCCTAAATCTTGCTGTTGGTAGTACCAGACCCCATGGCTGGGTTCATTAAACTCATCTGGATTTCCAGTAATACCATGACTGCGAAGCTTAGCCATCGTATTTGCCAGCGTTGGGTCGTTTGTCAGCGCAGCACCACCCTCAGCCGAGGTAATTATTTTTACCGGATGAAAGCTAAAAACGCAGATATCAGAGTACTCACAACAACCCACCTTTTTATCATGATAGGAACCCCCAATAGCATGTGACGCGTCTTCAATTACTTTAAAACCATACTGCACGGTTAATTGATGGATTGCCTTCATATCGCATGATTGCCCTGCAAAATGCACCGGTATAACTACTTTGGGGAGTTGGTTTTGTTGCTTTGCTAGTGCTAGCTTATCACTGAGTGCTTGAATGCTCATATTACCGGTACTGACTTCAATATCGACAAAATCGACACTTGCTCCGCAATAGAGTGCGCAATTAGATGAAGCAACAAATGAATTTGGTGAGGTCCAAACAATATCACCGTCGCCAACCCCAAGCGCAAGGCAGGCAATATGAAGTGCGGATGTTGCACTGTTTACCGCAACAGCGTAAGTTGCTCCGGTATAACTGCAAAGTTTTTGCTCAAACTCTGGCACTTTAGGGCCTTGTGTTAACCAGTCAGACTGCAGTACTTCGATAACTGCGTCAATATCCGCTTGGTCTATTGATTGCTTTCCGTATGGGATCATAATATTGCTTGTAGGTTAAACGCTTTTATCTCTTCCACGCTCATATAAACCGGGTTAGTCAGAGAGTTATATTCAAACCCAGGTTGCACTGCTTTTCCTTGCTCACCAAGCGCATTAAGGTCAAAAGCGTTACTTCTGCTACTAAACTTGATCCCCGGAGCAATAACAAAATGATCAGAAAATTCAAAGGTATCAAAACTTAAATCCTGAGGACACATTACTTCGTGAAGCTTTTCACCAGGGCGTATCCCGATAATTTTTTGAGGTACATTGGGCGCCATTGCAGTTGCTAGGTCAACAATGCGAATCGATGGAATTTTTGGCACAAAGATTTCGCCGCCAAGCATACGCTCAAAATTCTTAAGTACGAAGTCAACGCCTTGCTGAAGACTAATCCAAAAGCGAGTCATATCTGCATGAGTAATAGGAATATGACCTTTCCCCTCATCAATAAACTTTTGGAATACCGGGACCACCGAACCTCTTGAGCAAACCACATTGCCATACCTAACAACAGAGAATCGAGTTTTATGTCCGCCAGCCATATTATTTGCGGCGACAAAAAGTTTATCTGACGCTAATTTTGTAGCGCCATACAAGTTGATTGGATTAGCTGCTTTATCGGTAGAAAGTGCGATTACCTTTTCGACGTCATTATCTAAAGCAGCTTCAATCACATTTTCGGCACCATTGATATTGGTTTTGATACACTCCATAGGATTGTATTCAGCTGCAGGCACCTGTTTTAACGCCGCTGCATGAATAACATAGTCAACCCCTTGCATTGCTCGGCGCAACCTGTCTTTGTCTCGTACATCGCCGATGAAGTAGCGCATACAACGTTGATTAAACTCTTGTTGCATTTCGAACTGTTTTAGCTCGTCGCGCGAAAATATGATGATTTTCTTTGGCTTATAACGATCTAACAATGTTTTGACATATTTTTTGCCAAAAGAGCCTGTGCCGCCGGTTATTAATATGGTTTTATTATCAAACATAGGGTGTCCACCTACAGGTGCAATCAAAACTTTACAGTATCGGGTATCGAAACTGCTTTAGATATCTTATCGATACGATAAATTAGCTACTACTCAATACTTTATATCACTTCTATACGTTTTGCAGTATTTATGCCAGCCATTGCAGGAAATTTAACTACTATGGTGACTTTTTGCTCACAATAACGTAGATTTAACCTAATGATAGTGAATGGGGATAAATATGAAAATCCAATCACAAAGTACTGCTTTTTTTAATCGTACCGAGCAGACCACCAACAAGCTCAACCAGCAGTTGGCTTCAGGTAAGAAAGTTAATTCTGCAGCAGACGATGCTGCGGCCTTGCAGATCATTAACCGTTTGACGTCTCAGCAGGACGGCTACAGTCAATCCATTCGTAACGCATATGATGGTATCTCGTATTCGCAAACCGCCGACTCGGCATTATCTGGTGTGAATGATGCAGTTTCCCGGATTAGAGAATTATCGATTCAAGCCGGTAATGGGGCGTTGACAGATAGTGATCGTCAAGCATTGCAAGAAGAAGTATCGCAGCTGCAAACGCAAATCAGCGAAACGTTTGAAAATACCACGTTTGGCGGTGCACAAATTTTTGACGGTGAGTCTCGTAGTTTTCAGGTAGGACCCGACGCTAATACGACTCAGTCGTTACAGCAGACTGATGGTGGTTTCGCCAGCGCAATATTGAGTGTGGACATTTCGACGCAAGCGGGTGCACAAGCTGCCATTGATGCGGCAGATACAGTCTCTGAAGATTTAAACAGCCAACGTGCTGAGCTTGGTGCATTTGAAAATGCGGTATCTAGTACTATTCGCTCTGCGAGTAACCAACGTGAGAACATTGCAGCGAGCCAAAGTCGAATTCAAGACACCGATTACGCGCAAGCGGTGAGCGATCAAGTTGCCAACGATATTTTGTCGCAAGCGTCTATTGCTTTGCGTGGTCAAGCTAATCAGTCTGCATCATCGGTACTAGGTTTGTTATAAATTACTACTAAAGTATTGATATAGAACAGCTCTAGTGGCGATTTTTTGGCGTTAATGTCAAAAAGTTGCCACTTAGGTATTGCATCCCCCTTAATCTCTCTTACAATCTAACTATCAAAGAATTTTAAGTAGATTGGTTCTCAAGCAATGGTCTTGATCTTAGATAACAACAACAAAAGAGCGATCGGATTAGGTGCGGCACTTAGTTTTGTCGGTCAAGCAAATGAAGTGCTGGCTGAAGAGTGTTATGAGCCCAAGCTCCTTGATAACAATCAAGAACCAATTTTTGTGTTAGGCGCTTTGCAAAGCTTAACACACGAAGCGTTGATTAAATCTCATCCCGCCGTCCCGTTTTTATTAATAGGTGAAACGCTCAGGCCGCTACTTGCGTTACCGAATGTGATAGGGCTCATCACCGAACCCTTTGGGCAAGAAGTCACGATGCAATTGCTACATGACTGCCAGCAATACTTACGTATGCTTCCAAACAAAGAGAATAAGCTACAAAATAAGAGCTTTGATGGTCTAGTTGGGGAAACTGAAGCGGTTAAAAATGTTCGCTTCTTAATTTCTCAAGTGGCTAAAACCGACGCCAATGTACTTATTTTGGGTGAATCGGGAACCGGTAAGGAAGTGGTTGCTCGTAACGTACACTTATTGTCTAAACGTGCGCAGGGACCATTTGTGCCAGTTAACTGTGGCGCTATCCCTGGTGAGCTGTTAGAAAGCGAGCTTTTTGGTCATGAAAAAGGCGCGTTTACTGGCGCGATTTCAGCCAGAAAAGGGCGCTTTGAACTTGCGCAAGGAGGTACGCTTTTTCTCGATGAAATCGGTGATATGCCACTGCAAATGCAGGTGAAATTGTTACGAGTTTTGCAAGAACGTACCTATGAACGAGTAGGGGGCACAAAGCCTATTCAGGCGGATGTTCGTGTGATTGCAGCGACCCACCGTAATCTTGAAACCATGATTGAAGACGGCAAGTTTCGCGAAGACTTATTTTATAGACTCAATGTATTCCCCATTGAAAACCCTTCTCTAAACGAGCGTGCGGAAGATATTGCGCTACTGCTAAAAGAGCTAACACGTAGAGTACACGAACAAACAGGGAATTCGGTTAAGTTTACGGATAGAGCTGTAGATAGCTTAAAGTCGCACACTTGGCCTGGGAATATTCGAGAGCTTGCAAACCTTGTGGAACGTATGGTGATCATGTTCCCAGACAAGGTTGTCGATGTGACGGATTTACCACAAAAATACCGCTATATAGAAGTTGAAGCGTTTGAGCCTGAATATCCAGAAGAACTACTAGAAAAAGATGCGTTCAACGAATTGTTTAGCGATGGCTTTAGTGACGATGAAGAGGACATGATAGCGGAAGAGTTTGTGCCGCAAGCATCGAATGTTGGCTTACTGCCAGACGAGGGGATAGAGTTAAAAGAATATTTAGCAGAGCTTGAAATTGATTTGATCACTCAAGCTTTAGAGCGCTACGATTATGTGGTTGCTCGAGCTGCAGAAATATTGGGCGTTCGCCGTACAACATTAGTTGAGAAGATGAAAAAGTATAATCTCAATCGTGACTGATAGTTCATCAATTACTACCGAATCAACTCATCAAGGCCGCTTAATACGCGGCCTTGTACTTTATTGTTTAAAGTTGAGTAAAATCCAAGTCTTGATAACTGGCAATAATGGTTTGTTTGCAAAAACAGTTATCGGCATGGTCGTTAACCATGCCGCATGCTTGCATATGTGCATACACGGTCGTTGAGCCTAAAAACTTAAACCCACGTTTTTTTAAGTCCTTGGCAAATTTGTCGCTGAGTTCACTGGTGGCGACGGCATCGTGTTTGTCACGCATGGGGTTGATAATTGGCTTGTAATTAACAAATTGCCACTGGTATTTTGCAAAGCTGCCAAACTCTTGCTGAATTTCAATAAATCGCTTAGCGTTATTTATCGTTGCTGCGATTTTTGCGCGGTTTCTGATAATTCCGTCAAATGCTAATAGCCGCTCGACATCTTGCTCTGTCATCTGGCTCACTTTGTGTACATCAAAATCGTGGAATGCGTTTCTATAGCCTTCACGTTTTTTCAAAACGGTATACCAGCTTAAGCCAGCTTGCGCAGATTCCAATGTGATAAACTCAAACAAGCTCTGGTCATCCAGTACAGGCCTTCCCCATTCATTATCATGGTATTCAACATAATCGGGTTTGCTCTCGTCCACCCAGCCGCATCGTATTGTCATTGTTGGCTCTCTTCTATCTAATTGTGAATATCAATAAGCTAAATGATTTACTACGCCAACTACTCATTGCGGCATCACATTTGGCTTTCAAAAACTCTAGCATAATGCTGTATATAAAAACAGTGTCAATAAATTGATATTGTTAAGCATTGCATAACTCTATGTTTTAAATGAAATATAAAGTTGGATCGTTTTTTGCTTTTATCCATTGAGTTTATTTTTAAGAGAGCGGAAAAATGGCATTAGCACATGTTATTAATCCACAATTTGTACCAACGACGAATCGCTACAATCCCTGTTTGCTGCAAGAAGCCTACGTCGGTGAATTAAGCGACCTTAGGCAGCAGGCGAGTTGGTTAAGCCATCTTGTTGATACTATGCCTGCAGGTGTCGTGGTACTTGATGGTCAAGGTATGATTGCCAAGGCAAATCAAATCGCGATGGATATGTTGGGTGAACCACTCGAAGGTGAAAAGTGGTTTAGCGTTATTCAGCGTTCATTTCGACCACAGCAGGACGATGGTCATGAAGTCTCTCTTAAAGATGGCAGAAGAATTAAGTTAGATATTACCGCGCTAACACCGGAACCTGGGCAACTCATTTTGATGACAGATCTTACCGAGACGCGCCGGCTCCAAAGTCGTGTTGCGCATATGCAAAGATTAAGTGCGTTAGGAAAAATGGTTGCTTCACTGGCGCACCAAGTGCGTACACCGTTATCGGCTGCGATGTTATATGGTGCAAATCTCGGTGCAGCTAACCTTCCTTCGGCTTCTCGAGAAAAGTTTCACGATAAGTTGATGTCCCGGCTAAAAGACTTAGAAAGCCAAGTTAATGACATGCTGTTGTTCGCTAAAAGCGGTGAACAACAAGTGGTTGAGCGAGTGTCAATGCAACAGTTATTGAGTGAAGTCAAAGCGGGTGCTGACGCTATGGTTGAGCTTAACCAAGCAAAGTTGGAAGCATTTTTACCTGAGCCAGATATCGAAATATTAGGTAATCGCACTGCGCTTGCAAGTGCGATCCAAAACCTGATCCACAACAGTATTCAAATAATTGGCAGTGCGGCACACATTGAACTAAATGCAGAGCGCGAGCCGTGTGGCGAGTATGTACGTATCTCAGTTGTTGATAATGGTCCTGGCATTGATGAAACCTTAGTAGACAAGTTGTTTGAACCATTTTTTACAACTAAGTCGCAGGGGACTGGGCTAGGACTTGCGGTGGTTAATTCGGTCGCTAACGCGCACAAAGGGTTTGCGCAGGCAGACAATGTTGAAGGTAAGGGCGCGCGTTTTAGCTTGGTACTACCACTAATTGAGGCGGAGGAACTATGAGTAACAGAGTTTTAGTTGTTGAAGATGATGCTGGTTTAAGAGAAGCACTCATCGATACATTGCAGCTTTCAAATATCGAGTGCGTAGAAGCAAGTTGTGCGGAACAAGCCGTTTTATTGCTAAAGCAGGAAACCTTTTCTTTGGTGGTGAGTGATGTGCAAATGGGTGCCATGAGTGGGCTTGACTTGTTAAAGACCATTAAACTCAACTATCCCGAATTACCGGTATTGATGATGACAGCATACGCGACCATTGATGATGCGGTTGAAGCGATGAGATTGGGTGCCATCGATTATATGGCTAAGCCGTTTGCGCCTGAAGTATTGCTCAATATGGTTGGACGTTATCTACCTGAGAAGGAAAAAGAGACAGATGGCCCCATTGTTGCCGATCCCAAGAGTATTAAACTACTTGAACTGGCTGCAAAAGTAGCGAGGTCGGATGCCAGCGTGATGGTACTTGGACCAAGCGGTTCAGGTAAAGAAGTGTTGGCTCGCTATATTCACGATAAATCCGACAGAGCAGACGAGCCCTTTATCGCAATTAACTGCGCTGCAATCCCAGAAAATATGCTCGAAGCGACTCTATTTGGTTACGAAAAGGGGGCGTTTACAGGTGCCATTCAGGCGTGTCCTGGAAAATTTGAGCAAGCACAAAAGGGAACGATTTTGCTTGATGAGATCACAGAGATGGATTTGGGATTACAAGCAAAATTACTTCGCGTGTTACAAGAGCGCGAGGTAGAGCGTCTAGGCAGTAGAAAAACCATTTCACTGGACGTCAGAGTGCTAGCAACCAGTAACCGCGATTTAAAAGAAGCGGTGGATGATGGCGTATTTAGAGAAGATTTATATTATCGCCTCAATGTTTTCCCGCTAGAGTGGTTGCCACTGAAAGACAGAGCGGGTGATATCGCGGTGTTAGCTGAGCATTTGTTGGTAAGGCATACGCAAAAAGCAGGCAAGCCAACACCTATATTAAGCAGTGACGCAAAGCGTAAGCTTAGTTCGCACAGTTGGCCTGGAAACGTAAGAGAGCTAGACAACGTTATTCAACGTGCCCTGATTTTGTTCCAAGGTAATGAAATTCAAGAAGATGATATTTTTATCGAAAACTTCTCGCCTATGGCTTTGATTGAGTCAGCACCACTTGTAAATCATGAAGCATCAGCTTTATTGGAGCGCTCGCAAGGTGATGATGAGATCATTAACTATAAAGATGAGTTACAGGATAAAGAACACCAAATTATTTTAGATACGTTGGCAAAGTTTAATGGTAAACGTAAAGAGGTAGCGGAGGTATTGGGTATGAGTCCTCGCACACTTCGCTATAAGCTGGCAAAAATGCGAGATTTAGGGATTGCACTACCTGCTTAACCTAAGTTACCTGAGCTTAAAAACAATGAGTTAGCTCATTCCTTATCCAAACCTCAGGTTAAGTTTTATCTGTTAATTCAAATTTAATTAGGTGCTTAAAGGTCTGCAGATCTTAGGCACCTTACTTTCACTTCTATTGCTGCCAATTTTTCGTCATGCTAAAAACCTTCCAACACACTGAAAATTAACGATTTTAAGTTGGCACGTTTTCTGCTTTATTACAGGTAACTAAGAGTTATTTTGAGTAAAGCATCATGAAAGTACAATCATCAGCGCTATTTCAAGAAATGCAGGCAATGGCTGCAGAAGCGACGAGAAACACACAGCCATCAGTGCAGCCGGTTAAGACGGCAGCATCTTCGTCGGCTCAGTTTGGCGATTTACTCTCAGACGCAATTAATACAGTTCATGGCTTACAACAAGAAGCGAAACAAAAAGTCACCGCAGTTGAAATGGGTGACAGAAGCGTTTCTCTTGCAGAAGCCATGATAGCGAAACAAAAATCGTCGGTCGCTTTTGAGGCAACAGTGCAAGTTCGTAATAAACTTGTTGAGGCCTATAAAGAAATCATGAGCATGCCAGTTTAATTGAGTGACTGTGGAGAGTAATCGTGGCTACTAATCAATCAACAGATCTTACGCTTTCCGACGCAGCGCTGAATAATGACAGCGGTTCGGATGAGCAACAAGAGCAAAAATCAGGCTACTTCAGTGCGCTAAGCGGTGTTGATATGTTGCGCCAGGTTACTCTGGTTATTGCCCTTGCTATTTGTTTAGCAATCGCAATCTTTATTATCATTTGGGCGCGCCAACCAGATATGCGCCCACTTGGTAAATATCCAACAGAGGAACTCGTCGAAACATTAGACTTTTTAGATCAACAGAAAATTGAATACCAACTCGATGGTAATACCATTTTAGTCGCTGAGTCGGACTATCAAGACATTAAACTACGTATGGCGCGTGACGGCTTTACCCAATCACCTAGTTCTGGCACCGATATTCTGATGCAGGATATGGGCTTTGGTGTTAGCCAACGTCTTGAAAGAGAACGCTTAAAACATAGCCGTGAGCAACAACTTGCGAGAACAATTGAAGAGTTACAAGACGTAAACCGTGCAAAAGTATTACTTGCAATACCAAAAGAAAACGTCTTTGCACGTCGCGAGAAAAAGCCCTCAGCAACCGTAGTTATTACCCTTAAACGTGGTAAAACGCTTGGCGGCGAGGAGGTTGATTCAATTGTAGACATCGTAGCATCAGCGGTACAAGGTTTAGAGCCTTCACGCGTGACCGTAACGGATCAAAACGGTCGTCTACTCAACTCAGGCTCTCAAGATTCTTTGGCTGCGCGCTCTAGAAAAGAGTATGAAATAGAACGTAAGCGTGAACAAGAATACCTAGAAAAAATTGATAGCATCCTGATCCCAACCGTGGGTCTTGGTAACTTTACTGCGCAGGTTGACTTAACGATGGACTTCAGTGCGGTTGAAGAAACGCAAAAACGTTATAACCCAGATTTACCTGCGGTTCGCAGCGAAACAACGTATGAAGAAAATAATATTGGTGGTTTGGCGGTTGGTATTCCAGGAGCACTCACCAATCAACCACCAACAAACTCGAATATCCCAGAGATTGCGGGTCAAGGTGGCAATGGTCAAAGCGCTACACCAAGTAGTAATCAAAAAGAAGCAACACGTAACTATGAATTAGATACCACTATCAGCCATAAACGTCAGCAAACGGGAGTCATTCGTCGGATCAGCGTAAGTGTGGCTGTTGACTACCTATCTAAGCCCGATGCTGAAGGTAATATGGCGATGGTGCCGCGCACGCAAGAAGAATTAAACAACATCCGCCGCTTGCTACAAGGTGGAGTAGGTTTTGATATGCAGCGTGGCGACGCACTGGAAGTAGTAACGGTACCGTTCGTACGTGAAGACCTCACTGAGATGCAAGAGATACCGCTTTGGGAGCAAGACTGGTTCCAAAAGACAATCCGCCTCGCAGCAGGTACCTTAGTTATCATAGTGCTAATCTTAGCGGTAGTAAGACCTATGCTTAAACGTCTAATTTACCCAGATGATACGCTTGAAGACTTTGATGAAGATGCGTTGACCAGTGGTGTAGATTTAGGTGACAGTACACTAGATATGTTAAATAACGAATTCGATGAGTCTGCTATTGGCTTCTCTTCTGACGGTAGATTACAATTGCCAGACTTGCATGGCGACGAGGACTTACTAAAAGCAGTACGTGCTCTAGTTGCTAACGAACCAGAACTCTCATCACAAGTTGTGAAAGCGTGGTTGACAGAAGATGACTGATAAAGAACAAAAACAATTGCCTGCGGCCTTTGATGTTGACAAGTTAGATGGCGTCGACAAGGCAGCCATCTTACTGCTCAGTTTAACTGAAGAAGATGCAGCTCAAATTTTAAAACATTTAGAGCCTAAGCAAGTGCAAAAGGTCGGTATGGCAATGGCCTCCATGGATGACCTATCTCAGGCTAAAATTGCAGCTGTGCACAATTTGTTTATCGAACAAATTCAAAGTTTTAGTACAATTGGTTTCCAATCCGAAGATTTCATTAAGAAGGCGCTAACCGCAGCACTTGGTGAAGACAAAGCGGCAAGTCTTATTGACCAAATCGTTATGGGCTCTGGTGCAAAAGGGTTGGATTCGTTGAAGTGGATGGACTCGAAGCAAGTTGCCAATATTATCCGCAACGAGCACCCGCAGATCCAAACTATTGTATTGTCTTATCTCGAGCCTGAGCAATCCGCCGAGATTTTGTCACAGTTTCCAGAGAAAGTACGCTTAGATTTAACAATGCGTATTGCAAACTTAGAAGAAGTACAACCGGCGGCACTGCAAGAGCTTAACGAGATCATGGAGAAACAGTTCGCTGGTCAAGCTGGTGCACAAGCGGCGAAAATGGGTGGCTTAAAAGCCGCTGCAGATATCATGAACTACTTAGATACCAATATTGAAGGTCAGTTGATGGATTCAATCCGAGAACATGACGAAGAAATGTCGCAACAAATTCAAGATCTCATGTTCGTGTTTGAAAACTTGATGGATGTAGAAGATAGAGGTATCCAAGCAATTCTCCGTGAAGTACAGCAAGACGTACTGATGAAAGCAATTAAAGGCGCGGATGAATCCTTAAAAGAAAAGATCATGAAGAATATGTCTAAGCGTGCTGCTGAGATGATGCTTGATGACCTTGAAGCTATGCCTCCAGTGCGGATCAGTGAAGTAGAAGCAGCACAAAAAGAAATTCTGGCGACGGCTAGGCGCTTAGCTGACTCAGGTGAAATTATGCTCGGCGGCGGCGGTGGCGAGGAGTTCCTATAAATCATGGTCGATAAAAAGTTGTATAAAGGCCGCCCAGTTAGCACCGAAGCGTTGGATGAGCTACTAGAAAACTGGCCCATTCCAGATGTTACGGATAAGCCAGAAAAATTCCGCGGTCGCTCGACCGCATTCGGTACACCGCTTGAAGAGCTATACAGTAAAAAGCAGGCACACCCAGAACCTCAGCCACAAGAACCAGAGTTTCCAACTTTGACCATCGAAGAGTTAGAGCAGATCCGTCAAGATGCCTACGACGAAGGAATTAAACAAGGTCATGAGCAGGGCTATATAGAAGGCTTTGACAAAGGGGTTTCTGAAGGTAAAGAAGCCGGTTATAAAGAAGGCGTAGAAATAGGTAAAGAAAAGGGACTTGAGGAAGCACAACCGCTTATTGAAGAGAGGATGAAGGCGCTATCCACTATTCTAGATGGCATGCAAACGCCACTGAAAAAGGTTGATGATGAGTGTGAAAAGCAGCTGATTGTACTTGTCAATTTATTGGCGGAGCAGGTTATTTTTAAAGAGCTTAAGACCACGCCTGAACTCATTTTAAACGCGTTGAAAAAAGCAATGGACGCGCTGCCTGTCAAAGATCAAACAGTACGCATCCATCTGCATCCAGAAGATTTAGCCTTAGTGCAGGCCATGTACGGCGAAGAACATATACAATCACAGCATTGGCAGTTACTTCCAGAGCCGACGTTGGACAGAGGTGGCTGCGAGGTGAAAACGCCACAGTCATCCATTGATATGACGCTTAAGAACCGTATTAGCGAAGTGTTGGAATCATTTTTGCAAGATAGCGGTATAAACCAATAATACTGCACTGTTATCTAGATAAACGAAGCAATAAAATCAGGATAACGATGCCTTCCTAAGGTAATTGCGAAAATGTCGACATCTGCTGCTATGAGCGAGCGCATCAGTAAGTATCAGAAATTTATCAAACCATACGGGGTTGCGGTTGCAGGCAGCCTCACCCGTGTGGTTGGCCTCACCCTTGAAGCTAGGGGGCTAAGTGCTCCCGTCGGCAGCCAATGTAAAATCGAGACGCTGGGCGGTTTTATTGATGCAGAAGTCATCGGTTTCAATCAAGAAACGCTTTACCTTATGCCAAACGATCATATTACAGGCGTCCTTCCTGGAGCGCGAGTGATCCCAAAAGTCAAGGATGCTGGATTACCTGTCGGAATGAGTCTACTTGGTCGCGTGGTTGATGGACTTGGTAGGCCACTAGATGGCCTTGGTGCCATTGACGCTGAGAAATACCTGAAATTTGCCGCAGCGCCCATTAACCCACTTGCAAGGCGTCCAATCGACTCACCAATGGATGTAGGTGTACGCGCGATAAATTCGATCGTGACAGTGGGTCAAGGCCAACGTATGGGTCTATTTGCAGGGAGTGGTGTGGGTAAATCGGTATTGCTTGGCATGATGACGCGAGGCAGTGAGGCGGATGTTATCGTCGTTGGCTTGGTCGGTGAACGTGGTCGTGAGGTGAAAGAATTTATCGATGAGATTTTGGGAGTCGAGGGTAGACGCCGCTCCGTAGTGGTTGCCGCTCCCGCCGATGCCTCACCGCTGATGCGCTTAAAAGGCTGTGAAAGTGCTGTGACTATTGCGGAGTATTTTCGCGATCAAGGATTAAATGTACTGTTGTTACTGGATTCGGTGACGCGTTATGCCATGGCACAGCGTGAGATAGCGCTTGCGGTTGGTGAGCCGCCAGCCACAAAAGGATATCCGCCTTCCGTGTTTGCAAAGCTCCCAGCATTGGTTGAGCGCGCAGGTAATGGTGGTGAAGGACAAGGCTCAATTACCGCATTCTTTACGGTATTGAGTGAAGGTGATGATATGCAAGACCCCATTGCCGATGCTGCCCGAGCTATTTTGGATGGTCATATTGTGTTATCACGAGAGCTTGCCGATAGTGGTCATTATCCAGCGATAGATATTGAAAAGTCCATCAGTCGAGTCATGCCTCAAGTGGTATCAGAGGCACACATGCAGCAAGCCAGAGTGCTCAAGCAAGTCTATTCAATGTACCAGCAGAATAAAGACATGATCACCTTAGGTGCTTATCAACGTGGCAGTGATCAGATGCTAGATCAGGCGATAAATATGATGCCTGCGGTGAATAACTTCCTTCAGCAAGGCATGAAAGACGTGATCAATTATGACGAGTGTTTACAAGGCCTCGCTAAGCTACTAGGACAAGCATAATGGCAAATAACAAACTGACTTTATTGCTCAAGCTAGAAAAAGACAAAGAAGATAATCTTAGAGCGAATTTTGTTCAAGCGCAGCAGCACTTAGCAACAAACCAACAACGGTTATCGGGACTAAACGATTTCCGGTTGGAATACAGCATGCAGCTTCATAGTAAAGCACAAGTTGGTCTGTCTAGCGGTGGTTTCAATCAATACCATAACTTTATTAATAAGATTTAGCAGGCTATTGATCAGCAAGCAAAAACGGTCAACACCGCGAAGCAGGTGGTTGAACAACGTCGTAAGCTATGGTTAGCGCAACAGGCTAAAACGAAGGCAATTGAAAAGCTTATCGAGAAGCAAGCCCTCGCGAAGCAAACTCGTCTTGCCAAAGCAGAGCAAAAGATGCTTGATGAGTTTGCAACGAATCAGTTTGTACGAAGAGAGCGTGCTTGGTAAGTTGGCTCGAAATATGCTTCGTAATAATTAGCGTTTTATTATTTAGGTAGTTCACTCGTAAAAGTCACTAATATTCATAGTGTTGGTTTTTAACGGTGTATTACAACGGCAGGACATTGCCACTTTATGAGGTAGCTTTAAGATGAATCTAATGCTTGCATCCATGCTGCAACGAGGCAGTAACGAGGTTGATATTAAAGAAAAATCCCAAGATATGGATGCTGAGGGTTCTGAGGGCGGCTCTGGGTTTAGTGCTTTAATGGCTGAGTTAGCGGAACAAGAGAGTGCAAGCAAGCAGGTAAAAGAATCTGCAGATCCTGTAACCTCAGATCTGGATGCGCCAATAGATAGCGAAGTGCCATCAGGTGATGATCCGCAGTCAGATGGTAAAGCGCAGAACTCTTCTTTTGTGCAACAAGGGGACGTACCAACTTCTACTGTTAGCTACACCGACAAAGGTCAGGTCGTTGTGGACAAACCACTTCCTGATACCCCTGATAATGACTTGTATGCTCAGATCAGCGCTGCAAAACAGCAGAACACTTCACTGAGTCAAAACCCAACAGCGATTGCGCAATCGGTCAAAGAAGCATTGGGCAAAGCCCCTGAAGCTAATGAAGAAGTTGCTACTAGCGATAGTGCATCATCTCAGGAGCAGCTGCAAGACGAAGCGACCCCACCAATTCGGGGGTTGAAAGGCCAAACCGAAAACGCCGGCACGAAGATAACCTCTTTGTTACAACAAGCCACTTCTTTGGATAGCCAAGACTCAGAAGGTGAGGTTGTTAAGCCTTCGTTAATGAACGACAGCACTGAAGCCGAAGAGCAAGTATTACAACCTAAGCTGCAAAAGGATACTAGCACTCAAGCCGTGGTTAGCAATACAAATGCAGAAAAACGGGATCCAGGTGCTGATAAGTCAGTTGGGTCTCAAGTTGAAGGTGAGTCTGAAACAGTACAATATAAAACGTCTATAATCGCTGAGAAGTTGGAAACTGCTAAATCTTCTGCTTCACCTGAAGCTAAGCAATCAGAGGCAAAGCAAATCGTCTCTGAGGCTAGTACACAAACTGCGAAAGACAAAAACTCAGTAGGTACAAAAAGCACTAGTGATGTGCAAACCATGGTAGAAAAGTTGACCGTACAGCAACAACAAGAATTAAAAGCCGTGATGGCTGGTAAGCTTGATATTTATGATGCGTCACCAAGTGTACAAAAAGCCGTAGCTCAGTTAATTGGTAAAGGTGTTGATCTCGCAAATGTACAGCAATTTAAAGCGTTTGTGCCATCCTCTGTCGTAACACAAACTTCAACAAACACGCCGAAAGAAGCTGCTACGGATGTTAAAAATGCTACTCAAGAGTCTTTTAATGTAAATAGCACGCAAGAAAAGTCTAACAGTGGCGAGCTGCAAACCGTGGTGGTTAAAGAGGGTGAACGTACTGACAAAAATGTAGCTGTAAATAAATTGGCTAGCGATGAAAAGTTAGCAGTAGAAAAGCAAAGTTCAGAAAAACAGAGCTCAGAAAAACAAATAAGCGAAAAGTTAGTTGATAAAGAGACTAGTAAGCTAATGCAAGCGGAAGTAAGCATCGCGAAAGAGGCTGTTAAAAATGAGCGTCAATCGGCTAGTGCCGCAACAGCGATACCAACTCCAGTCAAGCCTGAAGCAAGCCCTGTAAGTGCATCGCAAGACACAAGTTCACTAAACCAAACATTGAAAGAAGTTCAGCAAATTCAACAGTCTCAGCCAGCAAACCAAAGTTCAGCGCAGACAAAACAAGCAACAGATGCTAATCTTCAACAGGCGATTAACATAGCGCGTCAAGATGCTGCTAAAGAGTTGCATCAACGGGTCGGGCTGATGCTTAACCTTAACAATAAAGAAGCTGAAATTCGCTTAGATCCGCCTGAGCTTGGGGCGATGCAAATTCGGATAAAGAGCGATGCAGAGCAGGCTCAAGTGAATATTGTGGTGCAAAATCAGCAAGCTAAAGAGTTGTTAGAGCAATCACTCCCAAGGCTCAGAGAAATGTTAGCAGAGCAAGGTATTGAGCTGGGTGACAGCCAAATATCTCATCAGCAAGGTGGAAATACTGAGTCAGAGTCACAAACTGCTGATGGCAATACGAGTGGACAGCAAGCTCTAGTTGATGAACCGGAGATTTCTGACAATTCACAATCGCCGCAAAAGAGAAATACTGATTCTGCAATAGATTACTATGCCTAACACCTGCTATTATTGTAGTTAATAAAGATCATAAGGGCTTGCTATGGCTGAAGAAACCGACTTAGAAATAGAAGAAACGGGTGGTTCTAAGAAAAAGCTGATTATCATTATTGCCGCGGCGGTATTGGTACTTGGCGGTGTCGCAGGGTTTTTCTTATTTTCAGGCTCAGACGCACCAGAAGAATCCTTAGCAGAAGAGACGACAGCAAGCGAAGCTAAAGCGGAGCAAGGTAGCGCTGCGCAAATGGGGAGCGCACTGTACGTTGCTATGCCTCGCCCGTTTGTTTTTAATGTACCTGGTGCCAGTCGTGATAGAATCGTGCAAATTAAAGTTCAGCTGCTGGTTCGCGGTGATGTCAATGAAGAAGTAGCAAAAAAGCATATTCCCTTGATTGAAGGTACTTTACTGAGCGTGTTTTCAACAACTACTGCAGATGAGCTAAGCACAAGTGCGGGTAAAGAAACGTTGCGCTTAACGGCACTAGATAAAGTTCAAGCTGCGATGGAAGGGGTTGAAGGTAGCAAAGTAATCGAGCGTGTGCTGTTTACTGGCTTTGTAATGCAATAAGGTAGTATTTGTGAGCGATTTATTATCCCAAGACGAAATTGATGCGCTACTCCATGGTGTAGATGAAGTCGAAGAAGACGAAATCGGCGATGGTGGTGACGGCGAAGGTGCAGGTGCCTTACAGTATGACTTTTCGTCTCAAGATAGAATTGTGCGTGGGCGAATGCCGACGCTTGAAATCGTTAATGAACGATTTGCCCGCCATATGCGGATCAGCCTTTTCAACATGATGCGCCGTACCGCTGAGGTGTCTATCAATGGCGTTCAAATGCTGAAATTTGGCGAATATATCCATACTCTATTCGTTCCTACCAGCTTGAATATGGTGCGCTTTAGACCGCTAAAAGGTACTGGCCTGATAACCATGGAAGCGCGGCTGGTCTTTATTCTCGTAGACAACTTTTTTGGTGGGGATGGTCGTTATCATGCCAAGATCGAGGGGCGTGAATTTACACCAACAGAACGTCGTATCGTGCAGATGCTACTTAAGATCATCTTTGAAGATTACAAAGAAGCCTGGGCGCCGGTGATGGATGTATCGTTTGAATACCTCGACTCAGAGGTCAACCCTGCGATGGCTAATATTGTGTCACCTACAGAAGTGGTGGTGATTAGTTCTTTTCACATCGAGTTAGACGGTGGAGGGGGAGATTTCCATATTTCACTGCCTTACTCTATGTTGGAACCTATTCGAGAGTTACTCGATGCTGGTGTTCAATCAGATACTGAAGATACCGATCTGCGCTGGAGTAAGGCGCTCCGTGACGAGATTATGGATGTAGAAGTTGAGATTTCTTCCCAGTTACTGGAAGTTGACTTATCACTGGAGCAAGTAATGAAGCTTCAAGCTGGTGATGTTATTCCTGTGGAAATGCCAGAGCATGTAACTGTTTTTATTGAGGAATTGCCAACGTTTAGAGCGAAAATGGGTCGTTCTCGTGATAATGTCGCGTTGCAGATCAGTGAAAAAATTAAACGTCCAGAATCAGTTAAGTCTGAGCTTCATGTATTTACCAAAGGTGGTAAAAAGCTCGATTCTGATGCTGAACTGGCAGAATTAGAAGAAGATCTACATCTTTCAGAAGGTGTGGATTTAGATTGGTAGTCGCGGGCTTGTATACGCAATATCGTGAGACTAATTATGGACAACAAATTAACTTAATCAGGTAGTAATCCAATGAGCGATGATCAAGATACTATGGACGAATGGGCAGCAGCACTCGCTGAAGCCGAAGGTGCCGAAAGTGGCAGTGAGCCAGAAGTTGCAGAGTTAGATGAACTCAAAGATTCAGCGCCTGCATTATCGTCAGATGAAAAACGTAAACTCGATACCATTTTAGACATTCCAGTCACCATTTCTATGGAAGTTGGCCGTTCTAAAATTAATATTCGTAATTTACTCCAGCTAAATCAGGGCTCTGTTGTTGAGCTTGATCGCGTGGCCGGTGAACCGTTAGATGTGCTTGTTAATGGCACATTGATAGCGCACGGTGAAGTGGTTGTAGTAAACGACAAGTTTGGTATTCGCTTAACGGACGTCATTAGTCAGGTTGAGCGTATTAAAAAGCTACGTTAATGCGCTGGGGTTGGTTTTTAGCAGTGTTTGGCATCGCTTTTTATACACGGGCTGCCACTGCAACAACCTCAGAGGCCGTACCTAAATCTTCTGTGGGAGCTGGTACCGCGGGGTTAAGCTCAGAGCTACTTTCCATGGGATTGTCTCTGATGTTGGTGATCCTACTTATTTTGGGGTTGGCATTTGTGCTAAAGCGTTTAAATCCCAATATAGTAAACCAGAAAGACTTTAAGGTGATCCGCAGTATATCGCTCGGTACGAAAGAGCGTTTACTGGTTATAGAGTTGGATGATAAACAGCACTTGCTCGGGGTAACACCAAATAATATCAATTATTTATATCAGCTAGAAACACCACTGGATGATGTTAGCCGAACGCCATTTGCAAATGAGCTACAAAAGTTTTTAACGGGCAAAGGGCAAGTAGCCAATAACCATAATAAGAAAAGTCATGATTAGATTGCTAATACTCTGTTTATTACTGTTTTCTGGGGTAGCTTCTGCGGAAGGGATAGAAGCAATAAACGTTACAACAAATCCTGATGGCTCTCAAGAGTACTCAGTGACACTTCAAGTACTCGCCATTATGACAGCGCTGAGTTTTATTCCAGCAGCTGTTATCATGATGACTTCGTTTACTCGAATAATTGTTGTGCTTGCGATTTTGAGACAGGCGATTGGTCTGCAGCAGTCGCCATCGAATCAAATTTTACTCGGTTTATCGTTGTTTTTGACGTTATTTATAATGGCACCCATATTTTCGCAGATAAATGATGAGGCTGTGCAGCCGTACATAAAAGAAGAAATCACGTCAATCCAAGCGCTTGAACGTGCTAAAGAACCGATGAAAGCCTTTATGCTGTCACAAACTCGAATTAAAGACCTTGAAACCTTTGCCAAGATAGCTGGTTATGACAAGCTTGATAGCCCTGAAGACACGCCGTTTATCGTTATTATTCCGGCTTTCGTTACATCCGAGCTGCAAACGGCTTTTATTATCGGCTTTATGTTCTTTATTCCATTTTTGATAGTCGACTTAGTCGTAGCCAGTGTTTTGATGGCCATGGGTATGATGATGTTATCGCCAATGATAGTTTCCTTGCCGTTTAAGATTATGCTTTTTGTGCTCGTCGATGGTTGGAGTTTGGTCATGGGTACACTGGCCAGAAGCTTCGGATTGGGGGTGTAATGTGGAACCAGAAGTCTTTGTCGATATCTTAAGTGATGCATTGTTTTTAGTCATCAAGCTGGTGGCGGCGATTGTAGTACCTGGGCTTTTAGTCGGTTTGGTTGTTGCTGTGTTTCAAGCAGCAACATCGATTAACGAACAAACATTAAGCTTTTTACCACGTTTAATTATCACGATTCTAGCCCTTATTTTTGGTGGCCATTGGTTAACTCAAGAACTGATGGACTATTTTAACCTCGTGGTAATGCGAATTCCTGAAATTGCAGGCTAACCATGGAGTTCACCTTTGCGGTAATCATGCAGTGGCTAAGTGATTTTTTACTTCCACTGGTGCGGATAAGCTCAATGATAATGGTAATGGCGGGGCTTGGAGCACAAAGTGTGCCGGCCCGAATTAAGTTTGCACTCGCTGTGGTTGTTACCTTCGCCGTGGTGCCCGTTTTGCCCAAATCAGAATTTACCGATTTGTTCTCCTTTTCGATGATTTTGGTTGTTATTCAAGAAATGATGACCGGAGTTGCAATTGGTTTTGGCTCTCTATTGCTTTTAAATACTTTTATTATTGCGGGTCAAATCCTTGCTATGCAAACCGGCCTTGGTTTCGCATCTGTTGTTGACCCTGCCAATGGATTAAGTGTCCCTGCAGTCGGTCAGTTCTATTTAATATTAGCGACATTACTTTTTTTTGTTTATAACGGTCACCTGATGATGATACAAATGGTAGTGTATAGCTTCGAAAGCTTTCCCATTGCAGGTAATTGGTGGGCGGTAGATAATTTCTGGAGAATCGTTAATTGGGGGGGCTGGATGTTTTCTACGGCACTGGCTCTTGCGTTAGCTCCATTAACGGCAATGTTGGTTATCAATATCTCGTTTGGGATCATGACCAGAGCTGCACCTCAGATGAATATTTTCTCTGTAGGGTTTGCTTTTACGCTGGTTGCGGGTCTTACCATTATTTGGGCGACATTGGGAAACTTCTTAGCACAATTTGAGTTTCAATGGCTCAAAATGACGGAGCTGATGTGCGACTTAATTGGTTGCACGGTTTAGGAGTTTGAAATGGCAGAAGATTCAGGTCAAGAACGCACCGAAGAACCCACCTCCAAGAAGATAAGTGATGCGAGGAGTAAAGGCCAGGTAGCCCGTTCTAAGGAGCTTGGGACTACATTTGTCTTGTTGTTTTCTGCTATTGCTTTGCTGATGTATGGTCCTGGCATAGGAAAAGCGCTTTACAACGTGATGGGGCGAATGTTGTCGCTTAATCGCAATGAAACCTACGATACAACCAAAATGTTTGCTGTGTGGGGAGATATTGGCGCTGAGCTGCTATTCCCAATGGCTATGTTCGTTTTTATTATCGCAATTGCCGGAATAGTGGGGAATACGTTACTCGGTGGCTTTAACTTTTCTTGGCAAGCGGCTGCACCTAAAGCAAGTAAAATGTCACCGATGAAGGGACTGAAGCGAATGTTAGGCCCACAAGCGGCGATTGAGTTATTGAAGTCAGTTCTTAAGTTTGTATTAGTTGCAGGCTTTGCAATCTTGCTTATCAATATGTATTTTAACGAAATATTACACTTGAGTATTGAACAAATCCCTTCGAGTATAGAACATGCGTTAGAAATCATTGCGTGGATGTTTTTAGCGCTTAGTTGCACTATGATTGTGATCTCCGCAATTGATGCGCCCTATCAAAGCTATAATCACCATAAGCAGTTAAAAATGACGCTGCAAGAAGTCAAGGATGAATACAAAAACTCGGAAGGTGATCCGCAAATAAAGGCGCGGATCCGCCGCACGCAAAGAGAAATGTCACAAAGGCGTATGATGCAAGATGTACCAGATGCCGATGTTGTTGTGACCAACCCTACTCACTATTCGGTTGCGCTTAAATACGATACTGAACGAGCAGGGGCGCCTATTGTTATTGCAAAAGGGGTTGATGAGCTTGCGATGCAAATTAGAAAAATAGCCAAAGGAAATGAAGTGCCGATAGTGGAGTCACCCGTATTGACTCGTTCGCTTTACCACACTACCGAAGTGGGTGATCAAATCCCTGAACAATTGTTTACCGCGGTTGCACAGGTACTTGCTTATGTATTTCAGCTGAATCGTTTCCAAAAAGGCAAAGGGAAAAGACCCGTTGCACTTACTCGAGATTTACCAATCCCAGACGATTTGAAGCACTAAAATTGCTCTCATAAAAATAAGCTATTAATTGGAACGTATATTGCATTTGTTGCTATGTGTCAATTTTTTGCTTGTGTTAAGTTATGGAATTTAAAGCAGTTTTACAACAACTCAATCGAGATAAAAAAGAATATGCTAAAGGTGTGGGTACTCCATTGTTGGTGCTTGCAGCACTTGGCATGGTTATTCTACCGTTACCTCCTTTTTTGCTTGATATTCTATTTTCCTTCAACATTGCATTGGCACTTGTGGTGCTATTGGTGACTGTTTATACCTTGAAGCCACTCGAATTTGGTATGTTTCCGGCGGTACTACTGATCGCGACTATCATGCGATTGGCACTAAACGTAGCGAGTACTCGCGTCGTATTACTTGAAGGTCATAATGGTGGTGATGCGGCAGGTAAGGTGATCGAAGCCTTTGGTAGTGTTGTTATTGGTGGTAACTACGCCGTCGGTTTAGTTGTATTCCTTATTCTTATTATTATTAACTTTGTCGTAATTACCAAAGGTGCGGGCCGTATTTCTGAGGTGTCCGCGCGTTTCACTCTCGATGCCATGCCTGGCAAGCAAATGGCCATTGATGCGGACTTAAATGCCGGTTTTATCTCTGCAGATGATGCTAGATCCCGTCGTGAAGAAGTGACTCGAGAAGCCGATTTTTACGGTTCAATGGACGGTGCAAGTAAATTCGTTAAAGGTGATGCTATTGCAGGTATCGTGATCCTTGCCATTAATATAATAGGTGGCCTTTTCGTTGGGATGATCCAGCATGATTTAAGCTTTGGTCACGCGATGGAAGTATATACCATGCTGACAATCGGTGACGGTCTGGTCGCGCAAATTCCTTCTCTTTTACTCTCAATTGGCACTGCAATTGTCGTAACGCGTCAAAATGAATCGCACAACATGGGCGATCAGTTTAAAAGCCAACTGGGTAATGAAAAGTCGCTGGCTATCGCGTCAGGCATTTTGATCACTATGGGACTCGTTCCTGGCATGCCACATGTTGCATTCTTAGGATTAGGTGTATTACTTGGCTATATAGCCTATTACACAAGTCAGCAAAAGAAAAAGGCGGAGATCGAAAAAGCGGAACAAGCTGCCAAAGGGTCTGCCACAAAAGGTGGTCAGCAACAAGATCAAAAAGAGCTTGGTTGGGATGATGTACAACCTGTTGATGTGATTGGTTTAGAGGTAGGTTATCGCCTAATTCCTCTAGTTGACCAAGCCCAAGGTGGGGAGCTTCTCAGTCGTATTAAAGGGGTGCGTAAAAAGCTATCTCAGGAATTGGGCTTTTTAGTACCGCCAGTACATATTCGCGATAACCTAGAATTAGACCCAAATGCATACAACATTACTTTAATGGGAGTGGGCTCTGGAACCGGTGAGTTGAAGCATGGCGACGAACTTGCAATTAATCCAGGGCAGGTGTTTGGGCCGATTAAAGGCATAGAGACTAAAGATCCGGCATTTGGCTTAGATGCAGTATGGATTAAGCCAGACCAAAAAGATGAAGCGCATTCACTTGGCTATACAGTAGTAGATGCTGCAACTGTGGTGGCAACACATATCAGTCAATTATTGACGAATAATGCGTCACTATTACTTGGTCATGAAGAAGTACAAAATCTATTAGATATGCTTGCGAAAAGTCATCCTAGATTAGTAGAAGGTTTAGTGCCTGATATTTTACCGCTCACTACCGTAGTAAAAGTACTGCAAAATTTGCTTAATGAGGGCGTTGCAATTCGAGATATGCGCTCAATTGTACAAACCTTAGTTGAGTACGGTCCACGTAGCCAAGACCCTGATGTGTTAACGGCTGCGGTGAGGATTTCATTACGCAGATTGATTGTTCAAGATGCCGTTGGAAGCGAAGAAGAAATTCCTGTCATAACATTGGCACCTGAGTTGGAACAGATGTTGCATCAGTCACTTCAGAACGCAGGTGATGAGGGGGCAGGTATTGAACCTGGCTTGGCTGAGAGGCTTCAAGAATCATTGAGAGAAGCACATCACAACCAAGAAATGCTAGGGGAACCGTCCATCTTATTAACCTCAGGTATGTTAAGAAGTGTGCTATCTCGATTTGTTAAACATACAATTCCAGGTCTTAGAGTGATGTCATATCAAGAAGTGCCGGAAGAAAGACAAATTAAGATAGTGAGCTCGGTTGGACAATAGAGGATAAAGGGGCTGTAACATGAAAATTAAACGTTTCTTCGCAAAAGATATGCGTACGGCTTTAAATGAAGTAAAAGAAGAGCTTGGTGCAGATGCTGTCATTATGTCTAACAAAAAGTTAGCAGATGGTGTTGAAATCGTCGCAGCAGTTGATAATGACCGTGCTGCTGCACCTGTTAAGCAAGCTCCAGCTGCCCGTGCGACTGCCTCAAACGAGGCTCCGACCCGCTTTGTCCGTCCAGAGCCTCGCCAAGCACAGCCAGCAAAACAAGCGCAAGTTGCCGATAGCTTAGCGGCATTGCTAGAGCGTCAGGCACCGCGCCCACGCTCACCAGAACTTGCTTCTATGTTCTCCCAGTCGGGGATTGATACAGAGCAAATGTTAAGCAGCCAACGTAAAACACAAACTGCTGCACCGGTATACCAAGCGAAGCCACAGCAATCTCGTCGCCAATCTTTTGACTTTGATGATGATGCATTTGAGCAGCCACAGCATTGGGGCGAGTCGGATGAGTTAGACAACGGTTTTGGTGACGATTTACCTGAGTTAAATGCCAAGCCTGACGAAATGAGTGCAATGCGTGAAGAAATGAACGCTATTCGTCAATTACTTGAACATCAAGTATCCGGTCTAATGAAACAAGAAATGGCTCGTCGCGATCCAACCCGTGCGTGTCTTGTAGACCGTCTGGAAGGAATGGGTATAGACAAAGACGTTGCTGAGCAAATGGCATGCTTTATCCCTGATGATGTTTCTCGTAAAGAAGCCTGGAATGCATTGTTAAACATGGTGATCAACCAAATGCACACTACTAACAATGATATTCTTCGTCAAGGTGGCGTATTTGCGATGGTGGGTCCAACTGGTGTTGGTAAAACCACAACGGTTGCAAAATTAGCGGCATTAGGCGCACAAAAATACGGTGCAGATAAAGTGGCGTTAATAACTACTGATACCTACAGAATTGGCGCTTACGAGCAGTTAGCTACCTATGGTAGAATCATTGGTTGTCCGGTTAAACAAGTTAAAGATGCAAATGAACTTGCAGAAGTGCTTTATCATTTACGCAATAAGCGTCTAGTATTAATAGATACGGCGGGAATGAGTCAAAGAGATTTGCGCTTAACTGAACAGTTAAATACACTTATGCGTAGCGCGAGAGTAGATATTCGCAGCTATTTGGTATTGAGTGCGACAGCACAGATGAATGTGTTACAAGAAACAGTAAGACACTTCAAAAAAGTAAATTTAAGTGGCTGTATTTTCACAAAACTTGATGAAAGTCTAAGTTTAGGTGAGATAATTAGCATAGCGATTCAAAATCGCTTGCCAATAGGGTATCTTACCAACGGTCAGCGAGTGCCAGAAGACATTCGCGTAGCAAATGCTCAAAAGCTAGTAAAAAAGGCTGAGCAATTGTATTTAAAAAGAATAAAAGCACAGCACTCTCGACGTGTACCTGTAGCGTCAGAGTCAGTAGGAATGTATGATTAACACAGTTTTAGATCAAGCAAGTGGCCTGCGTAGAATGAGTCAAAATAGCAACCAGGGTGTAAAAGTAATAGCCGTGACCGGTGGAAAAGGTGGGGTGGGTAAAACCAACGTCTCGCTTAATACTGCCATCGCTATGGGCCAACAAGGACAGCGAGTTCTCGTTTTAGATGCGGACTTGGGCTTGGCAAACTGTGATGTGATGTTAGGTCTAAGGGTAGAAAAGAATCTGTCACACGTGTTGTCGGGTGAATGTGAACTAGATGAGATTCTCGTAGAAGGTCCCGCTGGAATTAAAATTGTGCCGGCGACCTCAGGCTCTCAAAGTATGGTAGAGCTGACTCCCGCGGAGCATGCAGGACTTATTCGTGCATTTAGCGAGCTTAACACGCAATTTGATGTATTAATTGTTGATACCGCAGCCGGTATCTCAGATATGGTTCTGAGCTTCTCTCGAGCTGCACAAGATGTGATGGTTGTTGTGTGTGATGAACCGACTTCCATTACAGATGCTTACGCGTTAATCAAAGTTTTGAGCAGAGAGCATGGTGTCTATCGTTTTAAAATTGTTGCCAATATGGTCCGCAGTATGCGTGAAGGGCAAGAATTATTTGCTAAACTTTCAAAAGTTACAGACCGTTTTCTTGATGTAGCACTGGAATTAGTGGCCACCGTACCGTTTGACGAAAACATGCGTAAATCTTCTCGCAGACAAAGAGCTATCGTGGATTTATTTCCGAGTTCCCCTGCGGCGATTGCGATTAAGGGACTTGCTGCTAAGGCAGTTAAATGGCCAATTCCGCATCAACCTTCCGGTCATCTAGAATTTTTCATTGAACAACTTGTGAACGGGTGATTATGGCTTCTCCGGTCAATAGAGCTGCGGGATATCAAACTTCAGACCACATTCATAAGGTGGTTGAACGGCATGCTCCACTTGTCAAAAAAGTGGCATGCCACCTGATTGCTCGACTTCCGGCAAGTGTGCAACTCGACGATCTGATCCAGTCAGGTATGATTGGATTGATTGAAGCATCTAAAAATTTCGATGCAACTAAAGGCGCTAGTTTCGAGACCTTTGCGGGGATCCGTATTCGAGGCGCAATGCTGGATGAAATCCGTCGTGGTGATTGGGCGCCTCGTTCTGTTCACAAAAATAGCAGAATGGTTGCAGAAGCTATCTCCGAGTTAGAATCTCTCCTTGGTCGAGAACCAAAAGACACTGAAATCGCTGAAAAACTTGATATATCTCTAGATGAGTACCATCATATTTTACATGATGTAAATGCAAGTAAAGTCATCGGGATTGAGGATCTTGGGGTTGATGAAGACGTGATAACCCCAGCAAACAGCGATTTTGCGCTAGACAAACCGTTTAATAACGTTAAAAATGAACGTTTTAACGAGTCTTTAGTAAATGCTATCAAAGCGTTACCCGAAAGGGATGCTCTGGTTTTATCACTTTACTATAACGACGAAATGAATTTAAAAGAGATTGGTGCCATCCTTGATGTCAGTGAATCTCGAGTAAGCCAAATTCACGGTC
This sequence comes from Pseudoalteromonas sp. GCY, assembly GCF_016695175.1. Lineage (NCBI taxonomy): Bacteria > Pseudomonadati > Pseudomonadota > Gammaproteobacteria > Alteromonadales > Pseudoalteromonadaceae > Pseudoalteromonas > Pseudoalteromonas sp. GCY. Next base: position 1,411,953 of record NZ_CP068023.1, read on the forward strand.
AGGCAATGATAAAGCTTAAAGCTAAAATCAATGACTGGATAAATTAGAGTACATAAAATAGTTGGGTTCGAACCTCACTGGAGGAAGTTTTGGATAAGAACATGAAGATTCTCGTGGTTGATGATTTCTCTACTATGAGAAGAATAATCAAAAACCTATTAAGAGATTTAGGCTTTACCAATGTTCAAGAAGCTGATGATGGTAGTACAGCACTTCCGATGCTACAAAATCAGGAGTTTGACTTTGTAGTAACTGATTGGAATATGCCGGGCATGCAAGGTATTGATTTGCTTCGTGCAATACGCGCAGATGAAAAGCTTAAGCACATTCCAGTGTTGATGGTTACCGCAGAAGCGAAAAAAGAACAAATTGTTGCAGCAGCGCAAGCTGGGGTGAACGGATATATTGTTAAGCCGTTTACTGCGGGTACGCTCAAAACTAAGCTTGAAAAAGTATTTGAGCGACTAGGCTAACAGCAAGGGGATATGGCCTATGTCTGTAAATGCTGCGCCTCAAATTACACTTGAACAAGCTAAGCAACTTGTTGAGCTTCTAGAGCAAGGTGAACAAGAAAAAGCTGACCAGCTGATTTTAGAAGCTGCTAACAAAGAGCAATCGGAGTTATTTGCAGAAGTCGGAAAGCTGACTCGCCAATTACACGAGTCCTTGAAGAACTTTGAGCTGGATACTCGCCTCGCAGATCTCACGACAGAGGCTATTCCTGACGCCAAGCAGCGCCTTAATTATGTTATGGAAATGACAGAAAGCGCTGCTAACAAAACGATGGACGCGGTCGAAGAAAGCTTACCTCTTGCGCAGAATCTAGCGGATGAGTTAGCGCAAATAAAGCCCACTTGGGATCGATTGATGAGCAGAGACATTCAACTCGGTGAGTTTAAATCTCTGTGTCATGATCTCGACAGCTTTATGCAGACTTCAAAGACACGTACAGACGAATTACAAGGTTTAATGACTAATGTGCTGATGGCTCAGGACTATCAGGATTTGACTGGGCAGGTTATTCGGCGCGTCATTGAGCTTGTGAGAGAAGTAGAAGATAGTCTCATTCACCTCCTGACTGTTTTTGGTACTTCAGATGAAGCGCCTTCAACTGCTGTGAAAGCGAATGAAAACGAAATAAAAACAACCGAGACTATCAGTGATGAATTGTCTGGACCTGAAGGTCCAATTATTGACGCTGAATCGCGAGATGACGTGGTTTCTGGTCAAGACGAAGTCGATGACTTGCTATCTAGTTTAGGCTTCTAGTTGGAGAGTGTGTATGAGCTTTGAAGTCGATGAAGATATCTTGCAGGACTTTCTTGTTGAAGCAGGTGAAATATTAGAACTGTTATCTGAACAGCTTGTTGAACTAGAAAATAACCCTGAAGATAAAGAACTTCTCAATGCGATTTTCCGTGGCTTCCATACCGTAAAAGGTGGAGCTGGCTTCCTAGGTATGACCGAACTGGTTGATGCCTGTCACGGTGCGGAGAATGTGTTTGATGTACTACGACAAGGGCAGCGAAAAGTAACTTCCGAATTGATGGATGTTATTTTGCAATCTTTGGATACGATCAACGAAATGTTCGCTTGTATTCAAAACCGTGAGGAACCAGAAGCGGCCGATCCTGTGTTGCTTGAAACACTCCACAAACTTAGCCAGCCAGCATCTGAAGACGAAGTCAGTGAAGTGATTGACGAACCTGTTTCTGAGCCAGAACCTGTGGTGCCAGATTTAAGTGCGGATGATATTTTATTCGACGCGGATGTTGATTCAGGCGATGATAGCGGCTCCAGCATTGATGAGATAACAGAAGAAGAATTTGAAAATCTATTAGATGAACTACACGGTTCAGGTAATGGTCCTGCTGCTGCTCCGGCGACTAAACCTGAAGCTGTATCAACCGCAGATGATGGTGATATCACCGATGACGAGTTCGATAACCTCTTAGATGAACTCCATGGTGTTGGTAAATTCGGTGGAGCACCAAATGCAGAAGATGCTGTTGCCCCAGAAGCGAGTGAACCTAAGGCTAAATCAACCTCACCAGTAGCCCCAAGTGGGTCTACTGGTGACGAAGAAATTACCGACGATGAGTTTGAAGCTTTGCTGGACGAGCTTCATGGTAAAGGCAGTGCACCTAAAGCGGTAGATGAATCGCCAGTAGATGTCTCAGATACTAAGTCTGCTCAACCTGAGCCTGTTAAAGCACCGCCAGCACCGAAACCTGCTCCAAAGCCTGCGCCTAAAGTTGAAGCTAAACCTGCGACTCCAGCACCGCAAAAAGAGCCAGAGGCTGCAAAAGCTTCTGCGCCAGCCGCTGCGAAGAAACCTGCGGCACAGGCTGAGACTACGGTCCGAGTTGATACTAAACGCCTTGATGAAATCATGAATATGGTTGGCGAATTAGTATTGGTTCGTAACCGTTTGGTTAGCTTAGCTAATAACACCAACAGCGAAAGCATGGGTAAAGCTATTTCGAACCTTGATGTAGTCACCGCTGATTTGCAGGGCGCCGTGATGAAAACGCGGATGCAGCCAATCAAAAAGGTATTTGGTCGCTTTCCTCGAGTAGTGAGAGACCTTGCCCGCAGCTTGAAAAAAGAAATCAATCTAGTTTTACAAGGCGAAGAGACGGATTTAGATAAAAACCTGGTTGAAGCGCTTGCAGATCCATTGGTCCACTTAGTGAGAAACTCAGTAGATCACGGCATTGAAATGCCTGACGTACGCGAAGCGTCGGGCAAACCAAGAATGGGTACGGTCACATTGTCAGCATCTCAAGAGGGAGATCACATTCTTCTCACCATCCGAGATGATGGCGCCGGTATGGATCCTGAGAAGCTTAAGAAAATTGCTATAAATAAAGGCGTGATTGACTCCGATCAAGCAAGCCGACTGTCCGATACCGAAGCCTATAATTTGATCTTTGCACCAGGGTTCTCGACAAAAGAACAAATTTCAGACATTTCTGGTCGTGGTGTTGGGATGGACGTTGTTAAAACGAAGATCACTCAATTGAATGGCTCGGTAAATATCCAATCAGAACTGGGTGTTGGTACCGTATTAGAGATAAAAGTACCGCTTACACTGGCTATTTTGCCTACATTGATGGTGATAGTCGGAGAGCAAACGTTTGCGTTACCACTTGCAGGTGTGAACGAGATATTCCATTTAGATTTGACTAAAACGAATGTGGTTGATGGTCAGTTGACTATCATAGTGAGAGAAAAAGCAATTCCGTTGTTTTATCTTGAACATTGGTTAGTAAAAGGTGCGAACAGGAGCATGAGAAAGGCTGAAGGCCATGTTGTCATTGCGCAAATTGGTACCAAACAAGTCGGTTTTGTGGTTGATTCTCTGATAGGCCAAGAAGAAGTAGTAATCAAACCACTAGATGCCTTGTTACAAGGTACACCAGGTATGGCCGGTGCTACCATCACATCTGATGGTGGTATTGCGCTAATCCTTGATGTCCCCAACTTATTAAAACACTACGCCTAATTTTATTAGGCGTAGTTCGAATTCTAGAGCAGCATTTGCTGCTCTGCTGTAGAGCAAATTAAAGAGCGTTGCCAATGGCAGTTAAAGTGTTAGTCGTAGACGATTCTAGTTTTTTTCGTCGTCGAGTCAGTGAGATTTTAGAAAAAGACAGTGAAATCAAAGTTATAGATTTTGCAGTTAATGGAAAGGAGGCGGTTGAAAAGGCCGCTTCATTGCGTCCAGACGTAATTACGATGGACGTGGAAATGCCTGTGCTTGATGGGATCAGTGCGGTGAAGCAGATCATGCAGGCCACGCCGACCCCAATCTTAATGTTTTCTTCGTTAACTCGTGAAGGCGCTAGTGCTACGTTAGATGCACTGGATGCAGGCGCTGTAGATTTCTTACCGAAAAAGTTTGAAGACATCGCTCGTAATAGCGAAGAAGCAATTAAATCATTACAAAATAAGGTAAAGGAAATTGGTCGCCGTCGCGTTAGCCGTTTTACTCGCCCTAGTATTGCGACTCCACCAAAGCGCGTCGAGTCTAGAGCAACTCGCGCTGATACAGGACGAGCAACGATCCCTCAACCGGATAGAAGTTTTCAGAGGCCGGTATCTGGTGGCACGTCCAGTGCTGCGGGTGCTAGAGCATCGGGTAAAAAATATGGACTGGTTGCAATTGGTACATCGACAGGTGGACCCGTTGCACTACAAACAATATTGACGCAGCTGCCAGCAAACTTTCCTCATCCAATTTTACTTATCCAGCACATGCCAGCCGCATTTACACCTGCGTTTGCAGCAAGATTAAATAGTTTATGCCAAATTAAGGTTAAAGAAGCTGAGCAAGGTGATAGATTAATGCCTGGTGTGGCCTATTTAGCACCTGGCGGTAAGCAAATGCTGGTTGAAAATCGCGGTGGCAGTAAGACACTAAAAGTGTTTGAAGATGATAGTCCAAGGATCACCTATAAACCCAGCGTTGATGTGACATTTGCAAGTGTTGCAAAAGCTTATGGTGGCGACACGTTAGCGATTGTCCTAACGGGAATGGGCGCAGATGGCCGAGATGGTGCTCGTATGCTAAAACAGGTGGGGGCCACTATTTGGGCGCAAGATGAAGCGACTTGTGTTGTTTATGGTATGCCTCAAGCTGTCGCTGGCGCTGGACTTTCGTCGGATAGTATCGCCCTACAAGACTTTGCTGCGAGAATTAATAAAGAAGCGGGTAACCAATAGACCAAGTCATTACTTGGTTGCTTTGCTTGAAGCTTGTAAATATCAAACGTCTAAAAAGAATGAATAACACTGAGTTGGTATAGTATCTATTGAACGAAATCAATAGTGATAAGCGAAGGAATATAGAGTGAAAATTTGGACAGTAGCAAATCAAAAAGGTGGCGTGGGTAAAACCACGACGACGGTGAGCTTAGGAGGCATTCTTGCTGAGCAGGGTCACCGAGTTTTGCTTATTGATACTGATCCACATGCTTCACTGACATATTACTTTGGTATTGATTCTGAAGAGTTAGAAGTCAGTGTGTATGATATTTTTGCACGCGGCAGCAGCATGACGAGTGAAGAAATTTTACAGTCTCTTTGCCCATCAACCATAGAGAATCTTGATATTTTGCCTGCCACTATGGCCATTGCTACGCTTGATCGTAGTATGGGTAATAAAACGGGCATGGGGCTTATCTTAAAGAAATCGCTCGAAAAAATAGCGGATCAATATGACTATGCTATTTTAGACTGCCCACCAGTGCTTGGGGTACTGATGGTTAACGCATTAGCAGCGAGTGAGCGAATTTTAGTACCTGTCCAAACTGAATTTTTGGCGTTGAAGGGGCTAGATAGAATGATGCGCACGATGGAGCTGATGCAGTCTTCACAGCAAAAACAGTATCAATATACTATTATTCCAACTATGTATGATAAACGGACCAAAGCGTCGTTAGAGGCGTATAAAACGTTGCTAGCAACATACAAAGAGGCCGTTTGGCCAGGTGTGGTTCCTGTAGATACCAAATTTAGGGATGCGAGTCTTGCACAGCAAGTCCCAGTACAATTTTGTCCTAAATCACGAGGCGTGTTCGCTTATCGTGCATTATTGGACTATTTGAAGCAGTTAAGCTAGAGAGAATAATGAGTAAGCATTTATTTGCAAATGAAAAGGTGATGAAGCAGTATCTTGGCGCCCTATTACAAGAGGAGCCAGAGATTGAACAATGCGAATTATCACCGGTTGCAAAGCTACTTGAACAAGTAAAAGAGCCGGAATCCGAACTTGAGGATACAGACCTTCCAGTTGTCGTTGCAACAGAGCCTCAGGAGTCGGCGAGTGAAGTTATTGAAGAACAAGCGGGTAAATTAGCTCAAGATCTTGAAGTCACTGAAAATACATCTATTATCAAAGAACAGACAACGATAGAATCTGTTTCTGCAAGGGAAGCCTATCAAGAAGGTGAATTTCAGGCATTGTTTTTTGAAGTTGCAGGCTTAACACTGGCGGTTCCGCTTAAATCACTTGGGGGAATACACCAACTGGGTGAAGTCAATCAACTCTTTGGTAAACCTAAATGGTTTAAAGGCGTGATGCTAAATCGTGAAGAAAAGCTTAATGTTGTTGATACTGCGCGATGGGTAATGCCTGAGAAGTTAACACCAGAATTAGAAGATGCTCTGGATTACCAGTATTTGATTACGCTTGGGGATAGTAACTGGGGACTGTTAGCAGAGAAACTAGTCAACAATTTAACCCTCAAGCCTGAAGACATAAAGTGGCGCACAGCGGATGGTAAACGGCCTTGGTTGGCTGGGGTGATTAAAGAGAAAATGTGCGCGCTGATTGATGTAGAGAATTTAAACCGTTTGCTAGAACAAGGCCTCGATAGTCGAGAGCAGTAACTAGTATATTGATGGAGTGAAACCATGAGCCAAGATAGACTACTTTCTGCAGACAAAAATGCTGATAGTAATGATGAAGTATTGCAATGGGTTACTTACAAGCTTGAAGAGGAAACTTACGGTATCAATGTAATGCAAGTGCAAGAAGTATTACGTTATACCGAAATTGCACCAGTCCCAGGTGCGCCAAGCTACGTACTCGGGATCATTAATCTGCGTGGTAACGTTGTAACGGTTATAGACACGCGAGCTAGGTTTGGTCTGCAAAGTGCGGAAGTAACGGATAATTCAAGAATTGTGATTATCGAAGCTGAAAAGCAAGTTATAGGTATCTTAGTCGATAGCGTTGCTGAGGTGGTTTACTTACGTAGCTCGGAAATTGACAGCGCGCCAAACATTGGCACCGAAGAAAGCGCTAAGTTTATCCAAGGCGTATCAAATCGAGAAGGCGAGCTATTGATCTTAGTCGATCTTAATAAGCTATTAAGCGATGATGAATGGGATGAGCTGAGTCATATCTAGATGTCTGAAGTAGTAAACGCACAAACCGTTTTACTCGTCATATCAATAACCTCAAGCATACTTGCGTTAGTATGCTTGAGGTTTGTTTTTGTGCTGGGTAAAAAATTACAGAATGCGCAGGGCCAAACAGCGCAACTTTCGAGCTCACTACAAGGATCTGAGCAACAAATAGCAATATTACGCAGCGAAGTTGCAGAGTTACGTGCCAGTATCATGAGTATTGGCAAGCGGGTGGTCGCAACCGAGCAAGAATTAAATGATGTTGCGAATCAGCAAGCGGCACAGAAATATGATGACCCCGACGCAAAAATGTATTCTCGTGCCGTGAAAATGGTGGAACTTGGCGCTGATATTGAAGAGGTGATGCGCGAGTGTGAGTTGCCAAGAGCTGAGGCAGAGCTGCTCATGTCTTTACATAACAAATCAAAATAATCGTCTAGAAAGTAGCAAGTTAGAAAGTAGCAAGTTAGGAAGTTTTGGCTATGCCTTAATATCTAGCTTGCCACGAAAACCTTCCCAGCCAGGTGGAAACTTACCACGCATAACGTAAGAAAAAGCGATGAGTTCAGCAATCACATAGTAGAGCTCCCTTGGGATCTCTTGGTGTAACTCAAGTGCACTGAGTGTTTGTGCTAATGATTCATCCTCATGGATCATGATGTTTTTCTCTTTTGCCAGCGCAATAATTTCCTCTGCCAGCTCGCCATATCCTTTAAAGGTGACCTGAGGTGCGCTTCCAGCTTCATATAACAGTCCGATAGCAGATTTTTGTGTCATCTCTTTTACACCTTAATGTTGATAATTGCGTGTTCATTAAAGAACTTATCTTGAAAGCTGGCTTCTTCCCTAAGGCCTATTTCAGCGACTTGTAGACCATGAGATGCTAACTTATGTCTGAGCGTTGCCAAATGTGGCTCTGCGAGCTGCTTGACCTGATTGGAGGTGGCTACTAATGCACATTCTAGGGCTTTATCCATCAGCTCGGCTTGGGCATGGATCTGACCTTTTTCTGCAAAATCAAAACAAAGACGAATAAACCACACAGACTTCTCTGGCATACCAGGTTTGGGCGACTTTTTATATTCACCTATTTGTAACTGTGTTTGCTGTTGCTCTTGTCCTACTTTGGTGGGGAAGAGCAGGTTAACGATCAACTGTGTTTCGCTGTCTTGTTTCGCAGAGCTGGTAGCTGTGGTTTGTGATTGTTGCGGTTGTAATTGATTATGTAGTTGTCCCAACTCGTTTAACAGCTCTTTTGCTTGTGGTTGTTGTAATGCATCTGCTGTTTGCTTGGGTGAGATCAACTTCAGCTGTGGTAGCAGCGCATCCAGCAATGCTTGTATTTTTTGCGTTGCTTGCTCATTGCTTTGAGCTAGGCTTGCCACCTGACTACCTAATAGCGATACAATTAAGCGGTCCAACATTTGTGTAAAGCTCGATTGGGTTAAACTTGCTGGTGTGTTGGTAAAGGTTGCCATGCCCAGTTGGCTTTCTAACTGGTTTTTAACGGTAAGGGCGTTGACTGAACGGTCATCGAGCAAGCGCGAAAATGCTTGATTTACTAATTTCTGCAATTCAGGAGTTTGTTTGAATGTATCTGCTTTTGCGAGCTTTTCGATGGTTGCAGAAGCTTGGCGTAACATGTTTGGTGTGTTTTCTTTTTGTTCGGGTTTAGCCATGGGCAGAGTAAGCAGGGCTTCAATAACCCCTTTAATCTGATTGCTGGTAGGCTGCGGTACTTGAGAAGGCGTAGCTGTTACTTGTGTGCTTTGTGAATGTGTAGATTGCAACTGGAACGTTTTAGCAGAATCTACAGACGCAGAACTCGCTTTACGATAAAGCGGCCGCTCTAAGACTTGTGTCAGCTGTTCAACTTGCTTATTGCTAAGCGATTGTTTACCTGTGAGGGTGTCCAATAATAAGGACAGGGCTTTTTGTTTCACCTCAAAATCGACCGGTGGCGCTTGATATTTTGGTGTCTCTGCGAGCTGGTGTTGTAAGTAACGAGCAATGGAGTTGGCTAACTTTTCGCTTTGCAAAGGTAAGTGACTTTTTTGCAAAGGTAAGTGACTTTTTTGCAATGGTAATGGTTGTTTTGCCATCAGCTCTGTAAGATTAAGTTTTATTTGGTTTGAGAGTTGTTGTAGTGGCGTGCTCGGCTTATTTTCATTGTGAGCACTTACTTTCTCGCTTGGCGCAAGCAGAGTTGAGACCGAACGACTTAAAACATCATTTTTACCTTTCTTGACTGGGGAGTTCGCGGGCTGATCAACCTGATTTGTGAGTGGCTTCCCAAAAGGTCTTCCGATCAGTACTTGCAACGCTTTTACTACCGTTGACTTAATTTGTTGCAGATTGACTTCAAGTAACGGTTTGTCATACGCCAGCGTATGTACAGATACTAAGCGTGACTCAAGTGGTGAGGGAACTTCCTTATTCACTGCAGTGACTTGTTGCAGCAAAGCGCTAAGCGGCTTTATGGTTTCTACTTTTACTTGTTGTGTAGATTTTGTGATATCAATTCCATTGAAAGCTGTTTTTACTTCGCCCTTTTGCCATGTGGTTGCTGCAGGCCAGTTACTGCTTATTGGCGATAAGGTTACTGAACGGTCATGAATGTTAAGTGTTATCCGACTTGGCTGCGGCTTCACATCAACACTGCTAAGTTGACTAGAGATAAGTTTTGCAATCATTGACTTAGGCAAAGCCGTACTAAACAGCAAGTCTTTAAATTGATTGACGACCTGCAAGGAAACATTACTTTGTTGGGCACTAAGATGCGCAATGAGTTTGTTTTCACTTGCGAGCAATTGTGCCACGGCTTGCGGAAGCGGTACTTTTAAATCAAGCGCCTTAATGTGTAATGTGGCGTCTGGCAACGTGGTTGCTGGAGATTGGACTACAGGGCTTGGCGTATGCGTTTTTAGCGTCGTAAAAATATCAAAAAGCTGTTTTGTCAGCGTTACTTGCGCTTGTAACTTGGGCGTTTGAAAGGTGACCACCTTGCCAGTTTCGTCGATATTAACCTGTGCTTCTGGAAGCTGATTGGGCTGGGTTGGAGGCTTAAGCGCAAGTTGGATAGTTTGCCAGCGACCATCAATTGCCACATCCATTTTTAGTTTATCGTTACTAATTTGGATATTCTTTGCTGCAAACGGTTGGTTTTTGGCTAAGTCTAATCTCGATACTTCGCTATTATCTGTGCTTATCACAGATGCTGTCGTCGTATTTGTTGTAATTGGCAGCTTATTCATTATTTTAAATCAAATTTTCGCTAATCGGTCGCATCGGATTATTCGTATTACCATACCATTATGTTAGACTAACACCCAATTTTAGGTAAAGAGAAGCCCAAGTTTGCTAGAGATAGACGCCGTCACTTGTACCAAACAAGATAGATGCTTGTTTGACTCATTAAGTTTCACTCTCCATGCGGGGCAGATCATGCAAATTGAAGGCCCAAATGGTGCCGGAAAAACCTCTTTGTTGAGGATCATTGCTGGGTTCGCCAGAGCGGACGAAGGGCTGATCCGCTACAACAGCACTGATATCCGTGATGATTATGATTCATTCGCTGCCGATTTATTATTTATTGGTCATAAGACAGGTGTCAATCAACAACTTAGTGCCTACGAAAATGTCCAACATTGGCTTATGGTTCACGGCGCTCAGGCCGATGAAGAAGAAGTTTATACACTGCTTGCCAAGCTCGGTTTAATAGGGCTTGAAGATGTACCTGTGCGGACGTTATCAGCGGGTCAACAGCGCCGTGTTGCGTTAGTACGTTTGTGGCTAAATCAAGCCAAGCTTTGGGTGCTAGATGAACCATTTACTGCGCTGGATAAAAAAGGGGTCGCCATGTTGCAAACCCAATTTCAGTCTCATCTAGACAAGGGGGGCGCCATTTTATTGACGACCCACCAAGATCTCACCGCACATTTTGCACAGTTACAAACCTTGGCGTTGGAGTACCGTTTGTAATGCAGACTCAACATTCTTATTGGTTAGCTTTTAAATCGGTTTATGCCAAAGATGTGACCTTGGCCTTTAGACAACGCGCTGAGATAGTCAATCCTTTGTTGTTTTTCCTTATCGTGATCACCTTATTTCCGTTAGCGATTGGACCTGAACCTGCGCTGCTTACCAGAATGGCACCGGGTATTATTTGGGTAGCGGCGCTTTTATCGACTATGTTAGGTCTAGATAAATTATTTAGGGACGATTACAACGACGGCTCATTAGAGCAATTGATTGCTTCACCTTATCCTTTATCGCTATCAGTATTAGCAAAAGTAGCAGCGCATTGGACAATCAGTGGTTTGCCAATGGTGGTGCTTGCGCCCTTGTTCGCGCTGTTAATGAATCTCGAATCGCAGTCTCTCAATGCAACTGTATTGACCTTACTGATAGGTACACCGTTATTAAGTTTTATTGGGGCTATTGGCGCAGGACTCACCGTTGCATTGCAAAAGGGTGGTATTTTAATGAGTTTACTCGTCCTACCGCTTTATATCCCCGTATTGATTTTTGCAACGTCCGCCATAGATACCAGTAGCATGTCTTTAGCATATGGTGGTCAGCTTGCAATCCTTGGTGCGATGCTTGCCGTCGCAATTATTGCCGCACCAATTGCCATATCGTCAGCTTTAAGAGTGAGTGTAAGTTAAAATGTGGAAGTGGTTACATCCTTATGCCAAAGCGGAGCGTGCTTACCAACTGTGTAACACCTTGCTTCCTTACTTTGCCGTGATTGCGGTAGTGTGCTTAATTGTTGGATGGGTTTGGGGGTTAGCCTATGCGCCAGCCGACTACCAACAAAAAGACAGCTATCGTATTATCTTTATTCATGTGCCGTCGGCTATCTGGTCAATGGGTGCATACTCTTCTATGGCTATTGCGGCTATTGTTGCCTTGGTATGGCAAATTCGTAATGCTGAACTGGCGGTTATTGCCATTGCACCTATTGGTGCAGCAATGACCGCGATTGCGTTAATCACCGGTGCGGCTTGGGGTAAACCTATGTGGGGAGCTTGGTGGGTCTGGGATGCAAGATTGACGTCAGAGCTTATCCTATTGTTTTTGTATTTCGGTGTTTTGTCTCTATATCACGCCTTTGAAGATAAAAAATCAGGTGGTCGAGCTGCCTGTATTCTTGCTATTGTCGGGGTTGTTAATCTGCCTATTATTCATTTCTCGGTAGAGTGGTGGAACACGTTGCATCAGGGATCAACTATCACCAAATTTGATACGTCAGCGATTGATCCTTCCATGTTGTGGCCTTTGTTGATCAACATAGTGGCGTTTGCTGGTGTGCTTGGCGCGGTTACGCTAATTCGTTTGAAAAATGAAATTTTACGAAGCGAGCAACACCGTCCTTGGGTCCGCGAATTAGTGAATAGGGGTTAATCATGCAGTTTGAATCCTTCAGTGAATTTTTAGCCATGGGTGGCTATGGCTTTTATGTTTGGCTCTCATTTGGCTCATGTGCATTAATACTGGCTGGTATTTTAGTCGGCTCTATCTTGGATGGTAAGAAGCTAAAGCAAGCAGTTAAAGCACAAATGGCAAGAGAAGCACGCATTAAAAAAGCAAAAGAGGAGTCGCAAGCATGAATCCTAGACGCAAAAAAAGATTATTCACCGTTGTCGCCGTTATCTTTGGTATTGGCGCAGCGGTCGGGCTTACGCTTTACGCACTACAAGAAAATATTAATTTGTTTTACACGCCGAGCGAGCTTGTTGAAGGTAAAGGTGAGTTAAAAGAAATACCGCAGATCGGTCAGAAACTGCGCATTGGCGGTATGGTTGTGCCAGGTTCAGTGGTGCGTGATGAAACGTCTTTAGATGTGTCATTTAAACTTATCGACACCGGTCCAATGGTTACTATTCGTTATAAAGGCATTCTTCCTGATCTATTCCGTGAAGGTCAAGGTATCGTAGCGCAAGGGACGTTAGTTGAGTCTAATGTAGTTGAAGCGTTTGAAGTACTTGCCAAGCATGATGAAGAGTATATGCCATCAGAAGTGGCAGAAGCCGTGAAAGGCATTAAGCATGAAAAGCCAAAATATAATTTAAACAGCGAGAACTAAGATGGTCCCAGAAATAGGTTACTTCGCCTTAGTTCTGGCGATGGCATTGAGCTTATTACTGTGTATTTTCCCATTGTGGGGTGCTTATACGGGTAATTTGAGGCTGATGAAAGCCGCTCCTTCACTGGCTGTAGGTCAGTGTATTCTAGTTGTTTTCTCATTTATGGTACTGATCTACATCACGTTAATGGATGACTTTACGGTTGCGTATGTGGCGCATCATTCGAGCAGTACTTTGCCTTGGTATTATAAAATCACCTCAACGTGGGGTGGACACGAAGGCGCAATTTTACTGTGGTTGGTAATGCAATCCATGTGGACCATGCTGGTTGCGGTGATGTCGAAGTCGCTACCGTGGGTATTGCGAGCGCGTGTGTTAGGCGTACTTGGCTTTTTAGGTGTGGGCTTTATGCTTTATACCCTGTGGATGTCGAGCCCCTTTGAGCGTTTGCTTCCGTACTTCCCTGTTGAAGGGCGTGATTTGAATCCATTATTGCAAGACCCAGGTATGATCATTCACCCGCCACTCCTTTATATGGGTTACGTTGGCTTATCTGTGTCTTTCTCTTTTGCAATTGCTGCGCTTTTAACCGGTAAACTTGATAATACTTGGGCTAAATGGTCTCGTCCTTGGACAATGGCCGCATGGGGCTTTCTTACTCTAGGCATTACTATTGGTAGTTGGTGGGCGTACTCAGAGCTAGGCTGGGGCGGTTGGTGGTTCTGGGATCCGGTGGAAAACGCTTCACTGATGCCTTGGCTTGTTGCAACCGCTTTATTGCATTCACTTGCAGTAACAGAAAAGCGTGGTGTGTTTAAGTCTTGGACAGTACTACTTGCTATCACCGCGTTTAGTTTATGTTTACTTGGTACCTTTATCGTTCGCTCAGGCATTATCGTATCGGTGCATGCGTTTGCAACCGATCCTGACCGAGGTTTATACATCCTGTCATTCTTAGCTGTGGTTGTGGGTGGCAGCTTAGCGCTTTACGCAATGCGCGTAGCTCAAGTATATAGCGAGGGGCGCTATCAATTCATTTCGCGTGAAGTGGCGTTGTGGATCAACAATATCTTCTTAGTAGTTGCAACCTTGATTGTATTGTTAGGCACGTTATTGCCTATGATCCACAAAGAGCTGGGCTTAGGTTCTATTTCTATTGGCGTGCCTTTCTTTAACCAAATGTTTGCGATACTAATCGTGCCGTTCGCGATTTTGCTGGGTTTAGCCCCTATGCTGCGCTGGAAACAAAATAAAATGCCGCCACTAGTTAAAAAATGGGCTGTATTGATTGTGGTGAGTTTAGTGCTCACAGCGACGTGGTTGTATTCGAGCTATGAAGTGGTGGCACCACTGACATTTGTTGCGACAGCTTTAGCTGTGTGGATAAGTGTGGCTACTGCCGCTGACTTATTTAATAAAGTGACTGTTCACCCAAGTGTTGCAATCGGCTTTAAAAAGCTAGGGCTGAGCTATTGGGCGATGGTACTTGGGCACGTTGGTATTGCCTTTGTTATCGCATCGGTGACTTTAACTTCTGCATACTCAGTTGAGCGCTCAGTGAGCATGAAACCGGGTGAAACGGCGATGCTAAACGAATACGAATATCGCTTTGATGGCGTAAAAGAAATTCGAGGTCCGAACTACGGTGGTCATGCAGGCGTAGTGACAGTATTCAAAAATGGTAAGAAAGTTGTAGAACTACACGCGGAAAAACGTCGTTATGATGTAGGGATGCAGTTTATGACCGAAGCCGCTATTGATGATGGTTTCTTCCGTGATTTATATCTAGCACTCGGCGAGCCGCTTTCTGCAGGCGCGTGGTCGCTGAGGATTTATCACAAACCATACGTGCGTTGGATGTGGCTAGGTGGGCTACTTATCTCTTTTGCCGGCTTCATTGTGCTTGCGGATAAACGCTACCGCAGCCGCGTGAAAAAATTATCCCAAGTGGAGGCTTAACATGAACCGCAAGTTATTAGGTTTAGTGCCTTTTTTGATATTTATTTTCCTGTGTGTATTTTTGTACCAAGGACTATTTGGCAACCCAAGAGAACTTCAGACAGGCCGTTTAGGGCACACGATGCCTGAGTTTTCATTACCCGATTTAATGGATAGTGATAAAACCTGGACTGCCGACTCGCTTAAGGGTGAAGTCTACCTGATGAACGTATGGGGCACTTGGTGCCCAACCTGTATCGCTGAGCTGGGTTATTTAACTGAGCTTAGAGAGCGCGGCGTGAAAATAATAGGTCTGTATTACGAGCAGGCTTATGATCCTGATTTTGGCGACCAGTTTGATATCAATGCATTAAGGCAAGATGTCAATAACATGTTGAGTCGTGCTGGTAACCCATATCAATTTAACATTCTGGATTTGGAGCGTACATTAGCGCTGGATCTTGGAGTTTCAGGCGCGCCAGAGACTTTTTTGGTAGATAAGCAAGGTAAGATTTTGTTGCATCATACTGGCGATATCAATGAACGCGTGTGGCGCACTAAGTTTGCAGCAATCTATCAGGAGTTGGCGCAATGAAATATGTAATTGTTTTGCTTTTAATGATGATTACCGCAGCGGCGCAAGCAACGGAAGACAAATATAACTTTGCTACAGCTGAACGTGAGCAAACTTTCCGAGAGCTGACTCATGAGCTACGCTGCCCGAAATGCCAGAACCAAAACATTGCAGATTCAGATGCCGTCGTAGCCAAAGATCTGCGTGACAAAGTCATCGCTTTGGTTAATGAAGGTCAGTCTAAGCAAGAGGTCATTGATTATATGATCGACCGCTATGGCTATTTCGTTCATTATCAACCACCTGTTACGCCTGCAACGATCGTGCTTTGGGTACTGCCAGTGGCAATCATTATTTTAGGCTTCGGCTTTATTGTATTTCGTCAAAAACGCGCTGCGAAAAAGCAAGATTGGAATGCTGTGGACGAACAAAAGCTGACTGAGCTCATTAATCAATATCAACGTCAGGAGCGTGAGCAGTGAGCGAATTCTCGACAGATTTAACCCAAATGTGGTTTTTGTTTCTTCTGCTGGGCGTATTTGCCGGTCTCTTTGTGGTTTTTCCGTTTATTAAAAAGGAAAGACGCATCACGGTTGATCATGATGCGAATGCCGAGCGTATCGATATTTTCAATCAACGTTTGGAAGAGTTAAAAGAAGAGCTTGCTAATCAGCGTATCGAAAAAGACAGTTATAATGAATCTGTGGTTGAACTCAAGCGTCGCTTATTGAATGAGTTATCGCCTGAACAATCATTGACGAGTCGTGGTGATAACCGTGTGTTGGCGCTGACAGGTATTGCTTTTATGCTGCTGGTGACAGGTGTCTTTTATTACTACACGGGTAGCCACAGGCAAATAGCGAGCTGGCATGAAGCCGTTGAAAAGTTACCTGAGTATGGTGAGCGTGCAGTAATGCAATCTGGAGAGCCGCTAAATGCCAACGAGCTACAAGCATTTGCGCTGGGGCTAAGAACTAAACTAGCAACAGCTGGCGACGACGCAGTTGCATGGATGTTACTTGGTCGTGTTGCAATGTCACTTAGTGACTTTGAGATGGCGATGCAGGCATTTGATAAAGCACTCGTGATGCAACCTAATAACAATAATGTCCT
The DNA here is from genome assembly GCF_016695175.1 of Pseudoalteromonas sp. GCY. Lineage (NCBI taxonomy): Bacteria > Pseudomonadati > Pseudomonadota > Gammaproteobacteria > Alteromonadales > Pseudoalteromonadaceae > Pseudoalteromonas > Pseudoalteromonas sp. GCY. The sequence continues at coordinate 1,428,585 of NZ_CP068023.1, forward strand.
GGTGAATTATAGCCAAGCATTATTGATAGAGGGCTCAGAGCCAAGCATGAATCGCGCGGCCAGAATGTTGTCAAAAGTGCTCAAGAATGATCCAACGAATATTGATGCGATAAGCTTGCTGGCGTTAATTGCCTATGAACGTCAAGATTGGAAAGAGTCAAAAGCCGCTTTTGAAGTCTTGTTGTCACAATTAACCAAAGATGATCCGCGTTATGAGATGATCGCAGGGCGCATTGCTGAAATCGAGCAAAAGTTGGGTCAACAAACAGATGAACCAGTGGCTGTAAAAGCTGGTATTGTCGCTACTGTAACCATTTCAGCTGAGTTACAGAATAACATTCCAAAGGGCAGCACCTTGTTCGTTTTTGCAAAAGCAGCTGAAGGCCCTGCCATGCCATTGGCGGTGGCTAAAATTACAAACTTTAACTTGCCAATGACGGTAAACCTAGATGATAGTATGGCAATGATGCCTGAATTAACCTTGTCGAAATTTTCTCAAGTTACGGTCACCGCACGTATTTCTAATGATGGTTCAGTAATGCCTTCAGATGGAGAACTTGAGGGTGTTTCAAGCGTAATTGAACTTCAACAAGGCGAAAATCAGCTCACTGTCGAGATTAGTCGTGTCTTAACAAATACAGGGAAATAAATGCTTAAAGCTGTGCTCACAGGCTTACTTGCGTTGACCATTGTTGGTTGTGCGCAAGTACCCGAAGAGAAAAAGGATCCACGAGATCCATTTCAATCACTTAACCGCCCACTCTATGATTTCAACATGGATGTGTTGGATGCCTATATTTTGCGTCCTGTTGCTAAAGGGTATGTCGCGGTGACTCCCGCTCCCGTGCGCAGTAGTGTTGTCAATTTCACCACCAACATCGCCGCACCGACCGATGCAGTAAACGCAGCGCTACAGGGTAAGCCTGATCATATGGCAATCAATGTTGCTCGCTTTTTAGTTAATTCTACGGTCGGTATTTTTGGCTTGTTTGATGTAGCGAAAACACTTGGGCTTGAGCTTAAAGACGAAGATTTTGGCCAAACCTTGGGGGTTTGGGGTGTTGGTGATGGTGCGTATATTATGATCCCAGGTATGGGACCGACGACCGCGAGAAACTTAACGGGTGATGTAGTCGATAACTTTGTCTTGCCAGAAATCGCACTCACTACGCCGCAAACAGTATTAGTGTTTGCGCTGCGTGCGGTTGAAGCAAGAGCGGCTTTGATGTCACAAGAAAAGCTGCTAAATGAGTCGCTTGATCCATACACTTTCTTAAAGGATGTATATTATCAACGTCAGTTGTATGAGCTATTCGATGGCAATCCGCCAATGGAAGAAGAGCCGGATGATTTTGATGAGAACTTTTTAGAGAACTTGTAAAAATAAGGTCGGCAATCGCCGACCTTATTTTTACCTTAGTATACGGTTAAAAGCGCCAGTTAAGATTTGCCCAAAGCGTTCGTCCAGGTTCATTGACTCGGTCAATCTGGTCAAAGCCACTTACCGCGGCACCTGAACGACTTAAATGCTCGGCATAGGTTTTATCGAGTACATTATCTACTCCCGCACTGAGCTGTAGTGTATCGCTATATTGATAATTGATATTGAGTGAAAGCGTGCCAAACCCAGCCGTCGCAGTGACGTCCTGCCCTGCAATATTCCCTTGTCCAATCGCCACTCTGTGCTGATGTTGTACTAATCTTACCAACCCGCCTAGTTGCCACTTATCGCTTAATTGGTAATTGCTTGCAATGCGCAGTTGTAGGGGCGGTTGCTGAGCCAATGCGAGATTGTCAGTAAGGTTATTACCCTTTACGTAGTTGATACTACCAGTGAGTTGCAGCGCTTTGCTCGCTTGCCACATTACTTCACCCTCAAAACCGAAGGTTTCCGCGTCAATATTTCTGGTCACTTTTGACGTCATATTCATCTTTTCAAACATATTGTCGATTAATAAATAGTCGTCAATTTGGTTATAGAACACCGAGAAATTGACGTTAATGTCTTTGAACTGCTTTACCAATCCAGCATCGAATTGCACGGTTTTTTCAGTATCGACATTAAAGGCAGAAATAGATGTTTCACTTCCTCGGTTACCTCCGACTACTTCCCAATAGTCGGGAAAGCGCTCTGTAACGCCGAAGCCGACAAAATAGCTGCTGTTTTCAGATTGTGCTTGATAACGGCTAAATCCGCTGAATAATGTATCGTCTCGTGTTTGTAGGGCGGTTGGGTTTGGTTTCATCGACATCATTGTGCTCATCATGGTGCGATGATCTTCACTTTGCCAATCATCAATGCGTAATCCGCTGACCCATTGGCTGGAGTGACTCAATTGATATTCGAACTCGGCAAATACACCGAGTTGTCTAAATTCAGCATCTATCTGGCGCGGCATCGTTTCTACCGGATTATTGAATTGATCTCGGCTGACTCGATTGCGATGCTCGTTTGCTTGATAATCGACACCGTAAATAAAAGTATGTTGGGCATTGATTTCTGAAGTCAACGTAAGCTTTGCGCCATAAGTTTTACGGTCAGGATTGGAGGAGGTTGGCGTTTTCATCATCATGTTAGCAACAAAAGGACGTAAGCTATGATTGTCCATGATGTGGTCAACGTAGTTATAGTATGCGTTGAATTTTAACTCTTCAATCAGTGATGAAAGGGAAGATAATTTGATATTCAGGCCAATATTTTCTCGGTCGAAGAGGCTGCCATCCATCATTCGGTCGGCATAGGCAACTTCACCATCGCTTACCCCGTAAGTGATAGAGTAAAAGGCGTCATCGCTTGGGGTGTAGGCAAACTCTGTGTCTATATTCCAGCGTTCATACGCTGAGTGAACTTTGGTGCCATTACCATCTTCATAATCATCTGCATCACTGTAATTTGCTGCGATCCGGGCGTATCCGCGTTCATTACCAGCCTTGATATCACTGTTGACACTGTAGCGGCCTTGGCTCGAAAGCACCGCATTAGTAAAGCCAATCAGTTCAGATTTAGCTAGGCGTTCATTTTCACGGCCAAATACCACAGTCGCAGCGCTGTTACTAGGACCATAGAGCACAGTTTGTGGGCCTTTGATGATTTTTAATGTGTCGTAGGATTGTGGCGTAATATATGCTGTTGGCGGGTCCATGCGGCTACCGCAACCACCAAGCGTTTGACCATTATTGGCGATAATGGCAATTCTAGATCCTGCCATGCCACGAAACACAGGGTCAGCGCTTGCGCCGCCTTTTTTAATTAGTGAGAACCCCGTAATTGAAGAGAGTAAATCCGCGCCATCTTGTGCTGGTAGTGGTTGCCGTACTGCTTTGGTATCCGTTGTTAGCGTAATTGGTGTTTGCATTGGTGCAATAACAACGATTTTTTCAATTTCATCAGCATGGGTGATGGGGGATAAGGAAACAATAGCAAGAGAGAGTAGGGTGCGTTTCATAAGTTCACTTTGAAGTTGTTTTAGTGCACTTATTTTATCGCTATCAGGTGCTTAGCGGGATGCGACAGATTGTCGCATCCTTTGGCTAGTTACTCTATCGCTTTTATTTGAGTGTCACTCCAAATTTGCGATTTTTGATATAGCTCTGCGATATTTTGGCTGGTTAAGCCAAGAGATTTTGAGATGGTTTCAATGCTATCCCAGTCACCTTTTTCTAGAGATTCAGCAAGGTCCAGATAAATACCAAAAGCACTCGGTTTTTTCAGTAGGGTTGATTTAATTTCTTGAGATAATGGTAATTTCGTCAATAAGCTCGCCATATCGTCATCAAGAATGGCATCCATAAGTGACATCATGCCAACCAAAAATGTGCTCCCGGTATCAGAAATCTTGTTGGCCTCGGTTGCTATTGCTTCCATAAAGTGTGCCCGTAATAAGGAGAGTGAAAGCAGCTCTTTAGGCTTTTCAGTATTGAGCTGTGAGGCAAATAGCAAGGAGATCAGACGTTTAAGCTCTTCACTACCGAGTACCACTAAAGCCTGTTTAATCGTCGATATCTCTGCCCGACGCTTAAAAACGGCACTATTCGCGTAGCGAAGTAGTTTGTAGCTTAGGTTTACATCGCGTTCAAAGACCTGTGTGATCCTAGCAAGATCGGGCTCAACGCTCGAAGTTTCATAAAGTAACTCAGCCATCGCCAATTCGGAAGGGGCCAGCGCTTTGGTTTTGACCATTTCGGGCTTGGCGAAAAAGAAGCCTTGAAAATATTTGAATCCAAGCGATTTGGCGAGTTCAAACTGCTCGTAGGTTTCAACTTTCTCTGCCACTAAATCAATATCAGGAAAATCCTGTATTGCGGCTTTAATGACATTGATTTGCTCAACATTCGTTGCCAACAAATCAATTTTTATCTGGTCGATATAGGGGAAAAAATGGCGCCACACATTTTGGTGGTGGTAATCGTCAAGCGAAAGAGTATAGCCTTGCTCTTTGAGCTCTTTTACACAGGCTAAAAGTCTTTTTCCTGGTTGTACGGTTTCCAATATTTCTACAACGACTTGATCGGGCGCTAACATTTGCACATAGCCTTTTGCCAGTGTCTCTAAGGTGAAGTTAATGTAAGCGGGGAGTTGATTCGTTAGATCATCTAGACCAAAGGTAAACTGACTACCTTCAACCAAGCGACTTGTGGCTTCATCGCCGTCAATTTCGGGAAATACATTATTTAAACTATCACGAAATAGAAGTTCGTAGCCAATCAATTCCCTTTGGACATCAAAAATTGGCTGACGAGCCGCGTAAAAGTACATAAATACTACCGTCCAAACAAAATACTATAGGGTTAAATATAAGGTAAAAGTGCAGTCAGGTCACGCTGGGAAATTGCATTTAAAGAATATGGGTAAATACTGAACATGGAGTGAATAATAACTAACCAGCTGAATTAGGTACGAATAAAATACTGTTTTGGTCAACGGTCGCAGGTGGTTGGGTGTATGGTTTGTGCGTGTTATAGTGGGTCTTTATGTTTTTGGCTTTTATTCAAAGTGAGTTAGAAATCGAATAATTAAGTGATAGAAAAAGCTCACATTTGGAGAAGAGCCCAACTAACAATTAGGAGGCTAATTTGGAGATAGGTACGATAATCTCTCTCGCACTATATTTTATTGCGATGTTGGGAATTGGGTTATACGCATATAAAAAGTCGACCAGTGATGTGTCAGGCTACATGTTGGGCGGTCGTAGCTTACCACCAAGTGTAGCGGCACTTTCAGCTGGCGCATCCGACATGAGTGGTTGGATCTTAATGGGTCTGCCAGGCGCTATGTTCCTTTATGGTTTTAGCAGTACATGGATTGCAATAGGTCTTGTGATTGGTGCTTGGTTTAACTATTTATTGGTTGCACCGCGCCTACGTGTTTACACAGAGTATGCAAATGACGCGATAACCATTCCTGACTACTTTGCAAATCGTTTCGAAGATAAAGGAAACGCGTTAAGAATAGTCTCTGCGTTAGTGATCATTGTTTTCTTCACGCTTTATACCTCTTCTGGTGTGGTTGCCGGTGGTAAGCTGTTTGAAAGTTCATTTGGCATGAGTTATGAGAGCGGTTTATACATCACGACCAGTGTTGTTGTGCTTTATACTTTATTTGGTGGCTTTTTAGCGGTAAGTCTGACCGACTTTGTACAAGGCTGCATTATGTTTATCGCTTTGATTTTAGTGCCTTTAGTTACCTTCTCACTGCTCGATAATCCGCTATCTCAAACATTAAATGAGCTAAATCCAACTATGTTAACTTGGGTAGGCTCGGCTGGCGCAATTGGTATTATTTCAGCAATGTCTTGGGGTCTTGGCTACTTTGGTCAACCTCATATTATCGTGCGCTTTATGTCTGTTCGAAGTGTTAAAGACATGCCAACAGCGCGTCGCATAGGGATGAGCTGGATGATAGTCGCTGCCCTCGGTGCCGTGGGAACTGGTTTGTTTGGTGCTGCATACTCACATGAACATGGGATTGTTGTAGACGATGCCGAGACCATTTTTTTGATTTTATCTCAGCTATTGTTCCACCCACTGATCGCAGGTTTCTTACTCGCAGCAATTCTTGCTGCAATTATGAGTACTATTTCTTCGCAGTTGTTAGTGAGTTCGAGCTCTTTGACAGAAGACTTTTATAAGATTTTTATCCACAGAGCTGCGACAGACAAAGAACTTGTGCTTGTTGGTCGTATTAGTGTGTTAGTTGTAGCGCTTGCTGCAATTTATCTTGCATACGACAGAGATAGCTCGATTCTAGATCTTGTAAGTAATGCTTGGGCTGGTTTTGGTGCGGCATTTGGCCCACTGGTGCTGATAAGCTTATTCTGGTCTCGCATGAACTTTGCTGGAGCACTTGCTGGTATGGTATCTGGTGCGGTGACTGTGTTGGTATGGATCTACGGTCCGTTTACTTATAATGGTGAGCCGCTTAGCGCGACATTATATGAAATTGTCCCTGGGTTTATTGTCGCGACAGTCGCTATCTTTGCTGTCAGCCTAATGACCAAGGAGCCAAGTAAAGAGATCACGACCCTATTTTATAAAGTAGAAAAAGCGCTTGATTAAAGTCGGTTGAAGCGAATAAAAAACGGAGCATTTGCTCCGTTTTTTATTTCTTAAATATACGTATATACGGTTTAACAGTCACTTTAAGCTTGTTCTTTTAAGTGGTTAATCACGACTTCATGGTGATCTTTGGTTTTAAACTTATTGAACACGTGCTTGATGGTACCGTCTTGACCGACTAAGAAAGATAGGCGATGAATGCCATCATATTCTTTACCCATAAATTTCTTTAGTCCCCACACACCAAATTCATCGGCTACCGCGTGGTCTTCATCCGAAAGTAAGTCAAAGTTGAGCTCTTTTTTGTTTTCAAAGTTCTTTAACTTTTTCACAGGATCTGGACTAATGCCAACGGCTACGGTGTTTAATTCAGCCAGTTCAGCTTTGTGGTCGCGTAGATTTTCGGCCTGAACCGTACAGCCAGGGGTCAATGCTTTAGGATAAAAATAGACTAAAACTTGGTGAGACTTTAATAAAGTAGCAAGTTCAACGGTCTCGTCGTTTTGGTTTTGCAGTGAAAATAGTGGCGCTTGATCACCAACTTTTAAAGTATTCATAGTAAATCCTTAGCGAATGCGTCTAAATATATAGTCTACGTTTAAGGAGTGAGAAAGATCTTCGAACTGAACTTTAAAGTTATCAATATCCACATCCACTGGAATATTGAACTCAAGCTCGCAGCGCATATGTAGCTCGTCTTCTTGCTCAAAGGTATCTGACTTCAGTGAACAAATATTCACTCCTTGTGCTGCAAAATAGCGCGTTACTTTGCTGAGTGTACCGGGAGTATCTAGTCCTTCATATTCCAATGTATAACCTGCACTGTATTCGCCTTGCTGATGGCTCGACGTGCGTTTCATCATGGTTAAGAGACCGAGTTCCATCCCTTTTGCTGGTAAGGTATGTTCTACACGACTAATAGACGCCATGTCACCGGCGAGTAACATAATAAAGGTAAATTCATTTCCCAATATTGCGATACGACTGTCGATAATATTACAGTTGCAGTCACTCACAAGCTGTGTCAATTCGCCAACAATACCAGATCTGTCTTCTCCTATTGCGGTTAAGACAAGTTGATGGTTTGCATGCATGGTCATTTTGGAACCTCTGATTTCACGTAATGCGCTCAAGGTTAATAGTTAACGCGAAATACTACCATATCTGAGTTTTAGCGCTAGCGCGTTGTAATAAAAAATAGAATTAGGGTTGCGCGGCATGGTTGCTTGTTTTTCTAATGTATGACAAGTAACATAAGGCAAAATTTTGGCTATGGGCTACGTGTTCCCACTATAGTACGTGGAATATTTGATACCATAGCGTTATTAATTCAGAGATTGTCAATTTTTGGCAACTTTGTGTGAACCAATTCGGCAATCCTAAATCATAACTTTGATTCGAATAATAATAGGGTTTGCTAAGGAGTAAATGAGTGCAGTATTGGATCCCAAAATCACTGGTTCTTGGAATTGCCGTGAGTCTAAGCGGCTGTAGTATTTTCACAAACGATGCACATCATGAAAGAAATTATCGTGCAAACGCACCGGTGAAAGCCCCTGAAGGCTTGGCTCAGCCTTATCGAGACCCAGAATTTGCAATGCCAGTTGGCCAATATGAAAATACAGCTGAGCCGGTAAGCTATCGTGCACCGCAACAGGTATTAACGGTTGCGCAAGGCAGTTGGGTAGAGCAGGGTGAAGACGCTGCAAGGATCTTTTTTGATAAAAATGACGGTATAGAAGATTTACCAGCATTTATTTGGCGTGCTGTGGATGGGGTTGTGGCGATGCATAATGCCGGTCTTGAAAGCGATAACAAGACGCAAGGCTCGGTGACTACAACTTGGTATTCACTGATCAAGCCTAAAGACGGCTGGTTTTGGGAAGAAGCGGCAGAGCCATCTAAGCAAAAGTTTAAGTTTACTGTAGAGCAAAAAGAACATCAGCGTACGGCGTCAATTCGAGCGGAATTAGTAGATTATCAAGGCGATGGTGAGTTAACTGCGCTTCAGAAAAACCACCTCGAAGTTCGGGCACTGAACGAAGTCGTTTCAGAATTTGACTATCAATATCGTCTACTGCAAGTTGAAATGCGTAAGCGCCAAGGTGTACTGGCACTTGAACTTGGGTTTGACAAGAATGGTGATTCGGCGCTACTGACTGAAAAAGGTCAAGAAGCGGTGCTTGATCGCTTCTCAAACTTCCTCGAAAGAAGTAACTTTACGGTTGTCCGTGTCGATAGAGAAAAGCAGGAAGTTTTGGTCCGTTACGAAGCGCCTGAAAGCAGCGTTTGGGACTCTATTTGGGGTGAAGAAGCGATTGTGTTGCCAATTGACAATGGTGATTACACGATAAAGATCGCTCAAGCGCAGGATACGCGTACTTCAATTACCTGGAAGGATAGCGAAGGTAACGTACTTGATGCAAACACCATGAATAACCTGCATCAAGCCTTGATCACTTTGCTTAGGCAAAAAGGTCTAACAATCTAATAAATATAATAATTTAAAAACGAAAAGAGCTTCGGCTCTTTTCTTTGTTTTTGTGGAAGTAAAAAATGACAGAGAGCACTATGACACCACGCTCCACCTTACAAACGTGGTTTGCGTTTATCGTACCGTCATTGATTGGTATCTTTTTATTTATGACGCCAGTGGCGGTAGGGGAAGCAATGACTATCCCAATCGCTGTTATGGCGAAGTGGTTACAAGCGCAAGTCGCTCCTTTTATTAAAGACATGATTGTCGCAATAGTATGTATTACCGGGATCATGAGTTTGGTGATGAAGCTCCTAAGACCCCAAGCGCTATTAAAAATAACCATAATAAAGCACTTATTTGACGTTAGCTGGGTTTGGTTGATAACCCGACTAGTTGGCATGGTGTTTATTGTGCTTACCTTCAATGGTGTTGGTCCAGAAGCGATCCATTCAGAAAACACAGGAGCATTAGTGCTAAATGACTTGTTACCTGTACTCTTTTCTGTCTTTATTCTTGCCGGCTTGTTACTGCCATTACTACTTAACTTTGGTCTACTTGAGATGGTTGGCACACTCTTGACCAAAGTGATGCGCCCGCTATTCGGTGTGCCTGGTCGTAGCGCGGTAAACTGTGTTGCTTCTTGGCTTGGCGACGGTAGCGTAGGTATCTTGATGACTGCTCGCCAATATGAGGATAAGCACTATACACAACGAGAAGCGGCTATCATCGGCACCACATTCTCTGCGGTTTCCATTACTTTCTGTTTAGTTGTTATTGGTCAAGTTAAACTCGAACACCTGTTTGCTCCTTTTTACCTTACCGTATGTGCAGCTGGCTTTGTTGCAGCGATCATAGTGCCACGCTTACCACCGCTAAGGTTCAAAAAGGATATCTATGTAGATGGTAGCGATCACAATCAGGATTCGGAAGCGGTGCCAGAAGGAAAAGGCCTGTTAGGTCATTCTTTGGATATTGCACTTGCTAAGGCTAAAACGGCACCAGGGCTTAAAGGAACATTAGAAGAAGGCCTGCACAATGCGTTAGATATGGTATTTGCTGTACTTCCCGTGGTTATGGCAGTTGGTACTTTTGCCCTGATCATCGCAGAATACACCCCTGTATTTCAATATTTAGGTACACCTTTCGTTCCTTACCTCGAGCTACTCAATGTGGCAGAAGCCGAAAAAGCAGCACAGACGATAGTGGTAGGCTTTGCTGATATGTTTATTCCGTCAATCCTTGCTGCTGGCTCTATTGAAAGTGATACCACCAGATTTATCGTTGCCGCAATGAGTGTTACCCAGTTAATTTACATGTCTGAAGTTGGGGCATTACTGCTTGGTAGCAAAATCCCAGTGAACTTGTGGGAGCTATTCCTAATCTTTATTTTAAGAACGCTCATTACCTTACCTGTTATCGTCTTTATGGCGAAATGGTTAGTTGGCTAAAATAAAAACCCCCTACTATGCGAGGGGGTTTTATTTGAATAGCTAAACTCTTAGCTAATATATCTTCTAAAGAGAATATTTTCCTTATCACTACTCTGCTTCATCAAAGTAGCCTCAAAGTCATTCCTTCGTCTGTAAATCTAACAGGCCCTATCGACAGGTCTAGTACATTACCGATTCTATTAGAGACTTTGCTCAAGTATGGCAAATCAATAGCCTATCGTAACCATAAAGCTAGCCTAATTGCTATATACTTTGAAAGTACAACAGCTTAGATAATTCTCCAAGCAAGTTCCGATTCGTTCCAAAGCTTCTTAAGTAGCATGTGTGGATAAATCCCGTTACCTTTAAGAACTCAAGCTCCATAAAATTAACCTTGTTAACTATTTGTTTTTGTTTTTTACGGGATGTTCAGCTGTAGCTTAGGGTGGATTATAAGTACTTGATTATAATAATTTGTTTTTTCTATGTTGTTTCTTTTTGTTTTTATTTTGGGTTTTATTGTTTCTTAAATGTAACTTTTTGGGTTTACATGTGGGGGTTGCAACGCTAGTATGTTCCTGCTTAAGGAAAACATAGCTTAAGGAAGCTGATTTATGTACGAAGTAAAAGGATTCGGCGTATTACGTTTTGCCGCATTTTTTTTCATAGCTAGTAAAAGTTATGCATCGGGAACTGAAAACTCATGTCAAGTATCAGTACAAGTTAGAGACTTTATGCCTCGTACTTGTTATTCCGAGTATTCTGAATCTAGTTGTAATGATATTTGCGTTGCCGCAGAACCTTCTATGGAACCATCGTGTTTTAGGAAGATAGAGCTGCCTTGTGGGATAAAGCAAGAGCTTAAAGCATCGGCATTAGGGTACCAAAACAGAAATGGTCATGAATGGTTTCATGTCACCGACTTAATGAATCATACCGCCTTGATTGAGCAATATTATGTATTGCAGCAATCGCTTTACGGTGAACTATATAAAGATTTTGTTAACCCTGCAGATGTTGCAGGATTTAGTCCTGCAAGTGATAGTCTTCGAAAAGTTAATTTTAGACTGAATACTATTAGTTCAACTCGAAGCGTAGCTGCGGGTTTGTCACATGCTGCGCTCTACAGAAGATATGAGTATGGCTTGCTACTTGAAGAAAAGTTAAATGCGCATTTAGCGAAAGTGAGTGCAAATATCAATCAATTTGGCTTAATGAGTGCTGTTGAGAAAGAAAATCTAAAGGTGGAGATAAATCAACTGGTTGACAGCCAGACCCGGCTTTGGAAAATTCTCAAAAAATATGATGCAAGTACAATTTTATCAAGCAGAGTACGAATTATTAATCGCAGACTTACTGCACTGAATGATTCACTAACCCTCATTCCATTTGTTCAACAACAAGCACTCATCCACAAAACTCAGGTATTAAATGCCTATTTTGATGTCAGCTTCAGACAATGCGAGACAACGACTTGCTTTAACGCACTTGATGCTAGCGCCGTGGTTATTGATACCGATTATGACAAAAAACTAACGTATTTTGAGTTATATTTGGAGCAGTTAAACAATGAAGCCTCTTTGCTGAGCAATGCTTATTCGAGTGATTATCAGCCAGTTGATCCTGCTTTTGTTCGAATGCCGACTTTTGCAGGGTTTGTAACTGAGCACTATCAGGATATGCGAGCGCAGGGCACAGAACTATCTTTGAAAAAGCTAGCCACGGCGATTAATGTTGCTTATTTAGCTAAAAATGTTGATGGTCGAAGACTGTCTCAAAAGCTTGCAAAGACGGCTGATAGTACGATTGATGGCTTCAGTTCAATAGCACTATTTAATGAGCAGCACACATTGTTGTGTAAAGAATACACACGAATAAACCCGCAACTAAGCCAGTTTCAGCAAGAGAGTTTCACTCTTGGTCATGAGGCTAATGAGCTAATTGCAACATTGATTGATTTTGGTTTAGACAGTGAACAGCTCGCTCGATTAGAGTGGATCATTACACGATTAAATGTCTTGGCGGCTCAATCAATTCAAATTGCGAACCTCAATATCACCGAAGTTGATAGATATCAATCGGTAGTATGGAAGTTGGACCAAGCAGACAATTTCTTCGCAAATAACGGCAACATCGAAATAGAATATTTGGAATACGATGGACTTTATTGGACACCAAATATGTTGCCATCAATCCCAGAGATAATGCCATCCATAGTCAATATCTCCACGCCTGAAAGTACGTTATTTCCTACCGGCAGCGCATCGGCAGGTTCAATGAATGTACTTCAAATGTTAATAAAGCAAAACCCTTTTAGTGCCTGTTCTGAGAACAATAATGAACTACAGCTCATTATAAAAGCGGAATCACCAAATGGTCAGGTTAAGCGGCACATTCTCAGAGCTACTCTAGAGCAACTCTAAGAAAACGATAACTACACAGAAGGAAAATTTGATGAGCAAATATTTGCTTGCTGGACTGCTATTGTCTGGCGGAATGAGTGTGCACGCAAATGCCACGGAACAAACTATATTCGATGCTAATACCATGTGTACGGCAAAGCAAACAACGGAAGGAACAAGATACTTCCCGCCTTGTGCTTATTCGCCAACACAAGTGTATGCAGAGCAAGAATTAAGCTATTCAAGCCCAAGTATAGTAAGAAATGGATTATTCAAAACTGCGATAGAGTACACCTTTCAATGTGAGTCTATTCGACCGCTATCACTTCGGTATAGTGTTGAATCAGATGGTGTCGCGAGTATCTCTAACCGGATTTCTGGCGCTGCTTCAAGTGAATTGAATACGATCCCATTAACTCATGGATTTTCAAATTCATATATCAGCTTTGAAGCGATGAGCGGTATCACAGGGTTTCAAGCTATCAAGCCTGGTTGTAAGCTCGTTGTTAGCAAAGTCGTAACTTATCCGGAACCCACTTATTTTAATCAAGTTGCTTCAAGCTTAAGCTCTTGGAACAGTACCTTGAGCACAATGATCAACATCTCTACACCATCTACAGGGTATTTAACTTTGCTCAATAGCATTGATAATACCTTAGATACTCTGGAGTTTGTGCTATTTGAGGTTGAAGACCCAATCACTATTGAACAACTTAATTCCGATATATCTCAGCTACGCGCGTCAAAACAAATCCTCGAACAAAATTGTCGAGCAGGCACATCTGCTCAGCTATGCACGGCTGAACTTGCCAATATTCGCAGCTATGCAAATAGCAGTATTTTGCTAAACGAAATGAAAGCACAAGATTTATATCGTTATATCAATAGTCAAGTCAATTGGCTTGCAGATAAGTCGATTGGTCGTGATTACAGCATGCTAAGTCTAGTTAAGAACAAGCTAGCAAGGATTCAATGATTTTTATAACCCGTAAGGAAAATGGTATGTACTTAAAGAAGTCTGTTACATCAGTTTTAGCCGTGCTACTTAGTAGTTCAGTAGCATATGCTATGCCAGATGCAACAAAAGGAAACCCTCTTGACTCACTTGGTATTCCAACGCCAGCCGGTGTTGGTGATATCACAGTTGATCATGAGAACCCAAAAACACTACATGTTGGCCCAGCAAGCAGCAAAGTCATTATTGGCGATTATGCAGAGCTTGGTTCTTCAGGACCTCAGTGTTCTGATTATAGCAAGATAAAAGCTGACGCTTACCGTCAGAAATCAACACCAGCACAACAAGAGCAAGCTTATCGTAACAGAGAGTTTGTCAGTAACTGGTATCAGTTTACTTATGCATTGCCGCGCTCATCGGTTGAAACTATAAGAAAGATCAGCGATAGCCGTGCTGAAATGGACGAATTAGCGTTTCAAAATGCGGGTACTATTGAACGATTTAAAGCAGTAGATGCAAAGTGGAAAGGTATTGCCATTGAGCTTGGTGCTTTAGAAGATGAGTTTGATACGCTAGATAAAGCGCAAGCTACTGAGACAAATACTTGTATCGTCTCTTACTCTACTAACCCTACGATGCTGAGTCAGTGCATAGTGGGTGTTATCACCAAATATCAAGCGCCAAAGGCTGCCGTAACTGCAGAAATTGACCGAGTGAAACAAGATAGAGCGGCAATTCGTGATGAATACTACGAAGCAAAAGGCCTTTATGATGCATATGAAGATAAGATCACACGCTTAGATAGTTCGCTTGATTTTCAAACTCGATTACTCGCAGCGCAAAGTGCAATCGTGAAATCAGCTTGGGAAGTACAAACTGATGTCGTTGAAACGAGTGGTGCCAAGATCACGGGTCTTGCTAGTGCGGGCTACAACCTTTGGGAAAATGAACGCGACTTATTAGCAAGTACACTTTACCAAGCAGGGCATGGTGACTATAGCGTCAAACAGCTGGATGTATTTAACGTGCGGTTAAACTCAGGTGTGACTCAGGCCAACCCAACCGTTGAAGCGAATAACTCTCCGCTGTTCTATAAGAATGTTTGGACTTTCCCTGCAAATACTTTGGTAAACAAAGATGTATTGCGTGATTGGGCAATGCCATTTGAGCGAGAGTTGGAAGGTGACACAATTCACTTCGACACGATGGATGCTCATTCTTTCGCATCTGGTGGTATTAACTTCTTTGTAACCCGTGACGCTCGTTGTGGTGAATACTCTGAACAAATCGAAGAGGAGTATACGGGTAATGAAAATGGGGTTTCTGCATCTTGGAGTGTAAAGCGTAAGCTTTATGAACCACAACCAAACCGTAGTGTATTCGTTGCAAACCTAGGCTTAGCCTACAACTACTACGCATTCCCTGGCGAAATCAAAGGTGAGTGTTCGATTGATGTCGACCGCATGAATAGCTACTGGAGAAATGCGGGTAAATCTAAGGGTTGGAGCTGGTTCAGAAGCAAAACTCGTTCATGGGATCACATTCGTGAGGAAGCAAGAGAAGAGCTTGGCATGGAATGTTCGCTAGATCTGAAACCACAATCAAATGATCCGGCATTAGCTGCAGAGATTGCTGCTAACTTAGAAGCTGAGATGTACAACGACATGTGGACAATGTTCCTGTCTGTTTACGCTGAGTCTTACGATGTAGTTTCTGATGAGCCAGTTGTTGATGACGCAGGTAAAAGTGAGGTTGGCGCGCAACTTGGTGACGGTATCACTAAGTTCTGTAAATCGGCAGTCTGTGGTTTTGCGAATGTTGTGTTGAGAACATTAGACACTATTGGTGGCTCTAAAGCACAAGGTACTACTTCGCATGTATCAACCAATTACGGAAAAATCTGGAAACGATTTAATAAACGTACTTGGACTGTTAAGGAAGGCAGCGCATTAGTTACAGCAAAAGTTTGTGTAGATAAAGCAAGCTGTAGTTAATAAAAAATGTGGGAGAGGGTTCTACTTCTCCCACAAGTTTAAAAGGAGTACCTAAAGTGAAAGTGAAACTAATTTTGACAGGTGGGTTAATCAGCGCTGCACTCATCGGTGCTGCTGTTCATTTTAAATTACAAGACACGCCTATTGAAACCCTCAAGGTAAGCGCAGCAAAAAGCGCAGATAGTCTAGCAAAGGAGCTGGAACACAAAGACATTACCGCGAACGATAAGTCAGAAGAAACAAAAATAGAAGCAGTAGAACAAGTAGAGCCAACGCTGAGTGCTCAACAACTACTGGAAGTTGATATGAGTAAGGAAGAGGAATATTACAGCTTTTTACTCGAAAACTTTCCCGAATTAAAGCAAGAAATTAGTGAGTATCGCCAGAGTGTTGGTGAGCAAAGAGAAAAAGTGCTGGGTTACAAAGAGAAAATTGCCAACCGCAATCAACAAATCTCTCAGTATGGTAGTACTTCGGCGTCATTAGATAGCATGCTCAAAGCAGAACGAGATGAGTTACTCCTGAGTGCCAATGTACTGGGGAAAAAGGCGCAAGAGCTGAATGAGTCGATTAGATTAGCCGCTGCAAGATATAACTAAAAGTTGTAGTTATAAAAGGAATTACATTTTGAATTTTAAAAAAGTTTACATCGCTGTTGTAACAGCAAACCTACTCGCTTGTGGTGGAAGCGATGCCGCCACTATCACTGCGGTCGAAGCTGGACAAGTGACAGACATCACGCAACCTCAAGCGTATTTACATGCTTCAGCTGCAAATTTGTTTTTATATCAGAATATTACGCTTGATGCTTCCTCAAGTACTGACACGCAAAGTGAGTTAACTTTTTCTTGGCATATCGCAGATAGCCAAGGTGGCATAGTTGATAGGGTAGAAGCGGTTGATTCTGTTATCCAATATCGTCCTACCATGGCTGGCAATTTCAGTGGCGTGGTCACAGTCACTGATAGTGCTGGTAATAGCGATACTGCAAAAGTTGATTTTGTGGTGAGTGAAGAGTCAGTGATTGCTTTGGACTTGGGCCCTGATTTTGAGTCTAAGAAAGGGAACAGTATTACGCTGAGCGCCAGAGAATCAGTTTCACAAGCAGGAGCCATTGAACATGCCGTATGGTCAATTACGGCTGCACCACAAAACTCGACTGCAAACCAAGCTAGTCCCTTTTCTGAGCTTGAAAGCACCTTTATTTTTGATGAAGTTGGTCATTATGAGATAGGGGTACAGGTGACGGATGAAGATAACAATATTGTGACTGATACTGTGTCCGTTAAAGTTTCTGACCGTAGGCAGAATGCAGCACCACTAGCCGACATTTTTGGTCTACGTACGCAAGTAAAACCTAACGAGATGCTGTTGCTAGATGGGTCAAATAGTTATGACCCTGATGTCACCGACTTACTGGTATATTCATGGAAAATAATTGAAAAGCCTAATGGAAGCTTTGTTCGCCTGAGCTCACCGTTCGATGAGCAAGTAGCTGTCAGTGCGACAAAAGTTGGAGACTATAGTGTCCAACTGAATGTTAAAGATCTAGGCGGCCTATCCAGCGACGCGCTATATCACTTTACGGTGAGTAATGCTGACCAACCACCAATTGCTATGTTGGGTGCTGATATTTCAGCGACTCAAGGAGAGGTGGTTAATTTGTCCTGTGATGCATGTATTGATCCTGAGCAAACAGAGCTTAATGGGCAGTGGAAATTGACGATTAGACCTTCTGGGAGTTCTGCAAATATTATTGGTAAAGAGCAGCTACTCGGAGCAACCTTAACGCCTGATTTAGCGGGAGTCTACGGTATCAAGGCGTTGGTATCAGATGGCGTATCCCAATCATGGTCGAATACACAACTTATCAATGTCAACTCAAGCGGTGAGAGTAAACCCTCTGCGTTTATTGCTCCAATTTCAGACATTACCTTGGGTGAAAGTATCGTACTCGACGGTTCACAAAGCCGTGATCCAGAAGGGATGCCTTTGTCCTATATTTGGCGCATCGCCAAACAACCTGGCTCTGATACTTTGCCAGCGCTGCAAGACGCTAAAATAGAGTTTACGCCTTCCGTTTTAGGTAGTTATCAAATTGAACTGAAGACTTTTGATGGTGCTCTATATTCAGAGGCGACATCGGTGACGTTTAATGTAACGGATAATCAATCGCCGATTATTCAAATTAAAGAGCCATTAGAGACGGAAGTTCAAGTTGGCCAGTTGGTCAGTATTGATGCCTCACAAAGTTATGACCCTGAAGGACAAGCACTAAGTTACAGCTGGAGGCTGATAGGTCCAAACAATGACGTATTGATCGGTAATGAACAAACTAGCCTATTTTCGTTTACACCTGATTTGGCTGGGGTTTACAGAGTTGAGTTGGTCGTTAATGACACAGACGGTGCGAGTGCCAATCGTAACTTCGAATTTACCGTATTAGATTCTCCACAGCTAATCTATGGTTCAGTAAAAGGTCGACTAGTCAATAGCCAGTTACGAGGCATAGCCGATGTTAATTTAGCTATCAACGGCATGTCCGTCGTAACGGACAATCTCGGCGGGTTTTCTACCAGTGTACAGTTGGCTCGTGGTGAGAGAGTGATAATAAAAACGGCCGACGATAAAGTAATCAATGCCACTTATCAATCAGCGTCACAACTCAACGATGGTTTCCAAATTTCGCTGGGTGAGGCATTTGTGCCAGTGATGCAACCTGTAAGACAGCATGTTTGGAGCTGTTTCGGTTATCAAGGTCAGAGCCAAATTAATATTAAATACGAGCTGGTTGATAGCTTTCCTGCAAGCAGTCCTTTTGTATTTGACTACAACAAAACGATAAGCGTACCGCTGAACAAGAGGCAAGAAATGTCTTTTCCCGCAACAGCTACTTACCGCATCACGCCTGCTGAAAGTGACACTTACTATGTGAGTTCCACGACTAATCGTCTTGAGGTAACGCTACTTGAAGGCTACCAGCAACCGATAGTTTATAACATTTGCAATTACAAATAAGGAAAACAATGAAATATCTATTTGCTCTTTTACTTGCGTCTTCGTCAGTGGTGCATGCTGCTGAGCCCATCTTAGTTTGGGGAACTAAGTACAGCTATAACAAAAGCGACTTTAAACCAAAAACGGTGGTTAACGGTAATATTTATACGTATACGTCAAATATAGAAATGTTGCTGGATGAATATGACGACTTTATCGGTGATTACCCAGTACTTACTTTTGATTTGAGCGCTGAAATTATGGCTGATGCAGTGCCATACCCGATACCACTTTCGTTAGTTGCTAGTTGCCAAAACGACTCTGGATATTCAGAGTCACTTGGCTTTAGTCAAAGCATTTTAATTGAAAAGTATAATTTCGTGCTGCCTGCAAGAATGAATGTTTTTAACCGTGTAAAAACAAATGGTGCCTGTAAGCAGCTTCGAATCGACATTGTCCCGCATACCGGCGAACTTATTGATTTGGACGCGATAATAAAATCTATCCGCTTCGATGCACTTATCTTATCTGATGCACAGTAATTCTAATAACTAAAGGAATAATAAGGAAAACACATGTTTAAAAAATCTTATCTTTGCGCTTCAATTGGCATAGTAATGTCTATGGGCGTATCAGCAAGCCAGATCGAAGAAACAAATGACGGGGTCGTTGGTGCGGCTTTCCAATCAGGTTTAATCAATACTCCTGCGCGCCCAATTGATAGTGGCTGCTGTGATTATAGATATCCGTCACGACCTTGCCTTGAACCTTTGTCTGATCAAAAAGTATTAACTGAAGCAGAGGTTGCTGAGAGCTTTAATCTACTGTCTGCTGAACCTATTTATGTCGGCGGCGCTCGCTATCAATTGACCAAAAACGATATGAAACCAATATATTCGTTTGAACCTGTATATGGTCCGTGTCCAGGCAATCCACCAGAATATTATAGAGTGCTTAAAGGGTATGAAGTTGAGCTACCTGTTGATGGGGATTTTGGTCAAGATCTGATTTATGAGGTAACAGGCAGAGCCAGCACCTCTGTGTCTATGTCGGTAAGTTGTGGAACGGGTAGTTCGGCGTTTACATTAAGCGATAGTGGGACAAAACTGATTGTTTCAAAACGTCTAAATACGGGCGGAACATGCAGCAAAATGCATATCAAGGCAAAAGCAGTTAGTGGTGCATTGACTAGCCTAGATCTCACTGTTGCTGTTTATACTCCACTTCAATAAGGATATTATAATGAAAAATAAAATTCTATTTGCTTCTTTGTGCGCAGTATTGTCTTCATCTGTTATGGCATCTGGCGCTGGTTTCCCTATTGAAATAGACCCGAGACCTTGCCCTACTTCATTTGGCACAGCAGAACCAGTGACTCCTGCTCCATTTTATACACAACAAGATATGTTAGATGTTGCCGCGAATATTACTCCACATGGCGTTTATATTGGTGGACAGCGCTACAGCTTTGATATTCAAGATTTTGCACCTGTTTATGATGTGTATTACGACAGAATATTCAATCAAGAAATGCAATATATCAGTTCATATAAGGCGCAATTTATAGTTGATGGTGATTTTGGGCAGCTACTTAACTTTGATATATCAGGTAGCTTGAGTGAAGCGGCCAATATTACGGTTTCATGTGGTGATTTCCGTGCGTCAGCATACGGAACACGTAGTATACAGGTGAATAAGCAGCAGCGTACAGGCGGAAGCTGTGACATTATGACAATCACCGTGGCGGCAGACAAAGCACGCTGTCCACGCTTGGGTGTGCCGCCAGCAAGCGCTGAAATGGATTCGATGAACTTTACCGTTATCATTTCAGAAAACCTCGACTGAGCATTAAGGAAAAGAACATGATAAAAACAAAGAAGTGGCCACTATGGCTACTTGCGTTACCTTTGGCGGCTTTAGCGAATACAGAAAGCTCGGCTACTGCGGTAATTATTGATGATGGTATAAAGCAGCTGCAAATTGCAGATTTTACACCAGTCACATCGAGTTGGGCTGGCAGAAATGTGATTACTGGCTATGAAGCCTTATTGGATGTAGATAACAGTAGCGGCGCCGATAGTTTGTTATTTAATGCAACAGCTGAACTCTCTGCCACTTGGTTTGCGGCAAATTTCATTGCGGATATTAATATCACTTGTAGTGGTATACCTGTGGGTTATGACCTCGCCCAAGGTTATCGAGCACATCGCTATTCTATTCCCGGTCAGGTACAGATATCTGAGTTAAGAAAAGGAGTAAGTGACTGCAAGCAAATTAAAATTAACATCTCTAAGCGAGGATCACTCAGTCGTCAATTTTTCACTCAGATAGAAAGTATAGATTTTGATTTGAGTATTGAAAGTATCAAAGGAGCAAAGTGATGACCTCTAAGTCAATTATAATTGCGGCGATGCTATTTTCAGGTGTGTCTGCCAATGCTCAAGCTAACTCCGTACCTTTTAGTAATGCAGAGATGACGGTAAGCGACAAGGGATACACGTTGTCCATTGCGCCGCTACAATTTGAGGGTAATCGACACTTATCTATTGAACTTGAAGTAAGTGGAGTTAAAACGATAAGTCGTCAAAGTATCTCTGTATGTACCTATCTGCAAGCTGATGTGTGTACAGGTGCAACTCGTGAGGTGAACCATACTAAGGCCGAATTTGAGGCGCAGGTTGCACTGCGTTGCGATGACAACGTTTTGTTTGACATCACAAGCCACGACAGTGAATTTACCAACGAAAATGTGGTTGCAGACATAGCAAATATTCACGTTGAGCAGTCTGTTTTTAGAGAAAATCTGTCAAGCTGTGAGTCTTTAACACTCAATGTGAATTTAGCTAAAGGCGACCGTGTTAGCACTGTACTTGGAAGCTATACAGTGTCTGATTCAACCTCAAACTAAGGAAAGGTGTATATGATGGTTAGAAAATTGCTTTCTGGCGTTGCTTTGTGCTGCATTAGTGCAATTACTAATGCAAACCCAGTACATGTTGGTGGTGTTATATACCAATTGGACTTCTCTGACTTTACGCCCATCACTAAACCATATGGTAATACTACAGCGGTGGTGGGCTATGAGAAAGAGTTGTTTGTTGAGGGCGATTATGGTCAGTATCTGCTCTATGAAGTTGATGGAGAGATTAAGACCAAATGGTTTGCCGGCAATATGCTTGCTTCAATGTTTGTCAGTTGCAGTGATGCAACCAATGATCCTAGTTCTGAGCAAATAATTGGGGCGACTTTTGCTTTTGGAGTGAGGTATGACCAAGTATCCTATACCGCAAAGCCAAGAGTCAGTGAGATCCGTAATACGGCGGGCCAATGTAAAAGGATGAAAATCCGGATTAATAAAGAAGGTAATTTAAGCCGCCAATTTTACACGATTTATACCGATATGAAACTGCGAGTCAAAGTCATCGAAGTGGTAGGTGGCTAATGAGCAAGTTATATTGTTCACTTGTATTATTTGGCAGTCTCGCGGTGAGTACTCACTGTGTTGCACTACCAACTATTATTACTGGTGAAACCATTAATTTGACTAAATCCGACTTTGCCGTTATCAAAGAGCGATATAGTGTTAAAGATGGCGAACCCCAGTATGCTGAAACTGGATATGAGTTTCCCTTTAAGACACTCATTATCGGCCAAAATAGCATATTGGACTTTAACCTCAGCGGTTCAGTATATAGTGCTTGGTATTCGTCGAACTTCGCAATGGACTTTCAGTTATATTGTGAAAATACGTTAGTTGCTGAAGATAGGGCGTTTGGCGTTCGATATCAGCAAGTCAGCTATTCGGCGACGCCATATATCAATAGTAGATCAGTAGCGGTACCAGATGGTTGTGAATCTGGGAAGTTGGTCTTAACAAAGGTTGGGAATTTATCGCGTGCTTTTTATACTCGTATACAAGATATCAACCTTAATTTGACTATCAACAAACCATACTAGCACTACGTTCAAGGCCAGCTCCGAATTATTGTAGAGCTGGCCTTCTTTTAGTGTAGCAACAGTCTTGCTTAGAACGCTCGCTCTAAGCTGCCAAGTAACTCAACCTCAGCAACTGCAACTTGTTCTAACTTGCTTAGTTCCAGTGCAAGCTTATTCAGTTCAATATTATTTGATCTTGGTTTAACTAGAGCAATCTTATTTTCGAAGTCTCGTAAAATAATGAGATCGAACTTGTTTGCAATACTTTGTAGGTCACCATTATATTTAATTTCCAGATTGCCAGAAACTACCCGCTTGTTTCCTTGCTTGTCGGAAAGTACATCTCCTTTATAATAACCAACTTCGCGTATCGGGGCTGATTTTACATAGGCAATATCATGATGCACTCTAACTGTCTTTTCGGGTGCTGCAATCGCAGCTGGTAGAGCCTTTAGTCTTGCTTCTTTAGTTAAAACTGCGGTTTCAGCGGTATCTTTTACTTTTTTCAACGTTGCTACATCAACGGCTTTTAGTTCTAATGGCTTAAGCTCAGAGGTCATGACGTTTGCTAGTGTGTTCATTGAAATTACTGAGACAGAAGCCAAAAATAGTTTTTTTACATTCATTTTAATTACCTCTTACTTACGCCCGATAACTCTTAAACCCCAACCCTCAAGAGTCGAAGGTTCTGAGTTTGCAAATACAATACTAGCTTTATTAGCCTTATTTAAATAGTTCACTTGGTCCGGCTTATCAGTGTCCACAGCTCTTACAGTCCAAGTCCCCTTTGCCTGCTCACCATAAAATGCATTGCTTAAAAAGTGTACTGAAGGTAGTTGCACATAGCCTGAACGATAGTAACCATCTAGGATTGCGGGCATTAAGTGGGCATGTTTAGACGCAAGTACAATTGCCTTGGTACCCGATGGAGAAGTTACTTCAAGTGCTAGATCAGTACCAGCGGAGCTCGCGGTATCACCAGGAATACTTGAATTACTATATAGTGCCATTTCTGGGTTTGAAATCGTAAAGCGGAACTGCATCGACTCTACCGTCATTTCATCATCTAATACGATATTATGCGTAACACCTTGTGCATCGTTATCTGGAATCGTAAGGTCCAAACTTGGGGTTGTTGGCACGACAAGCTCAGGAAACCCATTAGCATCGATTTTGGTTTCCAATATTTGACTACCAGCATCGATCCACTCAGAGGAAATTTGTGCTCCTAAGTCAGTCTTGTAGTTCATCGCCATTTTGACTGCTTTGCCTGCATTCGCAAGGCCAAACCCATAGTAGTTATTAAAATGGTAACCTGCAGCATTTTTCACCCAACCTAAATGTGCAATGAATTCGCCGGTTGGTGTTGCTAATTTAACTTGACTATTTTCTGGATCATTTTTGACCGCAGTCGTAGCTAAAATATGACGAATGTCTCTTGCGCTCAGATCTGGATTGGCCTCGAGTATCAAAGCAATCACACCAGAGGTGTTGGGAGCGGCTGAAGAAGTACCATTCATCGTATTTGTATAATTGCAGTTTGCATTCTGTGGATGGCCAGGGTAATTGAAGTTGGCAAAGCCCTCAACAAATGCTTGCGAGCCATATTTGTACAGCTCTTCTATTCCAGCAAAGCTTGAGTAGCCTTCCAAGCATGTCATCTCGTCTGTTGTGACCATCGCAGGAGCAAATGCCCCGTATTCACCACCTGGCGCTGAAATAAATAGAGCACTACCAGCAGAAGAGTAACTCGACTTCTTACCATTTGCAGCAATAGCTGCAACTGTTAAGCTATGCGGCGAGCGGCTGGCTTGAGAAACGTTTACATCAATACAGCCTAATCCGATACTGGCGACATTCGTTCTTTTACAGTAGTCACCATTATGTGAACCATTAACAAACTCGTTCCCAGCAGCGACGATACTTAAGGCTCCTTTACCGTCTCTTAGAGTCGAAGGTGCATAGGCGAAGAGTGATTCTCTAACTTCGTTTTCTGGTAAAAAATGGGCAGGGCTATAGCCATAGCTTCTGTTAAATAAGACATTTTCATCTTTACGGATACCGCTACCATCCATGCCGTGAATAATGGCTAAATCGATTAGGCCACCGCGTTGATAATCTAAGTAGTTAATACTAATAAGGCTTGAATCCGGAGCCACACCTCGCCCGCCGAGTCCATTCCACCCCTTAGCTGCGATTAACCCTGAAACAGCGGTGCCGTGCGCTTCAATATCATTTTTTTCGTATACTTCTTCAATATTACCGTCTTTGTCTTCTTGCTCAGTCCAATATCCAGTCATAGTCGGATCGGTAGGATCGCTTGCATTCGGAAGAAGGTTAATTGAACGACCTGGAAGTACATTATCGCTCAAATCTTCATGGCCGATATTTGTGCCGTGGTCAACAACTACGGAAATGATGCCTTTACCTGTGATCCCTAACGCATGTGCTTCTGCGACATTTAGGTCGTTACCTGCTATTTTGCTACCTACGAATGAATCTCTAAGTTTTTGCTCTTCGGCTTTGAGCTCATCTTCTGATGCAGAACTACCCAGTCTACGTTTGGCCATTTGTTCTACGAGTACTTCGCTTTGTGAGAATGCTGACTGTTCAGTGTTTCTTAAATGCCACTGTTGGTATGCAAGCGGATCTGTAATTGATGCAGGGATCTCAATGCTACCATTTGCAGATTTACCTTTGGCTGTAACGGTATATTTAATTGTTGCTGCTTCGCCTGTAAGCGGTAAGTAATCAAACGTAGAGATGCTCTTTAGTGTTAAAACACCGTGTGGCAATGTATAAACATTGTCTACCGGTGTTATCTCAGTTTCACCATCAAATATTGCGATTGAAAGGTTATCACTATCTGGATCTGAAGCCTGAATTGTACCTGAAATGGTCTGCCAGTGTTTCACATTCTCTAGCTGAGTCACACCAGCTTGAGGTGAACGGTCAACTTGTTGCGCAGTGTTAGCATTATCTTTATCACTGCCACCACAGGCTGATAGGGCTAAAACTATCGCTGTCGATAGCGCCGTGTATTTAAATTTATTGTTATTCATGTTATTTACCTTTGTACTCTTTACGGCAACAAATGTACTCAAGTAAATTTATGTTAGCAATTTTATAATTTATTTGTTTGTAATAACGATGTGAATAAGAATTATTTTTTATTAATACTTTCAAGTAGTTAATGGCATTGAAAACGAATGTAAATGGTAGCTAAGAAAGCTGAAAAAACAAACAGGTTAGAGGAGTATTTAACCTGTTTGCTTGTAATCATTGGCGGGAAGCTATTATAGATTGTTGATATCCTTTTTAACTTGATAACCTTCGTCGGTCACAATCTGCTCAAGAATGGCAACTCTTGATTTCAAAGCATTAAGCTCTGCGTGCAACTGGTCTCGTTCTTTTTGGCTTTGCGAATCTAATTTTTTGTATTCTAAACGGCGTTTATACATTTCGCTAAGTATGCCTCCACCAACGCTAATAAGTACAATTAAAAAAACCATCGTAGTGCCGGACATAATCAATTTACTCCTTTTTTGTTGATAATTGATGCTGATATTTAGCTTAGTCGTATTTTATCCATCTATTAACGCATGGATGTAAATAGCCTGAATTTCTGATAATGCTTATTTATCATGGATCTTGTGGAAATTATTCCATGGTAACTACATATTGCCTTTACTAAATGACAATAGATACTTTTGCGTTAGCAAGGTGATTAAGTGCTATCACTGTTAAAACTCTATTGTTGTAACAGGCAGTGGCTACATAAAGGTTTTGACCACAATGCGCTATGTTAACTTCTTACTCTGGTCTAAAGTTAAATATTCATGCTTATAAAAAGTAAAATAAAATCAGTAAGTTAATCTGTATGCACCATAAAAAATGGCACCATGATTTGTCATCATGATGCCATTAAGTCATCTATAAAGTGAACTGACAATTGTCAGTTAGCACTCAATAATATTTACTGCCAATCCACCGCGTGCGGTTTCTTTGTACTTGGTTTTCATGTCGTTACCGGTATCAAGCATCGTTTTAATCACTTTATCTAGTGACACTTTTTGATCGCCCGTACCGCGTAAAGCAAGACGAGATGCATTAATGGCTTTAATAGAACCCATCGCATTACGCTCAATACATGGAACTTGCACAAGCCCACCGACAGGGTCGCAGGTTAGACCCAGATTATGCTCCATACCAATCTCGGCGGCATTCTCGACGTGTATGACGTTACCACCCATTATTTCGGTTAGAGCGCCAGCAGCCATTGAGCACGCAACACCTACTTCACCTTGGCATCCAACTTCAGCGCCAGAAATTGAGGCATTCTTTTTATATAAGATCCCAATTGCGGCTGCGGTAAGTAGGTAGCGTGTGGCAATCTCTATATCCACTTCTTTGATAAAAGTGTGATAGTACATTAACACCGCTGGAAGAATACCGGCTGCACCATTGGTTGGTGCGGTCACTACGCGGCCGCCCGCTGCATTTTCTTCATTGACTGCAAGTGCAAACAAATCCACCCAATCCATTGCGCGCAGTGGATCTTGGTGCGTTTCTACACTGAGTTTTAAATACAGGCTAGGTGCACGACGACGAACCTTTAAACCGCCCGGTAAAATACCTTCGGTTTTCATACCACGTTCAATACAAGCTTTCATTACCTGCCAGATGTGGAATAGCGTTTCTTTGATTTCAGATTCTTTACGTAGAGTTTTCTCGTTGGCCATCATTAACGAAGACACACTGAGCCCTGACTCTTTACACATTTCTAGTAGCTCGGCGGCTGAATTGAATGGGTAAGGTGCCGGGTTTTCTGTTCTGATATCTAGCGCCGCTTGCTTTTCAGCCTCAAAATTCTGATCGGTAACGATAAAGCCACCACCAATCGAATAGTAAATTTGGCTATGAGCAAGCTCTTCGCCTTTATATGCTTTAATTTCCATTGCATTGGAGTGCTTAGGCAGCGTTTTACGACGGTGAAAAACAATCGCGCCTTGCTTAGGAAATTTTACTTTATGTTGCTTGTCGAGATAGATAACCTGTTCATTTTCTATGGTTTCTAAGATCTCTGGTACTAGATCTGCATCTATGGTCTCAGGGTCGTAACCCGCAAGTCCCAAAATAACAGCTTTGCCAGAGCCGTGGCCAATACCTGTTTGGCCTAAAGAACCGAACAGTTCCACTTTCACCGAAGTGATATCATCAACGATGCCTTGTGCCTGAAGGTCTTGTACGAATAACCTAGAAGCACGCATTGGTCCCACTGTATGA
Organism: Pseudoalteromonas sp. GCY; assembly: GCF_016695175.1. NCBI lineage: Bacteria > Pseudomonadati > Pseudomonadota > Gammaproteobacteria > Alteromonadales > Pseudoalteromonadaceae > Pseudoalteromonas > Pseudoalteromonas sp. GCY. The sequence goes on from NZ_CP068023.1 coordinate 1,456,619, forward strand.
GAGGAAGAAGGGCCAATACCGATACTAAACATATCGAATGCACTGATCATAAATTTTACTCACATTGCCTTTAAAACGGACGCCATCATAACGTGTCTACTTAGGGAAGTAACCCATAATCGGCAAAAGTATATGCCAGTTTTGCAGTAAGCATGATAGAAAGGTCTCTAATCTGCAAGGTGGAGGTGGATTTTAAAAAAGGTCTTACCAGTTAAGGGCTAAAATAGGGCGGTGAACTGTTTGACGATTTTTGCCGTTGCGCCCCACAGTAAGCCGTGCGGTGTCATAAATCCGTCGAGTGAAACTGGTTTGCCTTTATTGGTAAAATGGAAGGTTCGCCAATTCTTGGCCGTGCTTAATTGGTTTAATGGCACTGTAAAGGTTTGTTGCACTTCGTCGCTTTTATTCGCCCAAGTCGCATCTTGTTGTACAGAAGCAACAACGGGGGTGATTTGGTAGCCAGTGAGCGTTTGCATAAACGGCAATATGCCCAGTACTTGAGACTCAGAGATTGTCAGACCTATCTCTTCTTCGGTTTCGCGCAGTGCTGTGTTGATGATATTGCTATCTTGTTGTTCGACTTTGCCGCCCGGAAAGCAAATTTGACTCGGGTGGCTCGGTAATTCGCTGCTGCGTTTGCAAAACAACAGGTGGGCTCGAGTGTTTACATCAACAATAGGAATAAGCACCGCACTTTGCTTTAGAGTATGCAGTGTGGTTGATGTTTGCGCCATGATGGGCGCCAACATAAATTGCGATATAACCTGATCAATCTTCATTTAATACCGGGAGGATTTTATTCACTTTGTGGTAAGTCTCTTCAAATTCTAACTGTACTTGAGAGTCTTTGACTATACCACCACCTGCCCAGCAATGTATCTTATTTTGATGACAAACCAGCGTTCTGATAGTGATAGAGGTATCCATGTTACCACAGGCGCTGAGGTAACCGATTGAGCCGCAGTAAACGCTGCGTCTGTGCGGTTCTAGCTCTTCGATGATCTCCATGGCGCGGATCTTAGGTGCACCTGTTATGGAGCCACCGGGGAAGGCGGCTTCGAGTTGATCAACAGCACATTTACCCTGCGACAGCTTAGACGTTACCGTGCTCACTAGATGGTGAACCGCAGGAAAGCTCTCGATTGCGAAGAGTGATGGAACCGCAACAGAACCCGGTTCTGCCACCTTACCCAAGTCATTACGTAGAAGGTCTACTATCATGACATTCTCGGCTCGGTCTTTGCTGCTGTTTCTCAGTTTTTCAGCTTGCGCTATATCGGCGTCATAATTTGGTAACCTTGGCAGGGTGCCTTTAATCGGCTTAGTTTCTACAATGTTGTTTTTGACTTGGATGAAGCGTTCCGGCGACACAGAAACAATAGCACTATTGCCTAAGTTAAAAAATGCTGAGAAAGGCGCTTGGTTGTGATTTCGAAGCTTTTTATATGCTAACCACGGCGCGCCACAAAAGCCAGCACTAAATCGTTGTGCTAGGTTTATTTGATAACAGTCACCACTTAGTAAATAAGATTGAATGCGCTCAAAATTTTGCTCGTATTGTGTTCTAGTCATGTTTGACTGCCACTGTGACGTCAGTCTAAATGGCTCAAAAATTGAGGCGTCCTCGAGCAGCCGCAAATACATCTCTAGCCTTTGTGTGTCAGGTTGCGACACATAAAACCAAGCTTTGAGTACTTTGTCATAAATTAACGCGTCTGGATACAAGCCAACACAGACATCAGGGAGCTTAATATCATGTTCTGCATAGTGTGGTATGTGTTCAATATAACGACCGAGATCATAGCCAAAATAACCAAGCCAACCGCCATTAAAAGGTAAATCATGGGGAGCACTGCAATTTCTAAACTGGGCAAGCTTATCTTTCATCACTGTGAAAATAGAATTACTCTGCAGTTCGCCGTCTAAAAATACATTTCCATCTTTAGCCTCAAGTAAATTAATTGGTGCAATCGCAATGATATCGTAGCGGCTATTGATGTGATCAGAATCGCTGGAATCTAACAGGATAGCCTGAGATTCGTTTGCAAAGTGTTCAAATAATTCTATTGCATTATGCCTAATGTCTAATTTTGTACAGTTTATTCGCTCGTTTATCATTTACTTGACCTGCAAAGCTAGCCCCAAACGGGCGGGGAGGTTATCATAGTTACCTGCTATTCCATAGTTTAAGGTATTGAAATTGATTTTCTGACGCTGAATAACAACAATTGCCAGCGAAAGTTTCAATACCAAAAAATACCGTCGAAAATTGAGGAACCGTCATGAGTACAATCCGTCAGCAAGACTTTATTGATAGCATTGAAGATGCGCTTCAATATATCTCATTTTACCACCCACTTGATTTTGTCCAAGCATTAGAAAAGGCCTACGAAAAAGAAGAAAGTAAGGCTGCGAAAGATGCAATTGCACAGATCTTAATTAACTCACGCATGTCAGCAGAAGGTAAGCGTCCGCTGTGTCAAGACACAGGGATCGTCACCTGCTTTGTTAAAGTCGGTATGGACGTTAAGTGGGATAAAACTGACTTGACGGTACAACAAATGGTAGATGAGGGAACTCGTCGTGCCTATATGAACCCAGATAACCCGCTACGTGCATCAATCGTTGCCGATCCGGCTGGTAGCCGTAAAAACACCAAAGACAATACGCCTTCGGTAGTACACATTGACTTAGTACCTGGTGCTGAAGTTGAAGTGATGATTGCAGCGAAGGGTGGCGGCTCTGAAAACAAAACCAAAATGGTGATGCTAAACCCATCAGATGATGTTGCAGAATGGGTAGAAAAAACATTACCTGCAATGGGCGCTGGTTGGTGTCCTCCGGGCATGCTAGGTATAGGTATCGGTGGTACAGCAGAAAAAGCGGCTGTATTGGCAAAAGAGTCTTTAATGGATCCGGTTGATATCCATGAACTGATGGAACGTGGTGCCGAAACCGCAGAAGAAAAACTGCGTCTAGAAATTTTTGAACGTGCAAACAAACTTGGTATTGGGGCACAAGGCCTTGGTGGTTTAACAACCGTTGTTGATGTAAAAATCAAAACAGCACCAACACACGCAGCGTCTAAGCCAGTTGTTATGATCCCTAACTGTGCCGCTACACGCCACGTACATTTCACACTAGATGGTTCAGGTCCTGCAGATCTAAAAGCACCAAAGCTCGAAGATTGGCCAGAAGTGACTTGGGAAGTGGGTGAAGATACGCGTCGTGTCAATCTAGATACTTTGACCAAAGCAGATATCCAAGAATGGAAAATGGGTGAAACCGTGTTGCTTTCAGGCAAGATCTTAACTGGTCGAGATGCAGCGCATAAACGTCTGCAAGAAATGATGAATTCTGGTCAAGGCTTGCCAGAAGGTGTCGATTTCACTAATAAGTTCATCTATTACGTGGGTCCAGTGGATGCTGTGGGGGACGAAGTCGTGGGTCCTGCAGGTCCTACCACATCTACACGTATGGATAAGTTTACTGATCTGATGTTAGAGAAAACGGGTCTTATCGGCATGATCGGTAAAGCCGAGCGCGGACCTGCAACTGTTGAGTCAATCAAACAAAATAAAGCCGTGTATCTTATGGCTGTAGGTGGCGCAGCGTACTTAGTGGCTAAGGCAATTAAGAAATCACGTGTTGTGGCGTTTGAAGACTTAGGTATGGAAGCTATTTATGAATTTGAAGTAGAAGACATGCCGGTGACGGTTGCCGTTGATAGCAATGGTGAGAATGCGCATACCCAAGGCCCAGCAATTTGGAAAGCACGAATTGAAGAGTTAGATAGCAAACTTAGTTAATCAGCTATACATTGATGGAGAGTATAATAGGTACTTTCCACTTCAAACATTCGGCTTCAGTGTAAAATTGAAGAACCGAAGTATTATTTAGGAGGCTATTTGCCTCCTTTCTTGTATGGATATGTTTACAACGACTATTTACCTTCCGTTTACGTAAACAGTAACTTCAGAAAAGCTCAATAAGTTAAATTAAAATTCCTTTAATATTTTTATTCTTGGTTAGTTTTTCCTTTATCTGTTTTACTTTTGAATTAAATATTTGTATTTACTTTGAATTGGGTTTATATCATCTCAATTTGTGGAATGGTGCTAGAGTTAGTGATAGAGTCTTGCCAATTTCAGCGCTATTTGCCCTTAGTGTGGTATTGAACGCAAAGTCACACTTAAGAGCTTACCCGTATGGGATAGATAATTTTTGGAGAAGAAGAAAGTGGCTGTATTTAACCAAGTTGAATTTGATAACCATGAGCAAGTCGTATTCTGTTCAGACGAAGCATCAGGTCTAAAAGCGATTATCGCGGTACATAACACTAAACTAGGTCCTGCGGTAGGTGGTTGTCGCCTATGGAATTATGCCTCTGATGAAGATGCGGTATATGATGTACTGCGCTTGTCTAAAGGGATGACATATAAGAATGCGGTTGCACGTTTACCATTTGGTGGTGGCAAATCTGTCATTATTGGCGATGCTAAGACTATCAAGTCAGAAGCGCTATTCAGAGCGTTTGGTAAGCACCTAGACCGTCTAGGTGGCAGTTACTACTCAGCTGAAGATGTAAACATCACAACCGGTGATGTAATGGTAATGCATAAAGAAACAAACTACGTAATGGGTCTTGAAGGTAAAAGCGGTAACCCTTCTCCATTTACTGCGTTAGGCACATTCCTTGGAATTAAAGCAGCTTACCAACACAAGTATGGTCATCAGGACTTGGCTGGTATCAAAGTTGCCGTGCAGGGGCTGGGTGCAGTTGCCTACACGTTATGTAAGCACCTCCATGAAGCGGGTGCAGAGCTATTTGTTACTGATATCAACGAAGAGTCAGTACAAAGAGTGGTCAATGATTTCAATGCTACTGCTGTTGGTATTGACGAAATCTATGATTTAGATGTTGATGTGTATGCGCCGTGTGCACTAGGTGCGACGGTAAATGACGACACTATTCCACGAATCAAAGCTACGATTATTGCAGGGTGTGCAAACAACCAGCTTGCAGAGTCGCGTCATGGTGAGATCATTCGTGAAAAAGGCATTTTATATGCACCAGACTATGTGATTAATGCTGGTGGAATCATCAATGTTTACTATGAAACAAAACCTGAAGGTTATGATGAGGCAGCAGCGACTAAACACGTTGAAGGTATCTATGACACGCTAACCGAAATCTTTAAGCGTTCTGAAGATGAGAAAGTTTCAACACATATCATTGCTGATAAATTAGCTCAAGAGATTATTGAAAACGGTCTATAATAACATCGCCGTTTAATTACCAGAGAGGGGCATGCGCCCCTTTTTTTGTATGAAAAAGAAAATATCTCTTGATACTTGGCCTCGCCAAGAACACTTTTCGTTCTTCAATGATTTTGCCCAACCTTACTTCACCGTTACTGTCAGCTTACAAATGGAAAGAGTTTACGAAATGAGTAAACGTAATGCCGTTCCGTTTTCTCTTAGTTGCCTATACGCACTACAACTGGCATTACAAAGCTATACCCCCATTCGTTACCGTATAGAGGCAGGAGAGGTGGTTGAATATGATGCTGTAGAAATTAGCAGTGTTTTTCTGCGAGGGGATGAAACCTTCAGATTTGTAAGGCTTGCACCTGAAAGTGATTTCAACCGCTTTATTAGCGCCAATATTCATAGCAAAACTGAGCAACTAAATGGGCCGCTTGTCAGTGAGCAATTTTTAATGGAAAGTCAGGTGCCAAATTGCGTTCATGTATCTATACTTCCATGGTTATCTTTTTCCAGTTTTGGTCATGCGAGACACAGTAGAGATGACTTTGGCATCCCAAAATTTGTGTTCGGAAAATACAATAAAGCAGATGGTACGATGCCATTTTGTATTGAAGTCCATCATGCCTTAATGGATGGTCTACACGTCGCTGAATTCGTTCAAATTCTGCAGGAAAAAATAGATCAAGCGATTTGGGATAGATAAACAAATTTTGCGTTAGTTCGCAGAAGATGAAATAATTTGCGTTCTGTGCAATGAAAAATCTAGCTTATATTGCTGTTTTGATAGGTTATTCACAATTTCTATTTGGAATATCTATTCAATTTATTGGAATAAATCTGATGTAAAACATTGTAAACAGCGTATGCAAAAGGTTGGTTTTACAAAGGATGTGTATCTTTTGCTGTGTTTTTGATGTTAATTTTTTGTTTTGTATATAATTATTACTTATTTATTGACAAAAAATGTTTTCACAGTGAAGTTGACACATCGTGTTGCATTTAGCATTATTGGACAGTTGATATCTGTCAAATGATATCAGGGTTGCTCTCACGTTGGTGAGAGCGCGAAAATTATAAAAGTAACATTACTTAATTGGTTGGGAACTATGTCTGTTAAAATCAGAAAGAGCCTTGTAGCTACGGCGCTTTTAGGCGCGACAGCTTTTGCAAGCAGCAATGTGATTGCAGATCCTTTGAATGACATACAAAAAGTAGGTCAACAAACTCAAACGGCTGCTAAAAAGTCTCAAGAAAAGATTGATAACCTTTACGGTCAGTCTCAAGAAATGATCGCGGAATACCGTGGTCTGGTTGAAGAAGCAGAACTGCTTAAAGTGTATAACGATCACGTTGCACGTCTTGTAGCAGATCAAAATGCAGGTATTGAGTCTCTTGAGCGTCAAATTGGTACTATTGACAAGACAAAACAGGACGTTGTGCCTTTGATGTATCGCATGATCGATACGCTTGAGCAATTCATCAAAGCGGACGTTCCGTTTAATCAAGAAACACGTCTAGAGCGTGTTGAGAGACTTCGCAGCATCATGACTAACTCGTCTGTAACAACATCTGAGAAGTTCCGTCAAGTGCTTGAAGCTTACACCATTGAAACTGACTACAGTGCAACAATGGTTGCGAGCCAAGGTTCTCTCGAACAAAACGGCAAAAACATCAATGTTGACTTCGCACGTCTAGGTCGTATCGCATACGTAGCTCAGTCTTTCGACCAAAAACATGCTTGGGTTTGGAACAACAACACTAAGCAGTGGGATCAACTTGGCGAAGAATATCTTAAGCCAGTTAAGAGCATGATCCGTATTGCACGTAAGCAAGCGGCTCCTGAACTTGTAAACCTACCTATCTTTGGCGCGGAGTAATTAATGATGAAGAAACTATTTAAAGGTTTTGCAGTTGCTGCAGCGTTAACAGTTTCTGCTGGTGCCGCGCTAAACGCACACGCAAACACTGAAGCCTTAGACAAAATTCTAGAGCAGGTTAAACAAAACCGTATCTCTGAAGGCAAAATCAACAAACAACGTGAGCAAGAGTTTTTAAACGATCGTGCTGACAAACAAGCATTATTGAACAAAGCGAAGCGTGAATTAGCTGCTGAGAAAGCACGTGGTGAGCGTTTAAATGAACAATTCAAACAGAACGAAGTGACGCTTGCTGAAAAAGAAGTTGAGCTTGAAAATGCCAAAGGTACACTTGGTGAAATGTTCGGTGTTGTACGTCGTTCAGCTGCTGACGCTATCGGTTCAATTGAAGCTTCACTAGTAAGTGCTGAAAAACCAGGACGTGCAGAGGTTCTTCGTTCACTAGCCGAAGCGAAAGAGCTGCCAACTACTCGTGAACTTGAAGATCTTTGGATTGCTTTCCAAACTGAAATGACTGAGTCTGCGAAAGTAACTAAGTTTGAAGCTGAAGTTGCTGAGCTAAATGGTGACATTAACGTTAAAGAAGTAACGCGTGTTGGTAACTTCAACCTAGTTACTAAAGACGGCTACGTTATTTACGATGCTGAGAACAAGCAAATTGTTCCTCTTGGTAAGCAACCAAGTGGCGAATTAGGTGGTGTTGAGCGTCTAATCGCAGCACCTGCTAATCAGTACGTTAAGTTTGCAGTTGACCCAACTCGTGGTTCATTACTACGACTTAATACTCAACGTGCAACGATGGAAGAGCGCTGGCACCAAGGTGATACGGTTGGTTACATCATTACAGCACTACTTATTTTAGGTGCATTGATTGCAATCGTTCGTATGCTAGACCTATTCATTGTTAGCGGTAAAATCAAAGCGCAAATCAAAAACGCGAATAACCCTAACACAAACAACCCACTTGGTCGTATCTTGAAAGTTTATCATGATAACAAAGATCAAGACGTTGAAAACCTAGAGCTTAAGCTTGATGAAGCTATCCTACGTGAAACTCCGCGTATCGAGATGGGCGTAAACATCATCAAGATCCTAGCGGCTATCGCGCCACTACTAGGTCTACTAGGTACGGTTGTTGGTATGATCATGACATTCGAATCAATCACACTACATGGTACTGGTGATCCGAAAATCATGGCAGGGAACATCTCTCTAGCGCTAGTAACTACAGCACTAGGTCTTATTGCGGCTCTACCTCTAATTCTACTTCACGCTGTTGTACACGGTCGTAGTAAAGCGGTTCTACATATCCTAGATGAGCAAAGCGCAGGTATTGTTGCTACTCACGCGGAGAAGGAGAAAGCCTAATGTTAGTCCTGATGGAGATATGGGAATCTATCAGGGATTTTGTTGCTACAGGCGGCGATGTATTATACGTGGTCGCGATAGCACTCTTTCTAATGTGGGTTTTAATGATTGAGCGCTATTGGTTCCTACTCGGCGAATTTCCTAAAATGCAAAAGGAAATCGTCGCTAAGTGGGACGCCCGCCAAGATACTACGTCTTGGTACGCACACAGAATCCGCGATGCTTGGATTTCTGAAGCGTCTGAAAAATTAGATGAGCGCATGTTGATTATCAAAACATTGGTTGCAATGTGTCCATTAATCGGTCTTTTAGGTACAGTGACAGGTATGATCACAGTATTCGAAACGATGGCTACTCAAGGTACGGGTAACGCACGATTAATGGCTTCAGGCATTTCAATGGCTACGGTACCAACAATGGCTGGAATGGTTGCGGCACTATCAGGTGTTTTCTTTAGTACGCGTTTAGAAGCACGTGCAAAAATGGCTAAAGAAAAGCTAGTTGATAGCTTGCCTCATCACTAGAGAGAGATTGAACTATGGCACGTAAACAACGTTTTCGTGAAGAGGAAGATGCAGCAGTAGATATGACGCCGATGCTAGACATCGTATTCATCATGCTTATCTTCTTCATTGTAACCACTTCTTTTGTTAAAGAAGCTGGTATTGAAGTTAACAAGCCAAAAGCGGCACAAGCACAAAAGACTAAGAATGCGAACATCTTTATCGCAATCCGTGAAAACGGTGAGATTTGGATGGACAAGCGTCAAGTTGATGTTGAACGTGTAAGTGCAAACCTTGAAAGTCTGATGGCTGAACAACCTACTGACGTGATTATTATTCAAGCCGATAAAGGCGCGAAACACGGCGTAGTTGTTCAGGTTATGGACCAAATTAAAGCGACTGGCGACAATCTGAAGATTTCAATAGCTGGAGATCAGTAATGATTCGACTTCTGTTTTCACTTCTAGCAGGTGGGGCAGTAACTCTCGGCTTGTTCTTTTTCATGTCATATCTTATCTCCGGAGGAGCAGATAGGGCAGATGTACAAAAGGAACAAATCGTAGTCGAGATTATGTCGAATCCGCCTGAATCAAAGGTGCAGCAGCGGAAGCGTGTCCCGCCTCCGCCGCCGCCACCACCTAAGCAGCCGCCAAAACCGCAGCCGCCTCAGCCAGATACGGCTGATCCTTCTGCGGGTAACATCGGCTTTAACATGCCTAGCATTGACCTAGGTGGTACTGCAGGTGGTTTATCTGGACCTGGCGAGTTTGGCCGTGATGGTGATGCGACACCTATCGTTCGAATTGAGCCAAAATATCCACCTCAAGCCGCTCGTGATGGCAAAGAAGGTTGGGTACGTTTATCTTTCACAATCAATGAGCTAGGTGGAGTCGAAGATGTTGAAATTATCGATGCCGAACCAAAGCGTATCTTTGACCGTGAAGCGAAGCGTGCACTTCGTAAGTGGAAATATCGTCCTAAAGTTGTTGATGGTAAACCACAGAAGCAACCTGGCATTACAGTCCAGCTTGATTTCACACTAAACCAAGGTAATTAAGGAGGCAGGCATGAAAAGTTTACCCAAATTTACAGCTCTTGCTCTTCTAATTGCATTGACTGGTGGCATTTACTCAGAGTCAGTTTCTGCTGCGCCTAACTATGAAGAAATAGAGAAGCGTAAAGCGGCAAAAACTAAGATCATGGGTGAGCGAGTCGGTAAAAAAGTTGCCAAAGCGTTCGAATTATATAACGAAGAAAAAGTCGATGAAGCGATTGCAATGCTTCGCGAGCTTGACCCTTCAGATGATTTCGATAAAGCAACGGTTAACCGTTACCTAGGTCAGCTTTATGCTCAAAAGGAAAACTACGGCGAAGCGATTAAGTATTCGCGTTTAGCTATTGCTCCTGATGCGCTTAACTTTAAAGATCAAGGCGATCTAATGAAGTTGCTTGGTGACCTTCTGTTAGGTACTGAAAAGTATTCAGAAGGTATCAAAGCCTATGAAGCGTGGATGGACTTTACGGGTGAAAATGACCCTAAAGTACACGGTCGTATCGCGCAAGCTTATTATGAGTTAAAGCAATATACTAATGTTATTGCTCCAGCTGATAAAGCTATCGCAGGTGTAGAAGAGCCAAATAAACAATATTATCTGATGAAAGTTGCAGCTTACTTTGAATTGAAGCAATTCAAAAAGGCTGTAGAGGTTGGTGAAGAGTTAGTACGTGTTTTCCCTGAAGACCCGAAAGCTTGGACACAACTAGGTGGCTTTTATTTGCAAACCGAAGATTACAGTAAAGGTATGACTGTAATGAAGGTGGCGTATAGCAAAGGTTACTTTGAAAAAGAGAATGACTATAAGATTCTTGGAAGCTTATATTCTTTGACAGAAGATCCTTGGCGTGCAGCTCAAACGTTCGAAAAGGCTATGAAAGATGGCAAAATCGAACGTACAAAGCAAAACGTGACAGCGCTTGCAAGTTATTACCACCAAGCTAAACACATCAGTGATGCTGCTAAATACTATGAAGAAGCTGCTAAATTTGACGATGACGCAGAACTTTATGGAAGAGCAGGTGGCCTTTTACTGCAAAATCTGCAGTACAGTGCAGCAGTAGTTAGACTAAATAAAGCGTTAGAGCTTGGTACCAAAAAGAAAGGCAGTACATATGCTGATCTTGCGGAAGCTTACTACTATCAAGATAAGTTTAAACAAGCTTATGCAGCAATTTTGAAGGCGAAGGAAGATCCTAGCACTCGAAGATTTGCAATTAGCTGGTCGAGCTTTATCAAAGAAAAAGCACAACGTAGGGGCGTTAGCCTCTAATTAAAAAGCCCCGAAAGGGGCTTTTTTGATTTCAAGTTTTAATGTGAAATTATGAAAAAGCATTTATTGTTCAGCCTTACTTTGGTCGCATTTATATTCCTATCCGCTTGTAGTGAGCACAAGCCAGTCGTAAGTTATCAGGAACTTAGAACTTCTTTAATTTCTCTTAACAGTAGTTTAAGTCATTCATCTACGGATGATATTACTGTTTTACCGTTCACAGAGGGCTATTTACAGTTACGGCACGCTTTATTATCAAGTAGTTTGAATGAACCAGATGTTATGGCGCATAAGGAGCTTGACTACTTAAGAATTCAAGAGCGATATCCAGAGCGTTACTTACCTTGGCCTAGTCATATCCCTGTACTTAAAAACGTAGAAGGTAGGGTGAGTGTTGAGGAACTTGATCTGTGGCTTAAATTTGTAATAACAAAACTAAAAGAGGCCGATGAAAGTAATATTCGCCTAAATCGGTTTGAGCGGGAAGCCATAATAAAGCAACTTGAAGATTCAAATATTGACGCACCATCACGTTCAACGCTACTGACTTATTTAAATGATTATAAATCAAGGGCGATGCTTGGGCTGCATCAGTTACCTAATGGGAAAGAGTGGTACCAATCAAAACTAAATTTTTACGGAGCTATTCAAGAATCGCCTAATAAAGTTTTGGCAATGTTATCAAAAATTGATGAGAAAAATAGTAAGTCAATTGTGCTCAATACAACGCCTAATATTCAACAGCCTTATATACTAGAGTTATTGCCAGCTAATTGCCAAAGAATTAGTGGGCTCAACTGGCGTGATGGATTTATTAATGTGCCTTCGACAGTAGCAAAGTGTACAAAGGCAATAGAGCAGCATAAAGCGCTAATCGTGACCTTAATGGCAGTGGATTTGGGAATTCATTATCAAGGGTGGTCACAAAAGCAAGCATTTGTTGCGCTCAACTCAAAACTAGCGCTGAATGAACAACAAGCACAACAATTGATTGCTAATATAGTCTATTTTCCGGCGACTATTTTTGCTGCATATCCCCATTTTTTAAAGCCTTAGTCTTACAACTGCGACAGCGTTGGGTTGCTGGATCTTGTTCTAGCAACTCAAGTTCTATTGTCTGCTCGCAATCACAGCAATAACCAAACTGACCGATCTCCATTTGGCATAATGCCGCTTCGACTTTCATCAACCTATCATAGAGCGGAAACTGCTCGGGATTTATTTTTTCCATTACAATATCAAGCCATTTATTGGGTGGGTTGAGCTCTAAGGTATTGGCAAGGTTATGAGTAAACTCATTGGGTGAAGCTTTTAGCTCTCCTAAAAAGTCGCTTCTAAGTGTAGCGAGTTCAGCTTGTAAGCTTTGCTCGTAGTTATGTGTGTTTTCATTCATGGGCGCTCTCCTATCCGACGCCCCATTATCATTTCAGTCAAACTTCACTGTTATGATTTGAATCAAGGTCTGGAGACATTGCGTATTTCTGCAACACCTTCATGACGTCATCTTTGCTTTTGAGTGTTTTGATTTCATCAAAAAGAACATGTGCGCCGCTATACTGACGTTTCAAATAACTTAACCACTGTTTTGTTCTAGCCGAAAAGTACTTTTCACTCATATTCTCATCTTGATGCATGGAAGAGTGGAGGATATGGTAGACCACGTTTTCCCATGTGAGCGAAGTATAATGAGTTCCGTTAACATGCGCTTTGATTTTTGCTGCCAGATCTGGGGTGGCTAGTGCACCGCGACCAAGCATCAAATCTTGGCATTGGCTACGTGTTTGGCAGAGTAGTGCATCTTCAACTTGCCAAATTTCACCGTTAGCAACGACAGGAATGGTTAACCTTGATAATAAAGGGGGGATCTTTTCCCAGTAGGCTGGCGGTTTGTAGCCATCTCGCTTGGTGCGAGCATGTATAGCCAAACTCGACGCACCACCTTGTTGGACCGCATCGACAATTTCAGTGCTATTGGCATCATCATCAAAGCCAAGGCGTATTTTGGCGCTTACTTGATGTTCTTCTGGTACCGCATCTCTAACTGCTTTAATGATTTGATAGATTTGCTCAGGCTCTTTCAGTAAAACCGCGCCGCCACGGCTTTTATTCACGGTTTTCGCAGGACAACCAAAGTTCAAATCGACACCATGAGAGCCAAGCTTTACGGCCTTTCGTGCATTCGCTGCAAGCGCATGGGGAACCTGACCTAGAAGCTGGACTCGTACCGGTGTTCCGGCTCTGGTATAACCACCATTTAATAGTTCAGGACAGTATCTAGTGAATACTCTGCGTGGAAAGGTGAGATCAACGACGCGAATAAACTCAGTCACACAAAGATCAAAGCCGCCGAGATCTGTGAGCAATTCGCGCATTTTAAAATCAACTACACCTTCCATCGGCGCCAGAACAAGCTTCATGTGTTAACCTTCAGATACAACAAAAATAAAATGAGTCACTAATGGCTCATCGAAAAGCGCGACATTTTAGCTAATTGTTTGCTGCAAGTCATCAACAGCCCTTAGTTATCCACAAATAGCAAAAAGACAACAGATGAACTATAACTGGATGTAAACCACAACTTAGCGAATGCAACTAAAATTTTTAAACGTTTAGCGAAATAAATATTTAGACGTTTGGGTCTACTAATTGAATCTACTATTTCTGAGAGAGCAAACATTATGAATACCGTTAAAAAGAACTCTATTGCCCTTACTTTAAGCGCTGTTGTTGCGGGTACCGCGGGGTTAACCGCGACAGACGCAAATGCGAATCCATTTAGTTTTGAAACAATGACCGCTGGTTATCAACTAGACGCTGGAGAAGGAAAATGCGGCGAAGGTAAATGTGGTGGCGACGCCAAAGGCAAAAAGGAAGGCAAATGCGGCGAAGGTAAATGTGGTGGCGACGCCAAAGGCAAAAAAGAAGGTAAGTGCGGCGAAGGCAAATGTGGTGGCGACGCCAAAGGCAAAAAAGAAGGTAAGTGCGGCGAAGGTAAATGTGGTGGCGATGCCAAAGGCAAAAAAGAAGGCAAATGCGGCGAAGGTAAATGTGGTGGTGACGCCAAAGGCAAAAAAGAAGGTAAGTACGGCGAAGGCAAATGTGGTGGCCATGCCAAAGGTAAAAAAGAGGGTAAGTGCGGCGAAGGCAAATGTGGTGGCCATGCAAAAGGTAAAAAAGAAGGTAAGTGCGGCGAAGGCAAGTGCGGTGGTGATGCAAAAGGTAAAAAAGAAGGTAAGTGTGGCGAAGGCAAATGTGGTGGTAACCACTAAATAGAAACACCATTGTGTTCGACCCAATAGCGCAGCTGGTTATGTTAAGGTAACAGTATCGCTATTGGGTAATTCCAAAGCGCAGCCATGCATACAGCAAAGCCTCGGTGATGCGAGCTTCGGAATCTTTAAAATAATGTCTAAAGTGAGAGAAGTATGACAGTGCAGTTAGGCAACTTAGGACTCGGTTTGCGCCGTGAAATGGTCGATGACGTGCTCGATACGTCGCCAAAGCAAGTAGACTTTTATGAGGTTGCACCAGAAAACTGGCTAAAATTTGGCGGTAAGCTTGCAAAGCAATTTCAATCATTGACGCAACAACATACCTTTATCTGTCATGGCTTATCGTTATCGCTAGGTTCTCCTGCACCGCTTGATCGCGAATTTTTATCACAACTCAAAACATTTTTTAAACAACATAATATCGCTACCTATAGTGAACATCTGAGTTATTGTTCGGGAGAGGGTCATATGTACGATCTGATGCCAATCCCTTTTACTGAAGAAGCAATCCACCATACCGCTATGCGGATCCGAGCAGTCCAAGAGCATCTAGAACGCCGGATTGCAGTAGAAAATGTGTCTTACTATGCCGCTCCTGGACAAGAAATGTCGGAGTTGGAATTTACCCTTGGGGTTTTAGCCGAGGCCGATTGCGATTTGCTACTCGATGTTAACAACATCTATGTCAACTCTATTAACCATGGCTACGATGCTGAACAATTCTTAGCGGCTATGCCAACCGAGCGTATTGCATATGGCCATATCGCAGGCCATTATGTGGAAGCCGAAGACTTACTCGTTGATACACATGGCGCTGAGGTATCTTCACCAGTATGGGACTTGTTAGATAAAGCCTATGAGCTGCATGGTGTATTTCCGACTTTGCTAGAGCGTGATTTTAATATTCCTCCCATGGCAGAATTACTGGCAGAAGCGGGACAAATTTCAGCAGTACAGGCCAAATACGCCAAGCGCTTGGAGCAGGTATAGCTATGTCTTTTGTAGAAACTCAGCAGCTGTTTATGGCGCATATCAGAGATCCAGACAACCAACCAGCGCCTGACGGAGTAGAAGCTCGGCGCTTAAAAATCTATCAAGAGCTGTTTTTTAATAATGTCGAAGGTTTCGTTAGCAGTGCGTTTCCTGTACTTAAAAGCTTATATAAAAATGCAGATTGGTTGGCGTTAATTAGGCTATTTTTTGTTAAGCACAATTGTCATTCGCCATACTTTTTAGAGATTAGCAAAGAATTCTTACAGTTTTTACAAACAGAACACGAACCCTCTGAAGCTGATCCTGAGTTTTTGTTAGAGCTTGCTCATTATGAATGGCTAGAGCTAGATGTGGCAACGACAATTGAAGCAGAGAATGAGCTTTCGATTGGAGTACAAGCACTTGCAGATGTTGAGATTAGCTTGGCGAGTACAGCCAGAGTTGCACATTATCAATATCCGGTTCATCAGATCAGTGAAACCTTTAGGCCAACTAAAACAGCAGGGCAAACGTTTAGCTTTGCATTGTATAGAGACGAAGAGGACGATGTTCAGTTTGTCGCACTAAATCCGATGACGGCCTTAATGTTGTCGGTGATTGAAGCCAATGATGGTATGCAACTCACTGACATTGTGGATGTTATCGCGCAGCAAGTGCCTCAGTTTACTGTTGAGCAGCTGCAGCAAGGAGCGCAGCATACGCTAGCTGAATTCGCGGATCTTGGCATTATCAAAACAAAAAACCTTTAAGCTATTGGCAACATCGACTATTATACGGCCTGTTTTTGTCGTGCTTAAACTCGGACTAGGGCGCTAGTCAATGCTTTCTGTTGCTATGCAGTTGGCGCGAGTTGTAAAATTAAAGGTAGTATCTATGTCTAAAGGTGACTTTAAAGATCCGTTCAATGCAAAGTATTTCCTTGCATTTGTTGCTGTGTTTGCTGGAGTTGGTTGTTTAAACGCGATTCTAGGCTGGGCAACAGCGCTTGCATAAGTCAAGCTGAACGTATTTACCTAGAGGCTGCTTTTCGCAGCCTTTTTCGATTGTATACCGATATAAAATACTCACTAAATTGTTCGCTTTTCCTCCATCCTGACACACAAAGTCACTCAGTCGGTTTCAACCGGATAGAAAATTGTTATAATCTCACTCTTTTGTAATAAACTTAAAGCAAAGCAATTATGACGACAGAGAATATGTCATTGATCAAAAATAGTATCGCGACGGTTCCTAATTACCCAAAACCTGGGATCATGTTCCGTGACGTGACTTCACTTCTAGCAAATCCTGCTGCGTTTAAGGCAACAATTGATGCGTTCGTTGCGGCTTATAAAGATGGCGGCTTCACTAAAATCATCGGTACTGAATCGCGTGGTTTTATCTTCGGTGCACCATTGGCGTATGAGTTAGGTATTCCTTTTATTCCAGTAAGAAAGCCGGGTAAATTACCGCGTGAGGTGATCAGCCAGTCTTATCAGCTTGAATATGGTGAAGATACGCTTGAATTACACTCAGATGCGATTGAAGCAGGTGATAAAGTGCTACTTGTTGATGATTTACTTGCAACAGGTGGTACTATTGAAGCAACAGCAAAACTGGTTAAACGCTTAGGCGGCGAAGCCACTGATGCTGCGTTTGTTATTTCATTGCCTGAGCTTGGTGGTGAAAAGAAAATCAACGATCTTGGGATCAGAATCCTTTCACTTGTAGAGTTCGAAGGCGAATAAGCATGAGCTATCAGGTTCTGGCGCGAAAATGGCGTCCGCAAAACTTCCATGAATTAATGGGACAAGAGCATGTTAAACAAGCTCTGGTCAACGCACTCAATGAAAAGCGTTTACACCATGCCTATTTATTCACTGGAACACGTGGTGTGGGCAAAACAACCATTGCTAGGATCTTTGCTAAAAGCCTTAACTGCGAACAAGGCGTTACTTCAACGCCTTGTGGTCAGTGTAGTGCCTGTGCTGAGATTGAAACCGGTAAGTTTATCGATTTAATCGAAATTGATGCGGCTTCTCGCACAAAAGTTGAAGACACGCGAGAAATCTTAGACAACGTACAATACGCACCAACCCGTGGTCGCTACAAGGTTTATCTCATCGATGAAGTGCACATGCTGTCGAAGCACAGTTTTAATGCGCTCCTGAAAACCTTAGAAGAGCCGCCAGAGCACGTAAAATTTTTGCTCGCCACAACCGATCCACAAAAGTTGCCTGTGACTATTTTGTCTCGTTGTTTACAGTTCAATCTGAACGCAATGACACAAGGGCAAATAGTTGAACAGCTAGAAAAAATCCTGCCGCTAGAGCAAGTTGCCTTTGATCCGGTAGCGCTACAAACGTTAGCTAAAGCCGCTGATGGTAGTATGCGTGACGCACTAAGTTTGACCGATCAGGCTATTGCACAAACAAATAGCAATCTAACGGTGCCTGCAGTGCAATCTATGCTGGGACTGATGGATAGTGCTCATGCGGTCATTTTGCTGTCTGCAATTTTATGCCACGATGGTGAAGCCTTACTCAATGCGATTGAAAAAATAGCACTACAAAACGGTAATTTTGTCAGTGTGCTGGACGATTTAATTGCGTTATTGCATGTTATTCAGCTCACTCAGCTCGTGCCTAGTGCTGCGCGGTTATCAAATTTTGATAACAACGATATCAAGCTATTTGCCGAGCAATTAGCACCGCAACAGGGCCAGTTGTTGTATCAACTCCTCTTAAATGGCAAAAAAGACCTAAAGTGGGCACCCGAACCTAAACTTGGGTTTGAGATGGTTATGCTGCGATTAATGGCGTTTGAAAAAGAAAGTCATAGCGCAGTGCCTACAGCTCCTGTGAGCCAAGAGACTTCTGAAAAGCAAAGCAAAGTAGGGGATTTACGAGCGCTGTTAAAAAAGCCAACGGAAGATAACGCAACGGTAGCACCATCACCTCAGGCGCAGCCGATAGCAACACCTACATATGCAGCAGAAGCATCGACGCCAGCCGCGCAACAAACAACACATTATGAGCCTGTGTTTCCAACGCCTGCTGCGCAAAGCCAAGCACCAGTCGCCTCTGTGCCATCTGAGGCGGAGATGGCCAACCAATACGACAGTATCATGTCACAGGCGGTAGAGCAGGGGTTCCAAGGACAAGTTCCTGCATATCATCATGAAAGTGCGCCAGTTGAAGATGCTGCATACGCGCAAATGGCATCGCAAAACCAAGAGGATTGGTCTCAACCTGAGGTGCAAAACCAAAGCGCTTCAGAACCTGCTGCTACGGCCAGTGTTACTGAGCAGCAAAACCAAGCCCAGGCAGCAATAGCACGAATTTTAAAAAATCGTAATATCTCTGGGGCGGGTCGATTGGTGGGAGCCAATGGTGAGGTAAAAAAGTCTGAGGCGCCTAGTGCGCCAATGCCAATAGAGCAAGCGCCAGCCACGACGGTAACCACTCCTGAGTATCAGCCTGAGCCGCAACGGGCACAGCCCGCTGCACCTCGCTTAGCACCAAAGAAGCAAAAGAAAGAAGCGTTTCAAGAGCGCCACAAACCCATTACGGAAAATTTAGCGCCAGAATTGCTAGAGCAGTTATCACCAGTAAAACAAGATGATAACGAACAAAGTATTCAAGTGGAGATCCCTGCACCGGAAAACTTTGTTAGTCCAATCAGTGACATTAAGTTTGCCCACCAGAGCGACGATTGGGCAAACATGATAGAAAAGATGCAATTAGGCGGTCGAATTCGCCAGTATGCTTTACACAGCGTGATAACGCAGCAAGGTGCGCAGGTACAATTGCAAGTAGATGCGAGTCAACAACACTTGGACTCAGCAGTGCTGAGAGAGAAACTAACAGAAAGCCTAAGCGCATTACTCGAGCAGCCAATCGAGCTTGAGATTAACTATATCGACACGGTAAATAACACGCCTTTTTTGGTACAGCAACAATTAGATGAGCATAGGCTTGTCCAAGCTAAAGCGGCAATGCGAGACGATCCACTCGTCAGCGCATTTGTTCAAGAATTTGACGCAATGCTTGACGAAAATAGCGTTCAGGCATTGTAATTAAGGGCGTTAGCCCTTATCTTTTATCACAGTAAACCAAATTGAAGTATAAGAGAGCAGAATATGTTTAAAGGCGGAATGGGCAACATCATGAAGCAGGCGCAGCAAATGCAAGAGCGCATGGAAAAAGCCCAAGAAGAGATCAAGAGCCTAGAAGTAACAGGTGAAGCAGGCGCAGGTTTAGTTAAAGTAACTATGCTTGGTAGTCACAACGTACGTCGCGTAGAAATCGACGAAAGCCTAATGGAAGACGACAAAGACATGATCGAAGACCTACTAGCCGCTGCGGTAAACGACGCAGTTCGTCGCGTAGGTGAAGAAACGCAAAAGCGCATGTCAGAAGTCACCGGCGGCATGCAAATGCCTCCAGGCTTCAAAATGCCGTTCTAATTTAGAATCCCATAAAAATAGCGCCTTCAGGCGCTATTTTTTTGTTTAAAAAACTCAATTGTATCTGTCATCATTGTTACACATATTTAGACGCACATTAGGTGTCCCATAACTCAAGCATTACTGAAGTCATCTTACAAATAAAAAATAAATTATGATTATGCTTCACCTACCAATCATCAAACCCGCCACAACTTGAATCATCAAAGGTATCCTAACTAGAAAAATCATTATCAAAGCACGAGTTGTGATCAATACCATCGTCTGTGGACGTCACTCCATATGGGTTTCCATTGATATCAACACTGCAACACATTGGTGAGCCATCTACATTTACAGTTGGCTCACTATTAGAAACTGAGTCGTCAGAACCAAACAAGAAGCTAAATAACCCAATGAAAATTACCTTTGTTAACGTCAGGTTGCTGACAAATTACCTCAAAAATGCTAGCTTTTGAAAGCACTTACGTAGTTGTTAGACGTCTACTAGTGCTTGGATGCAAGATCATTAAAACATGTGCTCATGCTTAACTTCATGATAAAGAATACTTCTTCCCACATGATTTAAAAAGGAAGTAAAAACACGTATGAACCCAATAAACAAAAAGTCACTCAGCGAAACCGATATCATCACTAAGTACATTATGCCTGCCATCAAAGAAGCTGGTTGGAATGATATGACGCAAATACGTCAAGAAGTGAAGCTTCGAGATGGCAAAGTGGTTGTACGCGGCACTGTAGCTGGTCGAAAATCTGTTAAGTCAGCAGATATTGTTCTTTACCATAAACCTAGTATGCCGTTAGCTGTTATTGAAGCTAAAGCCAATAAACACGAAATTGGCAAAGGGATGCAGCAAGGTTTAGATTATGCCAATTTATTAGATGTGCCATTTATATTTGCCAGTAATGGCGACGGTTTCGTATTTCACGATAAAACCAATCCAGCACAATTAGAGTCAGAAATAACTCTGAAAGACTTCCCAACACCCGCACAGCTGTGGGATAAATTCTGCACATACAAAGGCTACCAACCAGCTCAACTACCTATAATCACACAAGATTACTATGATGACGGTTCTGGAAAATCTCCACGCTACTATCAGCTGCAAGCAATAAACAAAACGGTTGAAGCTGTATCATCAGGCCAAGACCGTATTTTATTGGTCATGGCAACAGGCACGGGTAAAACCTATACGGCTTTTCAAATTATCTGGCGTTTATGGAAAGCAAAAGCCAAAAAACGAATTTTGTTTTTAGCCGATAGAAATGTATTAGTCGATCAAACTCGTATCAATGACTTTCAGCCTTTTGGTCAAGCGATGACTAAAATCACAGGCAGAAAAGTAGACCCTGCATACGAAGTTTATTTAGCACTATACCAAGCACTAACAGGCCCTGAAGAAAGCCAAAAAGCATACAAGCAAGTTGACCCAAATTTCTTTGACCTCATCATCATCGACGAATGCCACAGAGGTAGTGCATCAGAAGATAGCGCCTGGCGAGAAATACTCGAATACTTCAACTCTGCGACCCAAGTCGGCCTTACGGCAACACCAAAAGAGACTGACGAAGTATCTAACATCGATTACTTTGGCGAGCCTGTTTATCAATATTCATTAAAACAAGGTATTGAAGATGGGTTTTTAGCGCCATATAAAGTGGTTCGTGTTGATATAGATGTCGATCTACAAGGTTGGCGACCAACTAAGGGTATGGTCGATAAAAACGGCCATGTAATTGAAGACCGTATCTATAACCAAAAAGATTTTGACCGTACAATGGTAATAGATGAGCGCACGCAGTTAGTGGCAGAAACCATCACCAATTACCTCAAACGAACTGACCCTATGTCTAAAACCATCGTGTTTTGTAACGATATAGATCACGCTGAGCGAATGCGCCGAGCACTTGTTAACTGTAATCCAGAGCAAGTGGCTAAAAATGATAAGTATGTGATGAAAATCACAGGCGATGACGCAATTGGTAAAGCACAGCTAGACAACTTTATTAACCCTAAAAAGCCTTACCCTGTTATTGCTACTACCTCTGAATTAATGACAACAGGTGTTGATGCTAAAACCTGTAAGCTAGTTGTACTTGATCAAAACATTCAGTCTATGACTAAGTTCAAACAGATCATTGGGCGCGGCACTCGCATAGATGATCGATTTGGCAAGCTCTGGTTTACCATCTTAGATTTTAAGAAAGCCACTGAACTATTTGCCGACGCACGATTCGACGGTATTCCAGAAAAAGTAATAACAACAAAAGCTGATGATATTAACGATCCCGAATCAGACTTTGATGATGTGATTGAAGATACAGAACCAACCATTGGTGATGAACTTGACGGAATTGGAGAATCAGATGCCGATTATGATTCATCTTCAGATGACGTTGAAACCGATTATCCATCAGGTGAAATCGACGGTGATGATTGGGGCGAAGAAGAACAAAAGGTCAATAAATATCACGTCAATGGCGTTTCGGTTAAAAAACTGGGTGAACGTGTTCAATATTACGATGAAGACGGCAAGCTCGTTACCGAATCTTTTAAAGATTACACACGTAAAACTCTCACTAAAACCTTTAGTTCCCTTGATGAGTTTGTAAAACGCTGGGATGAAGCCGAGCGCAAACAAGCTATTATCGACGAACTTGCAGCTGAAGGTATTATTTGGGAAGTTTTAGAGCAAGAAGTGGGGAAAGAATTAGACCCATTTGATATGATCTGCCACGTCGTTTTCGACCAACCGCCTCTAACGCGCAAAGAACGCGCAAACAATGTTAAAAAGCGCAATTACTTCACCAAATATGGCGACCTAGCCCAAACCGTGCTTGACGAACTGTTAAACAAGTATAGTGATGAGGGCGTTGCAGCCATTGAAAGTAAAGATGCCCTTAAAACAGGAAAAGTGGTAGAGCTTGGCCGCCCGTTAGAACTAGCCAAAAAAGGCTTCGGCGGAGCAAAGCAATATGAAGCGGCAATTACCGAATTAGAAAAAGCAATTTACGAAGCTATACCTGAAAAGCAAGCCTAACACTAAATATTAAAGTGTCGCCTTATAAAGGCTTAAAAGGAATTCAGTTAGCTAGTAGTACAAGAAGCTCAGAATTAGAGAACACAATTTAATGTCAATTAGTACCGTTATAAAATCGATTCAAGACATCATGCGCAAAGATGCAGGTGTTGATGGTGATGCACAGCGTTTAGGCCAGTTATCCTGGTTACTCTTCTTAAAGATATTCGATGCACAAGAAGAAGAGCTTGAATTTGAATTAGATGACTATCGCAAGCCAATCCCAGAGCAGTACCTATGGCGTAACTGGGCAGCGGACTCTGAAGGGATCACAGGTGACGAACTACTTGAGTTTATTAATGACGATTTATTCCCAACGTTAAAAAACTTAATAGCACCAATTGATAAAAATCCACGTGGTTTCGTTGTTAGAGAAGCATTTTCTGATGCATTTAACTACATGAAAAACGGTACGTTATTGCGTCAAGTTATCAATAAACTCAATGAAGTAGATTTTACCGATTCTAAAGAGCGCCATTTATTTGGTGATATCTATGAGCAAATCTTACGAGACTTGCAAAGCGCGGGTAATGCAGGTGAATTCTATACCCCGCGTGCGGTAACACGCTTTATGGTAAACCGAATCGACCCTAAGTTAGGCGAACAAGTATTCGACCCTGCTTGTGGTACAGGCGGTTTTCTTGCTTGCTCGGTAGATCACGTAAAAAATAACTACGTGCAAACAGTTGCCGATCATAAAGCGCTGCAAAGCCAAATTCACGGAGTTGAAAAGAAACAACTACCGCATTTATTAGCCACGACTAACATGATGCTGCACGGTATTGAAGTACCTGTGCAAGTTAAACATGGCAACACCTTAAACAAACCACTATCCAGCTGGGACAGCGACTTCGACGTTATTGTTACCAACCCACCATTCGGTGGTACGGAAGAAGACGGTATTGAAAAGAACTTCCCTGCGGAAATGCAAACCCGTGAAACGGCTGACTTATTCTTACAGCTCATTGTAGAAGTGTTAAAAGACGGTGGCCGCGCAGCAGTAGTATTACCAGACGGCACATTATTTGGTGAAGGTGTTAAAACCAAAATCAAAAAGCTGTTAACCGAAGAGTGTAACCTTCACACTATATTAAGGTTACCTAATGGTGTTTTTAACCCGTATACGGGTATTAAAACTAACATCCTATTTTTCACTAAAGGCCAACCAACAAAAGATATCTGGTTCTACGAGCACCCATACCCAGAAGGTGTGAAAAACTACTCTAAAACCAAGCCAATGAAATTTGAAGAATTTGAAACTGAAATTCAGTGGTGGGGTGAAGAGAGTGATGGTTTTGCCAGCCGCGTTGAAAATGAACAAGCCTGGAAAGTATCTGTTGAAGAAGTGATCGAACGAAACTTCAACTTAGACATCAAAAACCCACATATCGGTGAGCAAATAAGTCACGATCCAGATGAACTACTTGAGCAATATCAAACGCAGCAAAAAGATATTCAAAAGCTGCGCGACCAACTAAAAGGTATTCTTGCAGATGCACTTTCATCAAATGACGAGGGTAAAGCTTAATGTCTGTGGAAAGCGTTATTACCGAAAATCTTGATATTTGGACATCGGCAATTAAGACCAAATCTGCATCAGGCAGAGGTAGCTCAAATAAGCTTGAACTTTATGGCATTAAAAAACTGAGAGAGCTTATTTTAGAGCTTGCTATTAGAGGAAGGCTTATTCCTCAAGATTCTGAAGATAAGTCAGCTCAAAGTTTGATAGACAGTTCAGTGAAAGAAAAAGAGCGCTTAATTCAAGAAAAGGTAATTAAAAAGTCCCGTTCGAAGAAACAGATTAATGATGAACATTTTTATGATTACCCAAAAACTTGGGGCAAGGCCAGAATAGAAGATCTGATAAACGTAATAAATGGCCGTGCTTACAAGAAACAAGAAATGCTTTCAGAGGGCGTACCTATCCTGAGAGTAGGAAACTTATTTACTTCAAATGAGTGGTATTTTTCTGATTTACAATTAGAGCCTGAAAAGTATATCGACGATGGTGATTTGATTTACGCATGGTCAGCTTCTTTTGGGCCATTTATTTGGCAAGGTGGAAAAGTAATTTACCACTATCATATCTGGAAAATGGATATTTTTCTAAACAGTAGTTTGGATAAAAACTTCTCTCGGATATTTCTGCAAGCGATATCCGAGAGAATTAAAGCTAGTGGAAATGGAATTGCAATGATCCACATGACTAAGGAACGTATGGAAAAAGTAATTCATCCAGTTCCTCCCATTGAAGAGCAGAAAAACATTGTTGATAAAGTAAATGAACTAATGACTCTTTGCGATCAACTTGAATCTCAAACTGAATCAAGTATTGATGCGCATAAAACACTGGTTGAAACATTATTAGCGACGCTTACCAACGCCAAAGACGCTGATGAGCTAAACGAAAGCTGGCAACGCATCAGTGAACACTTCGACACCCTCTTCACCACCGAAGACAGCATCGACCAACTAAAACAAACCATCCTACAACTCGCTGTAATGGGTAAATTAGTAAAACAAGACCCCAACGACGAACCAGCATCTGCACTTTTAGAGCGAATAGCAGAAGAAAAAGAACAGCTAATCAAAGATAAGAAAATCAAGAAGCAGAAGGCTCTTGAACCGATATCTGAAGATGACAAGCCATTCGAGCTACCTAAAGGTTGGGAGTGGTGTCGAGTTTGGGATATCTCTCATACGATTACATCGGGATCAAGAGATTGGGCAAAATATTATTCCGATTCGGGTGCTATTTTTGTCACTATGGGGAACCTTTCAAGAGGTAGCTACCAACTAATGTAACTCCACCCAATTTAGTACAGCTATTTCGTAGAATTTTATGCAGCCTCAAGGTAACCAACCGGTGTCATATCACCTAGTGAATCATGAGGTCGCTCATAATTATAAATATCTAACCACTCATCAGTGATTTCACGTACTTCTTGCAGTGACTCAAACAAGTATAAATCTAGCACTTCTTCACGGTAACTCCGATTAAACCTTTCCACAAAACCATTTTGGTAAGGACTGCCTGGCTCTATAAATTCCAACTTGATGTCATTTTTCATTGCCCAATCTTCGAGTGCCGTTGAAGTAAATTCTGGACCATTATCCACTCTAATCTGCTTTGGTTTTCCTCGCCAAGCAATAATTTGTTGTAGCGTTCTAATAACTCGTTCAGAAGTTAAGCTTGTATCGACCTCAATCGCCAGTGCTTGTCGGTTGAAATCATCCAGCACATTCAGTGTTCTAAAACGATGTCCATAGCTTAATGCGTCACTCATAAAGTCCATTGACCACGATTCATTATATTGTGTCGGTGCACTTAATGGTTCAGGTGTTCTTGTTGGAACACGGCGCTTCCCCTTACGTCTCAAGTTTAGTTTTAGCATGTTGTAAACGCGTTCAACACGCTTTTTATTCCACGGCTTACCTTTATTGCGAAGCCTTTTGAATAGCTTAGGCAGCCCCCACCTAGGATGGCGCTCTACCAGCGCAAGTAATGCGTCGATAACTTCATCATCTGACGGCCGTTTATGTTTGTAATAAAAAACTGAGCGGCTTAGCCCTGCCACTTCACAAGCAAATGCGACGCTGACGTTAAATTGAGCTCTTAAATGCTCTACCCAAGCTCTGCGCCTACTTGTTTTTACAGCTTTTTTGCGATGATATCCTCAAGCATCGAGTGCTTTAGGCTAAGCGTTGCAAACATATCTTTTAGCTTACGGTTTTCTTCTTCAAGCTCTTTAAGTCGCTTAACGTCTGAAGCTTCCATCCCGCCATATTTTGAGCGCCATTTATAAAACGTACTTTGGCCGATACCATGTTTGCGGCAGATTTCTGGAACAGGAATACCCGCCTCAGCTTCTTTGATCATGCTGACAATTTGGGTTTCGGTGAACTTGCTTTTTCTCATCATAAATTTTCCTATTTTAGTTAATGGAAAATTCTACTTATAAACTGTTTCATTTTTTGGGGGAGTTACACTAAGGCTTAATAATATACGTTATGTTTCACCGCCTTCTGAAGGTGAAGGTAAAAGAACTAAGCTTAAGGAGAATGACCTATTAATTTCTATTACGGGAGATGTTGGAAATCTAGGACGTATTCCGCGAAACTTTGGAGAAGCTTATATTAATCAGCATACAGCTATGCTCAGATTCATGAATGAATGTCAAAATAGGTTTTTCCCAGAGTTTATGAGGTCGCCTCTTGCAAAATATCAATTTGATGCACCTCAAAGAGGAATAAAGAATAGTTTCCGCTTAGGGGATGTTGGTGAAATGCTCGTTCCCGTTCCTCCAAAAGAAGAACAATTCCGGATTGTAAGACAAATAGAACAGATGATGGATATTTGTTGCTTGTTGAAAGAAAAAATAAATAAAGGGCAAGCCATCAAAAACTATTTGTCGGATTCAATCTCATCTTCATTAGTAAACTAGCGGAATAGTAACAAGGACGTTAGATGAAACTTATTAACGAAAAATATCGCGCATTAAAACCTTCCTTGGATTATTTAACTGATGAAGTTGTTATTGCATAAGTACGGAAGAAAACACAACAAAACAGAGAATAAGGATAAATAGTGAGTGATTTAGGATGGGTTGATTTTTCCTCAGAAGACAGGGAAAGGGTCAGGCACGTGATGGCGATGATGCGAGAGCCTGGAACCTTAGATGAATTAGGTATAGGACAAATTAGAGACGCTTTTGCTGACTTGCTATTTCCTGGTATTTCTACCATTCAAACCCGTGCCAAGTATTTTATTACGGTTCCACGTATTTTACGCGATTATTATGAGCAGTGCTCCGCCAATAAACGGAAAGCGCCTTCTATTGAGTCTTATTTGAAAGACGCAGAAAACAACGTAGCAAAGCGATTGACTGAAGTTCATGGTGATGACGAAACAGGCATTATTGGCCGCACCCAAATTGATAAGGGAGGCGTTGCCAGAAGACCGTCTTCTGTTTACTGGAACGGGTTACGGCAACTTGGCATTATCGACACACAAAGTTCTTTAGCTGAATTCTGCAGGCACTATGGCAATGTTAAAACTAAACCAGATTCAGCGATAAGCGAGTTTGGTGAAGATGATACCAGCAGCCTTATTACCAAGCAGATAGTTCATTTACCCAAAGGCCACTCAGGTAACTGGCAAGAAGACCTCACATTAAATTTAAGTGTCAATGAAGCTAGGTTTTTAGTTAATAAAATCAAGAATGCCAAAAATCTAGAACATAGCGTGCTTGGGCAACTTTACTTACATGGTTTAACGGATGAAGCCTTGAGTTTAAATGATAAATTTGTACGTGGGTTTACCCAGCTTCAAGCTTTTTTAAAAAAGCAGGGTGAGGTTTCTGCTATATGCAAATCAAGGCTTGAAGCCGCTGAAGCTTTCAGCTTAGCAATGGAAGGCGCTCACCTTCGATATAATATTGTGCTGGCTAGGAATAATGAGTTTGATGAAAAAGTAGCTGAGTACGAAAGTGATTATCATAATTGGGCTGAAATAGCTAAAAAGTCCTTACATGAAGACAGTGTAGATAAATGGTTAGATATCGCTGAAATTAAAGCAATCAATCCTAAGACAAAGACTTTTATTCAAGAGTTCATCAAGCAAGTACAAACAGGCGCTTCTCTCAAAGAAATAGATACTTTGGTTGAAAGTCAGGCTAAAAATAACAAAAAGAAACGCTCGTTATTATATAAAAAGCTTACTCATCAAGGTTGGGTTGGAATTCGCCGATTGGATTACAGGTGGAGCGCAGCGCGACCAATTTTAGCCGATATACAACAAGGATTAGAAAATGCTAAAAGCAGATGAAAACCGCGTTGACTATGGTGAGCAGTTAACACCTCCCTTTATTGATGGTGTGCAATATGAGTTTGATGCCGCAATTGCGACAACATATTCACTAGATTTAGACACGTTATTAGCTGCCCCTATTGCGCTTTGTTTTAATGAAACACTTGAGGGCGATCTCCGAGGTGAGAAACTTGCTTTATTAGAAGCGTTTGGGCAATTAAAAGGACGACTTCGTGTTTTTTATCAAAAGGGCAATATTAAAGTTCCAACACAGTACAACAAGTTGTTCACACTATTGGAGCCGTGTTTAAGGGCGGTAGTGCCAAGTGGTGGAGAGCACGCTTCCTTTCACTCTAAAGTATGGTTAATTCGTTATAAGCAATCAGATGGGAAAAAGAGAGCTAATGTAATTTATCGACTTATTGTTTTATCTCGCAACCTTACCTTTGATAGAAGCTGGGATATAGCAGCTTCGCTTGATGGAAAATTAACGCAAGCTAAGGTAACGGAATTGGGCACCGAAAGCTGGGCTGATTTTTTTCTTAACCTACTTGATGAACAGAATGATGCTGAACTAAAAAAGACCTTCAAAAAAGAGCTTCCTAAAATTAGCTGGTCGATAAGCTATGGGCGTAATCCATTGTTATTACCAGGTGGCGGCAAGTTTAATAAACCACTTGATTTATACAATAGTAATGACTCAATGCTGGTTGTTTCACCGTTTATAAAAGATGCAGCTGGACAAGTGAAGGCACTTGATTGGTTGGCGACTAAAGCTGACACTAAAAGAATATTAGTCAGTCGCGCTACTGAGCTAAACGAGATTGGGCAAGAGAAGTTAAAGTCTTGGCAGTGTTACTCAATAAATGATGCCATTGTTGATGGTGCAGAAAGAGCTGGATTACCGGAGGAGTCCCATGATCTTCATGCCAAACTGATTATCACTCAACGCGGTGGCACAAGCCATTGGCATTTAGGGTCAGCAAATGCGACAACCGCTGCACTTGGTACAGAGAAAAAACTACCTAGAAATGAAGAATTCATGCTGAGGTTTACGGGTAACACAGCTCAAATCGGCCCACAACGTATTTTAGATACATGGCTAAGTGATAAAGAAGGCGAAGGCTTAATTGTGCCGCATGAGTTTTCAGCCCTACAAAATGAAGCGGAATCGAAAGATTTTGATTTCAGGTCGGTATCTTTTCCCATTATTAATGCGGATTGGCAGTTGGAAGCTCGATACAATAGTAAAACCGAACTGTATGAGTTAACTCTGTCTCATAATATGGACGATGAGTCTTTGACTCGTATTCTAGCCCTTTGCGATATTGAGGTAGGCCAGCTAGGTATTGCTGGTGCAAATAAGTGTATATCGTCTGAGCTTCATTGGTCGGGTGTTGAGTTGAGCGCTATTAGCGCGTTGATACCTGTGTGTTTGACGTCTAAATGTGAAAGTGACTCACAGCAAAAGAGCTTAATTATACAAGCAAACCTTCATATTGAGGGTGGCGATACTCGCGATAAAAGGGTTTTGTCTGAGTTGCTAGATAATGAAGATAAATTACTGAACTACGTCCGGCTATTATTAAATCCTTATAGCACTAAAGAAGAGTGGCTTGATATTACAACAAGAGCAGCTGGATTAAGTGACGGTAGCGGTGCGAGCCTGTTTGAAAGTGCACCGATATATGAACAGTTAATGTTAGCCGCAGCTCGAAACCCGTCGGCACTCAATAGAATTCAAGCTTTACTTGAGAGATTAGAACAAACAGAAGTTCAAATCCCAGAGCAATTTTTGTCACTATGGCAGCATTTTGAACAAGAGGTGATATATGAATGATGACGTAATAGCGTTATTGAACCAGTCGCTTTCGAAACTCAAAGATTTTCAATTAGCAACGGTACACCAAGTGATGAGCAATTTTGTCGATAGCCGTCACTCAGGGAGAGTATTAGTTGCCGATGAGGTTGGTTTAGGTAAAACCGTTGTTGCAAAAGGCGTAATAGCAGAAATGCTCAAGGCAAGGTTGAATCAATCACCTTTTAAGCCTTTAAGGGTAACGTATATCTGCTCTAACCTAACACTTGCTAATGAGAACATAAGGAAACTAGCTGTATTTGAAGGGAATGAGCACGAAGAGTATGTATCAGAGCCTTCATTTAGCCGTTTGACTGAATTAGCGATAAAGGATAACCAAAATGATAATGACACTGGTGAGTTATTAGAAGTCTGCTCCCTCACTCCTTCTACTTCATTTACTTTAACCCAAGGCGATGGCACTCACTGGGAACGCTTTATTATTTATCAATTGCTTTGTGAGCATGACAGTTTATCAAAGTATAAATGTAAGCTAAGTAAGTTGTTTCGTGGTAAATGTGGTAGAGATACTTGGAAGAATAATCAATATTGGTTCGACAAAAATAACTCTCTTGATAAATGTATATTGCGCTCGTTTCATCAACAACTTAACGCTCAATCAGACTATATCGAAAGTGACTGGGAGATAGCGCAAGGCAGTAGCTGGCTTTCAATTATTGAAATGGTATGCACTGATCAAGTTAAGTGTGAACACCCAAATAGATTACGCTCTTATTTAAGAAGAGTGCTTGCTAGGTGTTGTGTTCAAAACCTAAAGTCTGATTTATTTATATTAGATGAGTTTCAGAGGTTTAATAGCCTTCTCGACACCAATGAAGACAATGAATTATCAGTTATTGCCAGAGGGATTTTTTCTAAAGAGTCGGCAGCTAAATTGTTATTGCTCTCAGCTACGCCATTTAAAGCCATGTCTAAAGTTGATGAAGAAGAAACCCAAACGGCGCATGTTGATGAATTAAGGTATTTACTTAATTTTTTAAGTAAAAAAGATCATAACTTTTTAAGTCAATATGAATACAACAGAGAGAAGCTTCATAGCGAAATTATTAGCCTGCGTGATCCGAGTAAATGCCCAAGCAGTTTGATTTCAACTCATAAGGACAGTATTGAAAACTCACTTAGTTCATACATTTGCCGCACAGAGCGAGCACAGATCGTCAATAAGGCAGACTCAATAGTTTGCTTTAGAAAAGGCAGTGAACAAGCTACCGAGTGTTTAGCAAAGTTTGATAGTAATGAAATTCTGGCATTTAAAGAGTTAGTTCAAATAGCAGAAGAGCTGAATAAGGTTAGTAAGAATAGCCACTCTAGCTATTTATTAGAGTATCAAAAGTCGGCCCCTTGGGCTTTATCATTTATGAATGGTTATCAATTTAAAAGTCATATTGATGATTCATTACAAAAACACGCACCTTTATCAAAGGTTATAAAGCAGTCGAAAATGAGTTGGCTGTCACGAGATTTAATCCAGTCATATAAATTGAATTTGGCTAAACAAGGCTCGAACGCAAGGTTCAAGGCTGTGATTGATACTTTTTTTGACGGCAATGGTGAAGAGTTGCTGTGGGTTCCACCGTCAAACCCTTATTACCCTTTAGAAGGAAGTTTTAAAAATCAACAAGGCTTTAGTAAATCGCTGCTGTTTTCTGCATGGGCAATGGTGCCAAGGGCGCTAAGCGGTTTGATATCATATGAAGCTGAACGCAGGTTGCTTGAAGGTAGAAGAGGCGTAACTAAGGAGTATTACCGCTCTGAAAAGAAAAAACATGTACAAAAGATCAAGTTTGATGGTAAGTCAAACCTTGTTGCCTGGTCTTACATCTACCCTAGCAGAACACTTGCAAATATTGACTTTTTTGATGATGGCAAAACTCTCGATGAGCTTGTAAAGGATGTGAGCAAAAAGATTAAAAGCCTGTTTTGGTCAAAGCTCAAGCCCTATGAAAACAAAGGAAAGAAGTCTAACACACACTGGTATGCCGTAGCACCAATACTTTTAGATATGCTAAATGGATACACAGATGGCGTAGATGACTGGCAGCTTAAGTTTAAAAATAGATTTTCGGATGGTAAAAATAAGGGTCGCCTTGAAAGTATTCGGCACTTATTCAATTTGATTCAAAAAGGTGAGTTAGGAAAGCTCCCTAAAGACCTTTTTAACTATTTAGCGCAACTTGCAATTTCAGGCCCTGCTGTATGTATCCTTCGTTCGTTAGCAGGACAAGATTCACATCATCACCTAGTTGATATAAGTGAAAGCGCATTAGGCTTTGTTAGTTTGTTTAATAAACCTGAGTCAGAAAGAGCCATTAAAAAACGCTATTACAAGGTCCCTTATTGGCAAGCTGTTATTAATTATTGCGCAGACGGTAACTTACAAGCGGTGGTTGATGAGTATTTTCATTTATTAATTGGCTCTGGGCAAAATAGTAGCGAAGCGTTATCAAAATTACATAGTGTGTTAAATACCAATACAGTTTCTGTAGGTTGTCACTTTCACGAAGATATTGCCCTCAAGAAGAGTGAAGGTTCGTTAGAAGAAAAGTCCACATTAAGATGTCATTATGCAGTTCCCTTGGGTAACCAAAAAATTACGGATGAAAAAGGCATGGTAAGGGTGTCTCACGTTCGAGATGCGTTCAACTCACCGTTTAGACCCTTTGTGCTGAATTCAACATCTATTGGGCAGGAGGGGCTGGATTTTCATTGGTATTGCAGTCGTATAGTACATTGGAACTTGCCATCAAACCCAATTGACCTTGAACAACGAGAAGGACGTGTAAACCGTTATAAGTCGTTAGTTGTTCGTAGGCGACTAGTCGAGAGGTTTAAAGATGAAGTTAACTCAAGCTATCAACACTCTTGGGATAAGTTGTTTGAGTATGCTGATCAACACACAAAAAATGAAAGGCTTAGTGATTTGGAACCTTATTGGCACTTGTCTTCAGGTAGTGCTCAAATAGAGCGCATTGTGCCTTTGATGCCAATGAGCAAAGACTTAATTAAGTTAAATGAATCTTTGAAGGTGCTTTCGCTATATCGGTTAGCATTTGGGCAGCCAAGACAAGAAGAATTAATAGACAACCTTTTAGAACGAAGCTTTACAGATGAAGAAATTGAGAACATTAAGCATAAGTTGGTGGTAAATCTGTCACCTCTAGTTCATTCTAAGAAAACTAAGACAAAGCTTGCTTCATAAATGCTCTAAAACAGGATACCAAATAGATACCAAAAAATTAGAAATAAGGTACGTTTATCAGTTATGAAATTTGTCGAAGAAACGAAAGAATACGGCTTTCATAACTCATCAGCACTTATAAGCAGCCTATGATCATTAGGCTTCAAAATTCCGTTTTAATTTAGAATCCCATAAAAATAGCGCCTGAAGGCGCTATTTTTTGTTGAACTCGAGCACGCCGAAATCAATAAGGCAGCTGCGAAACATGGGATTATATTACGCTTTTTCATAAAGTTTCCTTTGAAAATTATCTAGATAACGCTATTAAGTAGCTACAAGTTCTGGCTAGCACTCTCATACAGTCAGAAATTAAATGTAATTTTATAGTTAATTTTTCAAGGTGGTAATTACACTAAGTTACGCGCTATTACAGCAATGTTGAGTAGCTACATTTAGACCGCAAAAGTAAGCCCTAAACTATGTGACAGGTGTTAAGCAGGCTCCCTTTAACCTAAATGTTTTGGGTTATCTTGAGACCGCATAATTTTACTAGCGAGCTGCATAACATGGCGGGATCAGTTACAGATATCGAAGTGAAGTTCACGAGTATGATCGAACTGAGCATCAAGAAAGTTGAAATAGATGATGAAAAACGGTCTAATAGGCCATAAAGGATACGATGTTAGGTCAGGGAATGAGCGCAGCTGTAACGATATAGCTTGTAAATCAACGCAAGTGAAGTCGCTCGCCTTAACTTTCTCTCGCCGCTTAAATAACATCTACATTCTAGGTCGAACTAGTTTAGTCTGATCCAACAACGCGTTATGCATACTACGCATATATAATTTATAAAATCATTCCAGCAAAAAGGAGTTGCTCGTGATAGTTAAATACATTTTCACTCTGATTGGGTCCGCACTGTTAATCGGATCGCTTTTTATGTACAACAGTACCCAAGACTTTCTGGACCGTGCAATCATTACCGAAGGCACAGTGGTAGACCTTATTCGTTCCCAGTCTGAAGACTCGGATACCTATGCTCCTTTCGTTAAATTCCGCACCAAAAATGGCGAAATAGCGGAGTTTGTGTCCTCTACTGGGGGCGGTCCTAACAGATATTCAATAGGAGAGGTTGTAAGCGTCGTTTATCTAGAAGATTCAATCGAAAAAGCTGAAATTAACGATACTTTCTCGCTTTGGGGCGGAGTTATGATCTTAGCTGGAATAGGCTCTGTATTTTTCCTTATTGGACTTTCAATTATCTTATTTGGCGCGTCAAAAAATAAGAAAGTGAAGTATCTAAAGGAAAAAGGGACACCAGTGGTGGCTAAGTTTCAGAGTGTTGAAGTTAACCGTAGAATAGAGTTTAACGGCAAAAACCCTTACCAAATTTGTGCACAATGGAGAAACCCATCAACATCGCAATTGCATATTTTTAATAGTGATAATATATGGTTTGATCCAACCAATCACATAGACCGAGAAGAGATAACGGTGTTAATTGAAGAAGGAAACCCGAGCAAATACCATGTGGATATTTCATTTCTCCCAAAGGTCGCGTCTTAATCTTATGAAAGCGGGCGGTTCGTAACTACAACACTAAGTATGTAAAGTTCACGTGGGCTGAGTTTGCAAATCTATTCGAAATAGCGCTTAATAAGGCGCTATTTTTGTCTGTATACGGAAGTAAGATGAGTAAACGTGCACTGGTTTTTCCGCCCAATTTTAAGTTGGTTTTGTACGCGATGGCGGTGATGTGTCTCGTACAGGTGTTAGGTGGTATTTTTGGCTTACCCGTCTATCGTTTTGGGATTGTACCGCATAACGTACATCATTTGAGTGGTGTGTTAACCGCGCCTTTTATACATGGTAGCTGGGGACATTTGCTGAGTAATTTGCTCGGCTTAAGTATTAGTGGCTATTTGGCAGCAAGATTACCGAGGTTTAAGCGAGCAACTTTTTTTATTGTGGTTGCTACAGGACTGTTGGTGTGGCTGTTTGCTGGGCATGCAAATCACATTGGTGCATCAGGCATTGTAATGGGTTACTTTGGCTTACTGCTGGGTGCTGCGCTATTCAATCGCGATGTGCTTGGCATTGTTAGTTTTATAGCTCTGCTGGTATTGACTTACTATGCCAATATTAGCTTTTTAGCGACGTTATCTGATTTTTCGGCGCAGACGAGTAGTTCAAGTCATATTTTTGGGTTTTTAAGCGGATTAGGCGGGGCATACTTAACCAAGCAAAAGCGTATTGCTCGGCGTTAAAGCAGCATAACCTACCAGTGACGGCAGGTTATGCTTTGGGATTTAAGTTATTACCAAATACGTACGCGCTCTTCAGGTGCTAGGTATAGTTTGTCACCTGGTTTAACGTCAAACGCTTTGTACCATGCATCATGGTTGCGAGGCGCAAGCGCTCTAAATTGACCCGGTGCGTGTGTACCTGCGCGTAGCTGGTTTAGCATGCTTTGCTCAGTACGCTTTTCTTTCCATACTTGTGCCCAAGCAAGGAAGAAACGTTGGTCGCCAGTCAAGCCATCAATCACAGGTGCTTCTTTGCCGTTTAGGCTCAGTTTATATGCATGATAAGCCATCGCAAGGCCACCTACATCACCGATGTTTTCGCCAAGGCTGTTACGACCGTTCACGAAGTTACCTTCAATAGGCTCATATTTGTTGTATTGTGCCGCGAGCTTGTCTGCTTTTTCTTCGAAAGCAGCGCGATCTGAATCGGTCCACCAATTACGTTGAATACCGTTGGCATCGGATTTAGAGCCTTGGTCGTCAAAGCCGTGGCCCATTTCGTGCCCTATCACCGCGCCAATACCGCCGTAGTTTACTGCAGGATCTGCATTTGGGTCGAAGAATGGCGGTTGTAAAATTGCCGCAGGGAAAACGATTTCATTAAACGAGCTGTTGTAGTAGGCGTTAACGCGTTGTGGTGTCATACCCCAGCGGTTACGATCGGTTTTTTCAAGCTCTTTGGCGATGCTGTCATTGCGGAAAAACTCACGTAGGTTTTTCACATTTGTCATTAAGTTATCGCGGGTTAAGGTTAACCCATCAAATGACTGCCATTTATCAGGGTAGCCAATCTTAGGAGTAAATGCGGCAAGTTTTGCCTGAGCATTTACTTTCGTTTCTTCACCCATCCAGTCTAAGCCTTCAATCCTTTCACCAAGCGCGGTGCGTAGGTTTTCAACCAATTCTGACATTTGCTTTTTAGAAGACTCTGGGAAGTAACGGGCAACGTAAACTTTACCAATTGCAAAGCCAAGCGAAGTGGTGCCAGACATTTCGCTGATTGCACGTTTCCAACGAGCACGTGGCTCTTGCTGACCACTTAAATGCTTGCCATAAAATTCAAAGTTAGTATTGAAGATATCTTCAGACAACAGTGATGCATTGCCGCTAATGGCGTGATAAGTTAAGTAGTCTTTCCAAACGCTTAAGTCTTCAGAGTTGATTAGCGCAATCATCGCTTTGATCGGCTCAGGCTGAGACATATTTAGCTGAGGCACCTTGTAGCCTGTTTCAGCAAAATATAAATCCCAATTAAAGCCTGGGTATTGTGTTGCTAGCTCGTCACGTTTAACTTGATTTAATGTCAGGTCGCGATTTCTGCGCTTTTCACGTGGCCAGTGGCCCTCAGCAATTTTAGTTTCAAGTGCCAGTATGGCTTCTGCGCGCTCAGTCGGTTTGTCTTTACCGGCAAATTTAAGCATATCTGCAATATGTGCAACGTATGCTTCGCGAGTTTTAACAAAACGCTCAGCTTGTTCTAAATAATAAGAGCGATCTGGTAGTCCAAGTCCACCAGCACCCATCGACATCTCGTATTTATTTGGGTCTAGACGGTTAAACCACATACCGCCGCCTATCGGCGCATTTACACCAGTTAGCCAAGATTGTCCAAATGCTTTGGTGAGGCCGTCAGTGTTGTTAATGGCATCAATGTCAGCAAGTAGTGGTTGAATAGGTTTGATACCAAGCTTATTTAGGGTTTCAACATCCATATAAGCATTGTAAAAATCGGCAATCAGTTGCTCTTCGGCATTTAGATTTTTGCCGTTAGCAATCTCTTCGATAATGGTTTTTACTTGTTCTTCACTGCGTTCAGCAAGTGCTGAGAATGCACCAAAACGCGTTTTGTCTGCTGGCATTTCGTAGTTTTTGTACCAAGTGCCGCTGGCGTACATAAAGAAGTCATCGCCAGGTTTTACACTTTCATCGCGTGCACTGAGGTCAACACCAAAACTACCAAGCTCAGCCTTACCTGTTGCTACCGCCGCGTTTTCTGCTTGTTTGGTTTCACTTGTTGTGACTTGTGGCTCAGAGCAAGCCGTCAGCATGATGGCTGTAAGCGCACTCGCTATTATCGTTTTTTTCATTATGTAGTCTCTATCTAGTTCGAGAAGTTGGCCCGACAGCTGTGTTATTGTACTTACTATCGGGAATGGAGCCATTGTCGAGCGAATACGCTTTTGCTGCAAGCATTTGAGTCGAATTGTTGGGAAATTCGCGATGAATGCATTTTCAAACTGTAAAATGAGTGGAAGGGCATGAAATAGGATCAAGCTTTAAATCAACAACAATATCCCTTATCATTTCGGCATTGTTATCAGTGTTTTTGCACTGCATGGGCCACAAGAAACGAATTTATGCAATTATCACCAAGTTTAACAGCGCTTATTGAAGCGCTGCGTTGTTTACCTGGCATTGGGCCTAAGTCTGCGCAGCGTATTGCCTTTCATTTACTAGAGCGAGACAGAGAGGGCGGCAGCCAGCTGGGGCAAAGCCTGACGCATGCGATGCAAGCCATTGGTCATTGCTCAAGCTGCCGAACATTTAGTGAGGTTGAGGTGTGTGATATCTGTCAAAGTATCAAGCGCCAAGACACAGGGCTGCTATGTGTGGTTGAATCACCAACGGATGTATTGGCGATAGAGCAAACGGGCCAATTTAATGGCTTGTATTTTGTGCTGATGGGGCATTTATCGCCTTTGGATGGAATTGGCCCCAATGAAATCGGCCTAGATGTCCTTGAGCGTAAGCTAAGTGCTGGCAATATTAATGAGGTTATCTTAGCGACAAACCCAACGGTGGAAGGAGAGGCAACGGCACACTATAT
The DNA here is from genome assembly GCF_016695175.1 of Pseudoalteromonas sp. GCY. Taxonomy (NCBI): domain Bacteria; kingdom Pseudomonadati; phylum Pseudomonadota; class Gammaproteobacteria; order Alteromonadales; family Pseudoalteromonadaceae; genus Pseudoalteromonas; species Pseudoalteromonas sp. GCY. The sequence goes on from NZ_CP068023.1 coordinate 1,495,756, forward strand.
TTCTGAGTTATGTCATAAATATCAAGTTGAAGCGTCGCGTATTGCTCACGGTATGCCTGTTGGTGGTGAGCTTGACCTGGTAGACGGAATGACGTTAATGCATGCGTTTAGCGGGCGCAAGAAGCTTTAATCTCACTTTTACTGATGGAAGCCCTGTTTTATGGAGCGATTGATCCAAAAAGCAGGGCGGTTTGTTAAAAATTTTGTTCAGTCTCTTGAAAGTTTTTTCTCTTCCCCCATATACCTAGCATATTGATAAAGAACACTGCATTAATTGCTTATATTGGAGAGAACAATGTCCGCAGCTCAAAAAGAAACATTAGGCTTTCAAACAGAAGTCAAACAATTATTAAACCTAATGATCCACTCTTTGTACTCAAACAAAGAGATCTTTTTACGCGAATTAGTATCTAACGCTTCAGACGCGGCTGACAAACTACGTTATTTAGCTTTGCAAAATGGTGACCTTTACGAAGGTGACGCAGAGCTACGTGTCCGCTTAAGCGTAAACAAAGATGCAAAAACCATCACCATTTCTGACAATGGTATTGGTATGACGCGTGACGAAGTGATCAGCTCATTAGGTACCATCGCAAAATCTGGTACAGCTGATTTCTTTAAAAACCTAACTGGTGACCAAGCAAAAGATTCACAGCTGATTGGTCAGTTCGGTGTTGGTTTCTATTCCGCATTCATTGTTGCTGATAAAGTAACGGTTCGTACGCGTAAAGCGGGTGAGTCAGAAGCGGTTGAATGGGAATCGCAAGGTGAAGGCGACTTCACGATTGCTGAAATCGAAAAAGCAGAGCGCGGTACAGAGATCACACTGCATCTTCGTGAAGAAGAAAGTGAGTTCCTTGAAACTTATCGCCTTCGCGGTATTGTGACTAAATATTCAGATCACATTTCAATTCCTGTTGAACTTTATAAAGACCCAGTTCCTGAATCTGAAGGCCCAGATGGCGAGAAAATTGAAGCGCAACCTGGCGAGTGGGAAGCGATCAACAAAGCCACAGCACTCTGGACTCGCGATAAATCAGAGATCAGCGACGAAGAATATAAAGAGTTTTATAAGCATGTCGGTCATGATTGGGAAGAGCCACTCACTTGGGCACACAATAAAGTAGAGGGTAAAACTGAATACACCAGCCTACTTTATATCCCTAAAAAGGCACCTTTCGATTTGTATAATCGCGAGCGTCAAGCTGGCCTTAAGCTTTATGTACAACGCGTGTTCATTATGGATGACGCAGAGCAGTTTATGCCAAGCTACCTGCGCTTCGTGAAAGGCTTATTAGATTCTAACGATTTACCTCTTAACGTATCTCGTGAGATCCTACAAGACAACAAGATCACTCAAGCTATTCGTAAAGGCTGTACATCTCGTGTACTTAAAATGCTTGAGCGCATGGGCAAAAACAAACCAGAAGATTACCAAGCATTCTGGAATGAGTTTGGTAATGTGATAAAAGAAGGTCCTGCTGAAGATTTCGCAAACAAAGATGCCATCGCAAAACTATTGCGCTTTAGCTCTACACATACTGACGAGAAAACACAAAATGTTTCTCTTGAGCAGTACATTGAGCGCATGAAAGAAGGCCAAGATAAGATTTACTATGTTGTGGCTGATAGCTTTGAGGCAGCGAAGAGCTCTCCGCACCTTGAAATTTTCCGTAAGAAAGGCATTGAAGTTCTGCTCCTGTCAGATCGTGTTGATGAGTGGATGATGAGTCACCTCACTGAATTCAACGAGAAGCCACTTCAGTCAATCACGCGTGGTGATCTTGACTTAGGTGATATGGATGACGAAGAAACGAAGAAAGCACACGAAGAAAGTGAGAAAGAAGTTGAAGGCCTAGTTGAGCGAGTGAAAACAGCACTTGGCGATAAAGTGAAAGAAGTACGCTTTACGCACCGCTTAACAGATTCTCCAGCGTGTGTGGTTGCAGACGATCATGACATGAGCTCTCAAATGCAAAAGCTAATGGAGCAGGTGGGTCAAGCCGTGCCTGAGTCTAAGCCGGTATTTGAACTTAACCCAGAGCACCAATTGGTTAAGCACTTGAATAACGAACAAGACGAAGACAAGTTTGGACAATGGGCAGAAGTACTACTAGACCAAGCAATGCTTGCAGAGCGTGGTAGCCTGAAAGACCCTGCGGGCTTTGTAAGCCGTCTTAACAAGCTAATGTTAGATCTACAAAAGTAAAATTAATTAAGTAAATTGGTATAACGAATTGAAAAAGCCGGTCATTGTTAAGTGACCGGCTTTTTTATGTTTATTGATGAGAGTATATAGTGAGGTTATAGACTCTTCAGTGCGCCAACGACTTCTTCGTAGTTTGGCTCTTTTGCTAAATTTTCTACCAGCTGCTTGTAAACAATCTTGTGTTCTTTATCTAGCACAAAAATCGCGCGACTGAGCAGGCCCATATCTTTAATCAACAAACCATAATTTTCACCAAAAGAATGCCATACGGCGTCTGATAATGTTTTAACCTTGTCGATATTTTCTGCTTTGCAAAAGCGCTTTTGCGCAAACGGCAAGTCCGCACTAATCGTCAACATGGCAACATCAGGAAATTGGCTTGCTACTTTTTCATTAAAATGTTTTGTTTGTAGGCTGCAAGTGCCTGTATCTAAACTTGGAACAACACTAATTAAAATTGCACGACTTTCAAAATCTTTCAGAGTAACTGGGCTGAAGTCAGCATCGGCAACCTTAAAATCCGGTGCAGCCTGACCTTGCTTTACGCCATTACCAAGCAATACCACCGCTTTACCTTGCGCTTTTACCTTGCCCATATCTACCGAGTTTTCAGGTAAATCATAAGCCAATGATATCGCACTAAACAGACCACTCGCTAAAACTAACGCTTTCAGCATAAAGTATTCCTTTTGAAGTTAACTTAATTGATTTGAGTGTATTATACTGACAGTAACTAACCAAGCTTAAGTGACATTTAGATTGTCAAGATGGCGTCATTTTATTAACATATGACGCAATTTTAAGCTTTAATCTCATAATTATAACTAAAACTTCCCGACATCGTGCCGATACGCATGGGAAACAGAAAGAGAGCTTGTATGTCAACACTAGTCCTAATTTGTGACGATTCAAAACTTGCCCGTCGGCAGCTGGCGCGTTCATTGCCAGACGACTGGGACATTAAAGTAGAATTTGCAGAGAATGGACTCGACTGTATTAAACAAATCAAAGCACTCTCTCCTGAGATTCTATTCCTTGATCTAAATATGCCACAGATGGATGGCTATGAAGTGCTACAGGCTATTAGCGAGCAAGATTTATCAGTGCTTACTGTCGTTGTTTCCGGCGACATTCAACCTAATGCGCACCAACGAGTGATAGAACTCGGCGCTATTGACTTTATCCGTAAGCCCTGTGACGCTGCTAAACTTGCTGAAATTATTGAGCATCATGGAATAAAAGATAAAGCAATCAGAGAAAGCTTGGTTCATAAACTTGGTGAGCAGCTAGACCCTGAGATCCGTGATATCTATCAAGAGCTTACAAACGTTGCTATGGGGCAGGCGGGTGATTTGTTGGCGCGATTGCTGAATGTATTCGTCGAACTACCTATTCCAAACGTTAATGTACTCGAAGTCAACGAGCTACATATGGCACTGCAAGCGATTGATGCGAGCGCAACTACGTCGGGCGTTTGCCAAGGTTTTATTGGTGGCGGTGTTTCCGGAGAAGCGCTGCTACTGCTCAATGATTCTAGTTTCAAAGAGATCGCGTCCTTGATGAATTATCATGGCGATCTTAATACCAAAGTTGAGCTTGAGCTCTTAATGGATATTAGCAATATCTTGATTGGCGCAATTTTAACGGGACTATCTAAGCAGCTCGATATGTCGTTCAGCCAAGGCCACCCAGTGGTGCTTGGTCAACATTGTGATGTTGCTGAGCTTGTGAAAGCCAACAAAGCGAGATGGCAAAGAACGCTTGCTATCGAGATTAGCTATGGCATAGAGCATCACAACATTAACTGTGACCTTATGTTGTTATTCACAGAAGACTCACTTAAAACATTAAAATACAAAGTAGCCTATTTATTGGATGATTAACTATGCCTGCAGCCGATTTTGATATGAATGAAATCCATTGGTTAATGGATATGTTTAACACCGTAGATGTTGGCTTGGTGGTACTCGATCGCGACTACAAGGTATGTATATGGAATGGTTTTATGGAAAATCATTCTGGTTTATTACCGAGTGCGGTTAAAGATAAAGACATTTTTGATTTGTTCCCAAGTATTGATGAGCAGTGGTTTAGATCAAAAGCTGAACCTGTGTTCGTGCTAAAAAATCGGTCGTTTACCATTTGGGAGCAGCAGCCTTATATTTTTCGATTCAAAAACTATCGGCCTATCACAGGCAAGGCTGATTATATGTATCAGAATGCGACTTTTATTCCGTTGACAACGGTGACGGGGGATGTAGGGCATATTTGTGTGATCATATACGATGTGACTGACGAAGCAATCAATAAGTTAGAGCTTGAGTCGTTGAATAAACAATTAGAAAAAATTAGCCGTACAGACAGTTTAACCCAGTTGCATAATCGCGGTTTCTGGGAAGAGAGCCTAAAGCAAGAGTTTAAGCGCTTGAAACGTAATCAAGGGCAAAGTGCATTGCTTATGTTTGATATTGACCACTTTAAGCGAATTAATGATGAATACGGTCATAGTGGTGGAGATGAGGCTATACGCCATATCTCAGACTTACTACGCAAAACACTGCGAGAAACAGATACTGCAGGCCGCTACGGCGGTGAAGAGTTTGCGGTGACTTTGCTTGACACTGACGTAAAAGGTGCAATCACTTTCGCCGAAAGACTGCGCTCGTTAATAGAAAATTCTTCGATTTACTACGATGAACAACAAATCAAGATTACGGTTAGTCTTGGTGTTGCCGTTTACGAAGAGTCTTTTGAAAAACATGAGCAATGGATTGAAGCGGCAGACAGCGCTTTGTATGATTCTAAAGAGGGCGGAAGAAATCGGGTAACTGTATACTCTGAAGACATGGCCAGCGAGTAAATTTATCTTTATATAGTGGCTTTAGCGCGACGCGGCTTTACTCACGCGGCCAGCCTATATTCTTATCCCAATACCTTTTGTTTAGTATCAGTGTGGAATGAACAGCGGTCTGTTAGACAAATCAGCTGTATCGTTCGGTTATTTCTGCAAATTAAAGTGATAAAAGTGGCATCTTACTTACCGCTAAATACATCACAATAACGACTGAAACCGGTATGGTTAAGAGTGCAAGTTTAGTAAAAGGGCCGTGGTAGAGCGCTAACCAACGCCGTTGCTGAGCGCTTGCAATGCCCAGGTGGACACTTTTAGATGCCTTTGCTGCTAACCAATTTCCCAAGAAAATATCCACAATCTCTAACGGGATAATCACGAGACCGACCACAAGTAGCTTTTGCTGGAGCCATGGAGATGTAAACCATCCGGCTAAAAAAGCCATAGAAAAGCCTGTTAATAAGAGGACAATAAATGCCACATGTTCCAGTGTGACCATGAGAAAGAATACATGATCCACCTTCGCGGTCACCGGTCCTATATTTTCATTTTCTATTGCTTTTAACACAAGCCAAGCACCAAGGGCTGGGCCAAGCCAAAAAATCAAGGCACCTATGTGCACTAATTTTAAGATTGCGTATTCCATCTGGGCCTCAAAACTTGATGTGCAAAGATAATCATCCAAAGTGTACTAAGAGTCATGCTTGATGCAGTAAATATCTCAGCAGCTTTAAGTTGACCAACAGCGATAGAGACAGACAGCAATAAACCTAAAACCCAAGCAGTGATCCCCCACACTGACACCCATGTTTTAAATATACCTTGCTTAATGGCTAAACAGGTTAACGTAAGCCCTCCTAAATTATAAAGGCCATTACCTAAGTAACCTGTTAGATGGGTTGCAATATGCTCAAGCAGTAAAAATACAGATTCTCCCATGGTCAAATGAACTACTTTTGGTAAAACAAAGGCATAAATCACTTCAGCAATTAGATCTGGGGCCACACCCAATGCGACTAATAGCAGGCCAACATGCTTTCTAAAGTCTGCTTTGAGCTCATCTGCTAAAATAACACTAAATACTAATAGACCTAGTGCAGAGAACATCCAAGCTATCCAAGACCACTGCCACAACACAGAGTTTTCGGCAATAAACTCCATACGCATTATTACCGTGTTATCAAGAGGCAAGCCTGGACGCATCGGCCCATTCATTAAAAGACATGCCGTAGTAATTATTGCGGCAATCAGATAAACAACAACAAATTTGGTTTTGTATTGATCCATTGGTTTTACGTCTGGATTAGAGTCCTTTGGCTCATCTTAAATCTATACCCAAAATTGGTAAAGCCTTTGTCTGAATAGCCATTATTTATCTGGTGAAAATTGAATAACCCTTGTCTTTAAATTATAGCGGTTAACCGGAATTGTTATGTTTACACTCATATTCTAGATATCAAAAGGCTTGTAAATCATGGCTTATCTAGCTTTAATGGAGGAGTGAGGAGTTGAGTTCTCATTGGAGGCCTTTAGCCTATGAGTACTGCCTAAAAATGGCTTTTATTCATTAACCTGAGATTTATTAGAAATACCTCTATAGACTTCAGTCAATATGAAACACCTGCTTGAAATGCGTAATCACTTACAACAATAAAAGGGAATGAAAAAATGAACGATAATGATGAATACTGGGGGATGCCGCTAAATACATACTGTATGTTATTACATTTGAGTCAACTGGCGAGCTTTGTTGCTCCGGGGCTAGGGCTTGTATTACCAGTAGTTATGTGGGCAACCAATAAGGATAAAAGCGAAACAATCGACCAACACGGAAAAGCCACTATTAACTGGTTAATTAGCTTAATCATCTATTCCATAATTTGCGGTATTTTAGTTTTTGTCGCGGTTGGTATTTTAGGGTTCGTTGTGTTAGCTATTCTTAATATTATATTTGCTATCATTGCCGCGATGAAAGCCAATAATGGGGAAGTATGGATTTATCCACTTAGCTTCAATTTTTTTAAGTAACCGGCACTTTGAATAGCGAAGCTCTGCAGTTGGAAGTGTTTACGTGCAGTCTAGAGTTTAATAACACACCTCACTGTAGAGTAGCTGAAGCTAAGAGTCTAAGCATTAGAAAGGAGCCACGGCAAACACAGTAATCCAACCTGTTTGCCTGCTCCTAATTCAAATCAATAGGGTTACGAGTCACTTTCTTCTTCAGGGCATTGAGCTATCTGCTCGATATTGCCATTTTCATCTACTTGTTCAAGTTTCACTTTAAATCCCCATAAGCGATAGAGGTGCTTTATCACTTCTTGCTTTGAAGCGGCAAGTGGGATACCGCCTTGCGGTACATACCTTAGCGTAAGTGAACGATCTCCCCGTACATCGACGTCATAAACTTGAATATTAGGCTCATGGTTACTCAGGTTGTACTGCGCTGAAAGGGCACTGCGAAGTTGTTGATAACCCATTTCGTCGTGAATAGGGCCAACTTCCAAATGCGGAGATTTCTGCTTATCGACAATCGTGAAAAGTTTAAAATCGCGCATGAGCTTTGGAGATAAAAATTGGCTGATAAAGCTCTCGTCTTTAAAATTTTGCATCGCAAAATGCAGTGTATCTAGCCAGTTGCTCCCCGCAAATTCCGGGAACCACTGTTTGTCTTCTTCTGTCGGGTTTTCGCATATACGGCGAATATCGACCATCATATTAAAGCCGAGCGCATAGGGGTTTATCCCCGAATAAAATTTACTATTGTATGGTGGTTGATACACAACATTAGTATGGCTTTGTAAAAACTCCAACATAAAGGAGTCGCTTAGTTTTCCCTCGTCATATAAGTGATTCAAAATAGTGTAGTGCCAAAATGTTGCCCAGCCTTCATTCATGACTTGAGTTTGTCTTTGCGGGTAGAAGTACTGAGATACTTTACGCACAATACGAATAATCTCGCGTTGCCAAGACTCCAACAATGGCGCGTTTTTCTCGATAAAATACAGTATGTTTTCCTGAGGTTCTGATGGGAAACGGGCACGGTTGTCGGTTTCTTCATCTTCACCTTTAGGAATGGTTCGCCATAATTCATTAACTTGGGACTGCAAATAATCTTCCCGTTCTTTTTGGCGCTTTTGTTCCTCAAACATAGAGATCCGTTGCGGCCTTTTATATCGATCAACCCCGTAATTCATTAACGCATGACAAGAGTCAATCAGGTTTTCTACCTCATCAATACCGTACTTTTCTTCACATTTGGCGACATAATTTTTAGCGAATACCAAGTAATCAATAATAGATGATGCGTCTGTCCAGGTTTTGAATAGATAGTTACCCTTGAAGAAAGAGTTATGACCATAGCACGCATGCGCCATCACCAGCGCCTGCATAGGCATGGTATTTTCTTCCATTAAATAGGCAATACAAGGATTAGAGTTAATCACAATCTCATAGGCAAGGCCCATTTGACCACGTTTGTAGGTTTGCTCAGTCTGGATAAACTTTTTACCGTACGACCAATGTGCATAACCAATTGGCATGCCCACACTTGAGTAGGCATCCATCATCTGCTCAGCTGTGATCACCTCAATTTGATTTGGGTAAGTGTCAAGTCTGTAATGCTCAGCTACACGAGCAATTTCCTGATGATAAGTATCAAGTAAATCAAAGGTCCAATCTGGACCATCGTCAATTGGCTGATATGTCATCGCGCAACCTCCCAAAAATTATGCCGCACTTTGCTTATTTTTGTTCTTCTTGAACAATTCTCTAAAGATAGGATAAATATCTTCTACACCTCGAATGTGCTGCATAGCAAAGTTGTCAAATGAGTTGGCTACTCCTTGATACTCCCGCCACAGACTTTGGTGTGCACGGGTCGTTATCTCTATATACGCATAGTAGCGGACAATTTTAAGTAGTTTGTTAGAGAGTATCTGGGTGCATTGTGGAGAATCATCTGCCCAGTTATCGCCGTCAGAGGCTTGTGCGGCGTAAATATTCCAATCGCCTTGGGCATAACGCTCTTGAATGATTTCATCCATTAATTTCAGTGCACTTGAGACAATTGTGCCACCCGTCTCTTGCGAGTAGAAAAACTCTTGCTCGTCTACTTCTTTTGCTTGGGTATGGTGGCGGATATAGACTACCTCAATATCTTTATAAGTGCGGGTTAAGAACTGATAGAGCAAAATATAAAAACGTTTTGCCATGTCTTTTGTGGCTTGATCCATTGAGCCAGACACATCCATCAAGCAAAACATGACCGCTTTGCTTGTGGGGTGTGGACGCCTTTCGTAATTACGAAAGCGTAAGTCGTAATTGTCGATGAAAGGCACCGCGGCTATTTGCTCTTTTAGCACTTGGATCCGCAGTTCTATATCATTGATTTTCTGTTGAGGAGGAACAGGTTCAGAAAGCATACTCGCCAGTTCTTCCTCCAACTCCCTTAACTCCCGGCGTTTACTCGAGGTCATCGCAATACGGCGTGCCATTGAGCCTTTTAAACTGCGTACAATATCTAGGTTAGTAGGCATACCATCATTACAAAAGCCAGCTCGATGCGTTTTCATTTGCATTAATTTATCTAACTGGCTTTGTTGTAAGTTGGGTAACTCCAAGTCTTCAAACAATAGGTCTAAGTATTCGTCTTTTGAGATAGAGAATACAAAGTCGTCTTGTCCTTCGCCTTGGTTGCTCGCCTCGCCATCACCTGACCCACCACCTTGCCCAGAAGGAGGGCGCTGGATCCGATCGCCCGTTGAAAATTGATCGTTACCTGGGTGAATGAGCTCTCTGTCACCCCCTTTACCCTGATGGAAAGTGGGCTCGCTGATATCTCGTTGTGGGATAGAAATACTTTCTCCACTGGAGATATCAGTTACACTACGTTTGTTGATGGCCTCTGAAACCGCTTTCTTTATCTGCTTTTTGTAGCGGCGGATAAAACGTTGGCGGTTCAGAGTGCTCTTATTTTTGCCGTTAAGACGGCGGTCAATAAAATGCGCCATATAACACCCTCTTCATACTAACAAGTTACTGTGACTTTCTAACTCTTAAATACCATTCTGAAAGTAGGCGAACTTGTTTTTGGGTATAGCCTTTATCAACCATACGATTGACAAAGTCCTCGTGCTTCTTCTGATCGTCAGCTGAGGTTTTTGCATTAAATGAAATTACAGGGAGTAAGTCTTCGGTATTAGAGAACATTTTCTTCTCGATAACCGTTCTTAGTTTTTCATAGCTGGTCCAAACTGGATTGTCACCATTGTGATGGGCTCTTGCTCTTAAAACAAAGTTGACTATCTCGTTACGGAAATCTTTTGGATTGGAAATACCGGCTGGCTTTTCAATCTTTTCCAGCTCGCCGTTAAGCGCGGCTCTATCAAACAGTTGACCAGTATCTGGGTCACGATATTCCTGATCTTGGATCCAAAAGTCTGCATAGGTAACATAGCGGTCGAAAATATTTTGGCCGTACTCAGAGTAAGACTCAAGGTAAGCTGTTTGTAGCTCTTTACCAATAAATTCGACATATTGTGGGATTAGATACCCTTTTAGATGGCTTAGGTAACGCTCTTGTACTTCAGCGTTAAATTGTTCGCGCTCAATTTGCTGCTCAAGTACATAGAACAAATGAACAGGGTTTGCTGCGACTTCACTATGGTCAAAGTTAAACACACGAGAGAGGATCTTAAAGGCAAAGCGAGTTGAAAGGCCGTTCATGCCTTCGTCCACGCCAGCATAATCTCTGTATTCTTGATAGGACTTAGCTTTTGGATCTGTGTCTTTTAAGCTTTCACCATCGTACACCCGCATTTTTGAATAGATACTGGAGTTCTCTGGCTCTTTAATCCGAGACAGTGCTGAAAACTTCGCTAAAGTTTCTAAAGTGCCAGGCGCACAGGGGGCTTCCCTGAGCTCACTATTTTCAATAAGCTTCTCGTAAATTTTGACCTCTTCAGACACGCGTAAACAATAGGGCACTTTAACGATGTAAACACGGTCTAAAAATGCCTCGTTGTTTTTATTGTTCTTAAAAGTTTGCCATTCAGACTCGTTAGAGTGAGCAAGTATTAGCCCGCTAAATGGTAGGGCGGAAATACCCTCCGTACCATTGTAGTTGCCTTCTTGGGTTGCAGTTAGCAGCGGGTGTAGCACCTTAATGGGTGCTTTAAACATCTCGACAAACTCCATCAAACCTTGGTTCGCAAGACATAGGGCCCCAGAATACGCATAGGCATCAGGGTCATTTTGAGCGAAATGCTCCAGTTTACGAATATCGACTTTGCCCACCAGCGCTGAGATATCTTGGTTGTTCTCATCCCCAGGCTCTGTTTTAGCAATAGCAATTTGATCAAGAATGGAAGGGTAGCGTTTTACGACCTTAAACTGCGTAATATCCCCATTGTACTCATGTAAACGTTTGGTCGCCCATGGAGACATTATCGTTTTAATATAGCGCCCAGGAATGCCGTACTCTTTTTCAAGTAGATCAGCATCTTCTTGAGGGCTAAATAAGCAAAGCGGGTGGTCATTAACGGGTGAGCCTTTTAAAGAATAAACCGGCACCTTTTGCATCAAATACTTGAGCTTTTCTGCGATAGACGATTTACCACCACCTACCGGGCCGAGTAAATAGAGTACTTGTTTGCACTCTTCAAGCCCCTGTGCGGCATGTTTGAGATACGATACGATTTGTTCAATGGCATCCTCCATACCGTAAAACTCATTGAAGGCAGGGTATCGAGCTATTACTCTATTCGAAAATAGCCGACTAAGTCTGGCATCTTTCGACGTATCGATCATTTCTGGTTCGCCTATAGCCATCAGAAGTCGCTCAGGTGCGCTGGCATAGGCTGATTTGTCATTCTTACAAATTTCAAGAAATTCCGCGATGGTGTACTCTTCTTCTTGCGCGGCTTCATATCTGGCCTGATAATGTTCAAATATTGTCATAACGACCTCCAATAAGCTACTCGGTGTGGTTTGCGGATCACAGATTTGGAAAGGTTACTTAAAGCTTAGTCGCGATATGAAGAATACCCAAAAAAAACTAGATTTTTTATGTATTAATGTTGAGTTACAGGCATAAAAAAGGGCGCTTTTGCGCCCCATTGTTGCATCAATACTGATAGTTGATGTTAAGCTAGATTGCTGTTTGCGAAATCCCAGTTAACAAGTGCCCAGAAACCTTTAAGGTAATCAGGACGAACATTACGATAATCAATGTAGTAAGCGTGTTCCCACAGGTCAACTGTGATGATAGGGGTAACACCTTCTTCAGTCAGCGGAGTCGCTGCATTTGAAGTGTTAACGATATCTAGAGAGCCGTCAGCTAGTTGTACTAACCAAGTCCAGCTTGAACCAAAGTTGTTAACTGCTTTGTCGTTGAAAGCTTCTTGGAATGCTGCGAATGAGCCCCATTTTGCATTAATTAGTTCAGCAACTTTACCTGTTGGTTCGCCACCTGCATTTGGCGCAAGGCTGTGCCAGTAGAAAGTGTGGTTCCAGATTTGAGCAGCATTGTTGAAAACACCACCTTCTGAGCTACATACGATCTCTTCTAGTGATTTACCTTCAAAGTCAGTACCTTCGATAAGACCGTTAAGCTTTACAACGTATGTGTTGTGGTGCTTACCGTGGTGGAATTCTAGCGTCTCTTGAGAGATGTGCGGCTCAAGAGCATTTAGTGCATAAGGTAGTGACGGTAGTTCAAATGCCATATTAATCTCCATTTTTTGGTTGATTTGCCAATAACGCATACGAAAGGTAGCTAACATCAGCCCACTTTTCTATACCATTGGCCTATATAGTGATACTATAATTCCTGACTATTTTACTCAAGTTTTGGCAAACAGCAATGCGTGCCAGTGACTTAATGACTTATAATACACATTCTTTGTGAACATATGCCGAATAGCAGTCAAAGTGTAGAACATCAGAAAGGCGTCATGCTAAATTTTAGCCACGTCTCCCAAGATTCTAACACTGCTAAAAGCTAGGCATAATGAATGCAACAGGTGTTGTTAAAGTGAGTAGCAAGCTAAAACGCCGATGCTAAACTAAATATTGATAGGCATTGGACGAAACGTCATTTTGAGGTAACTAATGGAAACTATTGACAAGATTAAACAGCAGATCGAAGAAAACCCAATCATTCTATATATGAAAGGGTCGCCAAAACTACCTAACTGTGGTTTCTCTTCGCAAGCGTCTCAGGCTTTGATGGCGTGTGGTGAGCAGTTTGCTTATGTTGACATTTTATTAAATCCAGACATTCGTGCTGAACTACCGCATTATGCGAACTGGCCAACTTTCCCACAGCTTTGGGTAGAGGGTGAGTTAATCGGTGGTTGTGACATCATCATTGAGATGTTCCAAAAGGGTGAGCTTCAACCTCTTATTGCTGAAACAGCTGCTAAATATAAGAAAGACGAAGCAGCAGCGGAATAAGCTAACCGCTTATGGCAGAGTAGATACTCTGCCATGCTTTATTTTCTAAAAAATCTTCTAATATCTTCCTACCTACTTTTCTTAGCAAGTCTTTTTGTCTGATGTTTGGTTGAAAACCAGCAGGTTCATTGAATTTAGGGTATCTACACTTTCATTAACGCTATTTGCGTTTATCTAACTCAGAGCTACTCGCTTATTTTTATCAACTCAAGTTGACGTTAGCGTCAAGCTAAACACGCTCTCTGTTTTGCATACCTATATAAACAGTGTAATAGAACGTGCTCTGATATTGAGTTTTACAAAATTCTAAAGTGAATAATTATTCACTTTTATTCTAATTTACGTTTACGTAAACGTTTGTCCTTGGTTGTGTCTTGTTGCATTTTTATTGGTGTGATACCGGTGTCATTTTACAAATTTATATTCACTATTTTCAAAGTGGCAAATTTATTACGATTTTGGCTAACTTGTCTTACCAATGAGAAATATTCAAGTTTGTGAATATGTATTCATATTTGTGTTGACTCTACTTTCAATCAAGGCTAATTTTGAATATCTGCCAGCATTTCGTCGTACCGTCATGGGCTGGCCGTTGTAGCAAGGGGAGGAGTCTATGTTATACGACTCAAAATTAGAAAAAGATAACTGTGGATTTGGCTTGATTGCGCATGTGAGCGGTCAGCCAAGTCACAAACTGATCCGTACAGCAATCACAGGTTTGGACCGCATGCAGCACCGAGGTGGTATTTCTGCAGATGGCAAAACCGGTGATGGTTGCGGACTGTTATTACAAAAACCGGATAGTTTTTTCCGTGCCGTCGCAGCTGAAAACGATTGGCATGTGGGCAAAAACTATGCGGTAGGTATGATATTTTTAAATCAGAACCATGAGCTTGCAGCTGCGGCTGAAAAAGTGATCAGTGAAGAATTAGAAAAAGAAACACTGACGCTCATAGGTTGGCGTGAAGTACCCACCGATCCATCGATGTTGGGTCCTATCGCTAAAGCACAATTACCGCAGTTTAAACAGGTTTTTGTCGGTGCCCCAGAAGGGTGGCGTCCTAAAGATTTAGAGCGTCGTCTATATATAGCAAGACGACGCATCGAAAAGCGTTTAGAGCAAGATAAGCAGTTTTATATTTGTAGTTTGTCCGGTTTAGTGACTATCTACAAAGGCTTAATGATGCCGGCGGATCTACCGAATTTTTATACTGATCTTGCTGATATGCGGATGACCAGTGCGATTTGTGTATTCCATCAGCGCTTTTCAACCAATACACAGCCTCGATGGCCGTTGGCGCAGCCATTCCGGTATTTAGCTCACAATGGTGAAATCAATACTATTGAAGGTAACCGTCAGTGGGCGAGAGCGCGTGCTTACAAGTTCGCGTCACCGTTGTTACCAGATTTGCAAAATGCGGCACCGTTTGTCAATGAAACAGGTTCTGACTCGTCTAGTTTAGATAACATGCTAGAGCTATTTTTAGCCGGTGGCATGGACTTATTCCGCGCTATGCGTATGTTAGTGCCACCTGCATGGCAAAAAAATCGTGCCATGGATGAAGACTTACGCGCATTCTATGACTTTAACTCCATGCATATGGAACCGTGGGATGGACCTGCTGGCATCGTGATGTCTGATGGGCGCTTTGCTGCCTGTAATTTGGACCGTAACGGTCTTCGTCCTGCCCGTTATGTGATCACGCAAGACGGCTTTATTACGCTTGCCTCAGAAGTGGGCATTTGGGATTACGCGCCAGATGAAGTTATCGAAAAAGGTCGCGTGGGTCCAGGTGAATTACTGGTGGTTGATACCTTACATGGCAAGATTTGGCAGTCCGATGAAATCGATCAAGATTTGAAATCCAGACACCCATACAAAACTTGGCTTGAGCAAAACGTTAAGCGTTTAACGCCATTTGAAGCATTAGATGAGAAAGCAGCTGGCAAGCGCGATCTTGATGATGAAACCTTGCTGACCTATCAGAAACAGTTTGGTTATACCAACGAAGAGCTCGACCAAGTTATCCGCGTGATGGGAGAAAACGGCCAAGAAGCAACTGGCTCAATGGGTGATGATACGCCATTTGCAGTGCTATCCGAAGGACACCGTTCGATATTTGACTACTTCCGCCAGAAGTTTGCTCAGGTAACGAACCCGCCTATCGATCCGTTACGGGAAAATCATGTAATGTCACTGGCGACTTGTATTGGTCGCGAGCAAAACGTTTTCAACGAAACCACAGGTCATGCTAAACGGTTGCAGTTTGCCTCGCCGGTACTGACTTATTCTGACATGCAACAGCTATTGAACGCAGATGATGACCATTACTGTGCGTGTAAAATTTCATTGATTTACGGTTCTGAAGAGTCATTGCAAGATGCAATCAAGCGCATTTGTGATGAAGCCGTTGCAAAAGCAGGTTCTGGATGCGTGATGTTAGTGCTCAGTGACCGAGAAATCGCTGCAGGCAAACAGGTGATCCCAGCGGCGATGGCTGTGGGTGCAGTGCAAAGACGACTGGTTGACGACAATCTGCGTTGCGATGCCAATATTTTAGTTGAAACAGGTAGTGTTAGAGATCCACACCAGTTTGCCGTTCTGCTTGGTTTTGGCGCAACAGCGGTTTATCCTTATCTAGCCTACGAAACCCTTGTTGCGATGTGTGATAAGAAGATCATTAAAAAGTCTTACCGCGAGGTGACTTTGTCTTACCGCGGCGCGATTAACAAAGGTTTATACAAGATCATGTCGAAGATGGGGATCAGCACCATTGCTTCCTATCGCTGTTCGATGTTGTTTGAAGCAGTCGGTTTATCCGATGAGGTGGTTGAATTGTGCTTCAAAGGAGTTGCAAACCGTATTAAAGGTGCGTGTTTTGACGACTTTTCATTGGAACAACAACAGCTCAATAAGTTGGCATTTAGCAAGCGTAAACTACTATCACACGGTGGATTATTAAAGTATGTGCATGGTGGTGAATACCATGCGTATAACCCAGATGTCGTGCAAACTTTGCAGACCGCAGTTCGTTCGGGTAACTATCAAGACTACGTTAAATACGCGGAGCTGGTAAATAACCGCCCAATTACGAATCTGCGAGACATGCTTAAGCTTAATACGGCGCAACAAGCAATCGACATCAACGATGTTGAGCCTGCGATTGAGCTATACAAACGTTTTGATTCGGCAGCGATGAGTATCGGGGCTTTATCACCAGAGGCACACGAGGCGTTAGCGATTGCAATGAATCGCCTCGGCGGTTGCTCTAATTCAGGTGAGGGTGGTGAGGATAAGCTACGTTTTGGTACAGAAAAGAATTCGCGTATTAAGCAAGTTGCTTCTGGCCGATTTGGTGTGACGCCACACTATTTACGTTCAGCTGACGTTATTCAAATCAAAGTTGCGCAAGGGGCAAAACCGGGCGAGGGTGGTCAGCTGCCGGGTGAAAAAGTCACCCCTTATATCGCGAAGCTACGCTATTCGGTTCCTGGTGTTACTTTGATTTCGCCGCCGCCGCATCACGATATTTACTCGATTGAAGACTTAGCTCAGCTTATTTTTGACCTCAAACAGGTTAACCCCGAAGCGATGATCTCGGTCAAACTGGTTTCAGAGCCAGGTGTTGGCACAATTGCGACTGGTGTTGCTAAAGCGTATGCCGATCTCATTACCATTGCCGGTTATGACGGTGGTACCGGGGCGAGTCCGCTGACATCGGTAAAGTATGCAGGTAGCCCATGGGAGCTTGGCCTTGCTGAAACGCAACAGGCGTTGGTCGAAAATGGTCTACGCCACCGCATTAGGTTGCAAACAGATGGCGGCTTAAAGACCGGATTAGATATCATTAAAGCTGCAATTTTGGGTGCCGAGAGCTTTGGTTTTGGCACTGGCCCTATGGTTGCGCTTGGCTGTAAATACCTGCGGATCTGTCACCTTAATAACTGTGCAACCGGTGTTGCGACGCAAGATGATACGCTGCGTCAAAAGCATTATCACGGATTGCCAGAAATGGCGATGAACTACTTTAAGTTTATTGCGCAAGAGGCCCGCGAACTGATGGCTGCTTTGGGAGTCACAAAACTCACCGATTTAATTGGCAGAACGGATTTACTTGAAGCCATAGAAGGTAATACCGCGAAGCAGAAAAAGCTCGACTTAAGTCCGCTTTTAGCGAAGCCGAACAATCCGTCAAATGAAGCGCTGTATTGCACGCATACTAATCCATCACATTACAGTGGTGCGTTGAATGAAAGTTTACTTGCGAAAGCGAAGACGGCAATCGACGAAATGACCGGTATCTCGTTGGTGAGTCGTATTTCCAATACGGATCGCTCTATCGGTGCAATGTTGTCTGGTTATATCGCGAGCAAGCATGGTAACCAAGGTATGGCAGCAGATCCAATCGCACTTGAGTTACATGGTACTGCTGGGCAGTCGTTTGGTGTATGGAACGCAGGCGGCCTTGACATGACATTAGTGGGTGATGCTAACGACTACGTTGGTAAAGGAATGGCTGGTGGAAGACTAGTGGTGCGTCCTCCTGTCGGCTCAAGCTTTGCCTCTCATCAGGCGGCTATCATTGGTAACACCTGTTTATATGGCGCGACCGGCGGCAAGTTGTTTGCAGCAGGTCGAGCTGGGGAGCGCTTTGCTGTGCGTAACTCGGGTGTACAAGCGGTTGTTGAAGGGCTTGGTGATAATGGCTGCGAATACATGACGGGAGGCGTGGTGTGTGTGCTTGGTCAAGTTGGCGTTAACTTTGGCGCAGGCATGACCGGTGGTTTTGCCTATGTACTTGATGAAGAAAGTGATTTTGATAAGCGGATCAACCCTGAGTTGGTCGAGCTGGTAGACCTCAAAGCGCTTGCATCGCACCAAGAACATTTACGCGGTTTAATTGCAGAGCATCTAGATTTAACGAGCTCAACTCGAGCTGAGCAAATCTTAGCTAACTTTGAGTTGTATTTGCCAATGTTTAAATTGGTAAAGCCAAAGTCGAGTGATTTAAACAGTTTACTTGGCCATCGAGCGCGTAGTAGCGCAGAGCTAAGAATTCAGGCGCAGTAGGAGAGAGCAATGAGCGAGAACGTTTACCAATTTATCGATGTACAACGTGTAGATCCGCGCAAAAAGCCTATTTCTACGCGTAAGCAATCTTTTGTTGAAATTTATGAGCCATTTTCTGAGCAGCAAGTTCATTCGCAGTCCGATCGTTGTTTAGATTGTGGTAACCCGTATTGTGAATGGAAGTGTCCAGTTCACAACTATATTCCGCAATGGCTCAAGCTTATTCGTACGGGCAGAATCATTGAGGCAGCGGAGCTGTCTCACCGTACCAATAGTTTGCCTGAAGTGTGTGGTCGAGTATGTCCGCAAGATAGGCTTTGTGAGGGATCGTGTACGCTGAACGAAGAGTTTGGTGCAGTGACCATAGGAAATATTGAAAAGTATATTACCGATACGGCTTTTGCACAGGGCTGGAAGCCCGATCTTTCTTACGTAACTTGGACTGATAAGAAAGTCGCAATCATAGGTGCGGGTCCGGCAGGACTTGGCTGTGCAGATATTCTAGTGCGAAACGGCGTGCGCCCTGTGGTGTATGATCGTAACCCTGAGATTGGCGGTTTGCTGACCTTTGGGATCCCGTCATTCAAATTAGAAAAATCGGTAATGGAAAACCGTCGCGAGATTTTCACTGAAATGGGCGTTGAGTTTAAACTCAATACCGAGGTTGGTCGTGACGTTTCAATGGACGAATTATTGTCGCAATACGACGCCGTATTCTTAGGTGTGGGGACGTACCAAAGCATGAAAGGCAATCTTGAAAATGAAGATGCCGACGGTGTTTATGATGCGCTACCATTTTTGATTGGTAACACCAACCGAGTCATGGGTTATGACGAAAGCCAGCATAGCTATGTGAACATGGCAGGTAAGCGCGTGGTGGTACTAGGCGGTGGGGACACAGCGATGGACTGTGTTAGAACGTCAGTTAGACAAAATGCGCAATCCGTGATCTGTGCTTATCGTCGTGATGAAGAAAACATGCCCGGCTCAGTTCGAGAAGTTAAAAATGCCAAAGAAGAAGGGGTTGAATTTAGATTCAATTTGCAGCCAGTTGGTATTGAAGTCGACAGCTCAGGCAAAGTCACGGGCGTTAAAATGGTGAAAACACAATTAGGTGAACCTGACAAAAATGGTCGCCGTAGTGCTGAAACCGTGGAGGGCTCTGAGCATACACTAGAAGCTGACGCGGTGATCATGGCATTTGGCTTTAAGCCGCACAACCTTGACTGGTTAGCACAATATGATGTTGCAATAAATCACTGGGGCGGCATTGTTGCACCAGAAAAAGGCGCATTTACACATCAAACAAGTAATCCAAAAATCTTTGCAGGTGGTGACGCCGTACGAGGTTCTGATTTAGTGGTGACGGCGATTTTTGAAGGCCGCAACGCCGCTGAAGGCATTTTGGACTATTTAGAAGTTTAATGCTTTTGTCGTTCACAAACCCCAACTACATTCGTTGTAGCTGGGGTTTTTTATTTGAATTTTGCTTAGTTAGCCGCTAACTTAGTTTCACTCAACATATATTTATCAATAGTATTAAGGAAAGATCATGAATGAAACGATAAACTCAGGCGCTGATGCGGTCACTGCAAAGATAGCGAGTGTAAACGATTGGCGTGCAGTGGTATTGCAGCAGATCAGAAGTCTGATCTTAAGTGTTGATAAAGATGTAGAGGAAGATATCAAATGGCGTAAGCCAAGCAACCCCACAGGTGTGCCCGTCTGGTCAAAAGCTGGCATGATCTGCACGGGCGAAGTTTACAAAGATAAGGTCAAACTTACCTTTGCATATGGCGCAAAGTTTGAAGATGAACACCAGTTATTCAATACAGGGTTTGCTGGTAATACTCGAAGGGCGATTGATATTAAACAGCAGGACACCATCAATGAAGCCCATTTCTGTACACTGATCCGCGCAGCGATTCGGTATAACGCTGCGCGTTAATCAACAGGTGCAATCAGCTTGATAACAGTTACGCACTTTGTACTTGTAATAACTCCTTTGCACTGGCTCTTGTCGTGTCGCTTATTTTATCACCGCCAATTAACCTTGCGATTTCATCAATGCGCTGGCTTTCTGCCATTGGGGTCATTTTGGTAAAGGTTTCGCCATTTTCTACCCGTTTTGCGACAAAGAACTGGTTGTGACCACTGCATGCCACTTGCGGTAAATGGGTAACACAAATAACTTGCGTAGACTGGCCAAGCTGGCGTAGCAATTTACCTACGGTTGCAGCCGTTGGACCTGAGATCCCAACATCAACTTCATCGAAAATCAAAGTGGGTGTCGTAACGCGTGTTGCGATAATCACTTGAACGGCTAAGCTTATCCGAGATAGCTCACCACCTGAGGCAACTTTGCCCATCGGTTGTAAAGGTTGGCCTGGGTTAGTAGAGACGTAAAATTCAATGTGGTCATACCCAAGTGGACTCGGTTTAGCGCCAAAGTTAGGCGTTAACTGGATCTCAAATTGACCATCACCCATCGCAAGCTCTTTCATACTTGCAGAAATACGTTCGTTAAGAGACTTACTGGCTTGCTGGCGGCTTTGACTTAACCCTAGTGCAGCTTGGTTATAGGCGTTGATGGCTTCAGCAATTTCTTCCTCTAATGCATCCAGTCGTGCAGAGTCAGAGCTAATAGACTCAAGCTCATGTTGCAGTGCTTGATGGTGCTGATATAGCAATTCAGGCTGAACTTGATGTTTTCTAGCTAAATCTAGAGCTTGGGAGAGTCTATCTTCTAGCTCTTGTAGTCGCATCGGATCTTGTTCAACTGAATCGGAATAACTGCGGATCTCTCTACTTGCTTCTTCCACTTGTACTGCTGCCTCTTCAAGCACTTGCGCAATATTTTCAAGGGTTTTGTCAAAACTGGTGAGTTCAGAGAACACTTGTGCACTTTGTTGTAGTTGCGATAGCACAGTCTGCTCATCATTTTCATAAAGGCGAGAAAGCTCACGGTGGCATTGTTCTAAAATGGTCTGGCTATGGCTTAGGCGCGAATGTTCGGTCTCAATATCTTCATATTCGCCTTCTTGTAGGGCAAACTCATCAAGCTCTGCTACTTGGTACTCAAGAAGTTGTTTTTTTGCAGCTTGTGCCTGTTGTGACTTTTGTAGTTCGGCATATTCTTTTTGCAGTTTATGGTAGTGATTATATTGGCCCTTAACTGCTTGTAACAAAGTCGTGTGGTTTGCGTAAGCATCAAGCAAGTGCAGTTGATATTCTGGCTTTAGCAGTAGCTGATGGGCATGTTGTCCATGGATCGCAATAAGATGTTGGCCTAACTCCTTTTGCTGGCCAGCAGTAACAGGGGAGCCATTGATGTAGCTTTTACTACGCCCACTTTTACTAATAACACGACGAAGAATACATTCATTCTCTTCGTTATCTAGCATATGCTCCGTTAGAAAGCGTTTGGCAGCAGGGAGATTTGAAACATCAAACTGAGCAGAGATATCCGCCTTGTCGGTACCTGGACGAATAGCAGAAGGATCAGCACGCTCACCGAGACATAAAGAAAGCGCATCGATCGCAATGGACTTACCCGCGCCTGTTTCACCTGTAATTGCGGTCATGCCGCAATGCCAGTCAATATTTAGCGCACTAACAATAGCAAAATTTTGAACATTTAAAGCTAAAAGCATACTGTACACCCTAACAGAGAATTACTGTTAATTTATACAGTATTTTATTGTTTAGCAACTCAAATTAAAAAATTCTGCTAAAAATAATAGCAACATTAACCAACAGCATGCTCTTTTACTAAGGCTGCTGCTTGCATTTGTTGGTTGGATGGCTCTGAGCTACTTAGTTCTGGTGAGTCTAATACATCTTCATCTTGTTGTATTGCTGGTGTATCAGGTGTTTGAATGCGTGCAATGAGAGCTGGAAGCATCTCGCGATAGAAATCACGATTGTAGGCAATGCCCGTAGTAGGTAATTCGGCAACAAAATATTGTAGTTGCTCAGCAAGCAAATCCATATTGCCATTTGAACGACACTTATTGAGCTCGTTTGTCACTGAATAGATAAATAACTCTGACACTTTTTCCAGTTGCGCCAAGTTTTCTTCCGAATGCACTTGTACAACGAAAAAGTTGCCGACGATTGCATTGATCTGCGGTGCGTATTTTGGCCTTAAAATCTTCGCTTCGACGAATTCAGCAACCTTCAGCTTAAAGTTGCTACTAATTACTTTTAAACGATCATTAAAGGCTTTTTTTTCCGCTTCACGGGCTTTTCTTCTATTATTTTCAATCACTAAATACACTGAAAGTATAGTGATAAGCAGCGCCAATGTGAAAAATACAACGTAAGCCATTTTATTGTTATTTACCTAAATTAGAGAATTTAACCAAGGCTATTTTGCGTAACTTTGCTTACTTAGTAAAGCCTACTGCCCCAATTTAATTTTTGTCTAAGAACATTGTAGTAGGAGTAACATTTAGGATGGATCAGTCTTAGTCTTTTCTCCGCTTTTTTGATTATAACTTCGTCACCAGGTAGCACTGCCAGTACGACATGACTGTCACAACTCACTTGTAAGCTGTCGGTATTTTCTAGACTTAACTTAAGTTTGACTTCTTTTTCTGCATCCACCACTAAAGGCCTGCTGGATAAGGTGTGCGGAAACATAGGCACCAGTGAAATAGCGTCGAGTTCTGGGGTCAAAATAGGACCACCACCTGAAAGCGAGTAAGCGGTTGACCCCGTTGGTGTCGAGACAATTAAACCGTCCGAGCGCTGTGAAAATACGAAGTCGTCGTCGATAAAGGCCTCAAATTCAATCATATGAGCAACCTTATCAGCGTGTAATACGGCTTCGTTCATTGCTAAATTTGCGCTTTTAAGTTGGTGATGTCGGTATACCGCCACCTCCAATAGAAATCTCGATTCTTCAATAAATTGGCCGCTTAACACCGCTTCGAGCTGCGCTTCAAAGCCTTCGGGATTCAAATCTGTCAAAAAGCCTAAGTTACCGCGGTTTACACCAATCACGGCGACATCAAAACGAGCCAGTACTCTTGCTGCACCAAGCATGTTACCGTCACCCCCAACAACAATAGCAAGATCGCAGCGTTTACCTAGTTCAACTAACTCGACTACAGCGTCTTCGTCTAACGACTTTATTTGCTCCGCAACGCGATCTTCTACGAGTACTTCATATCCTAATGCTTGCAAAAATGTGTAGAGTCGTTGTAAGGTCGTCCCCGCGCCTTCGTGGTTGGGTTTGCCAATTAAGCCGATGGTGTTAAACGTGGTCGTCATTCAGTCATTTGTCCTTGGTATCTTTGTTGCAAGATTATATTAAAAGCGTAGTGCTTGAAACTGGCAATTGACACCCATATTAAAATAATTATGAAACTAAATCCCAGAGATGAACAAATTCTGTGTGCGGTCATGCGCCATTATTGTAATGGTGAAGGGCAGCCTGTTGCATCCAGCAAAATAGCAAAGCAGGACGGCCTTGCTATTTGTTCCGCAACCGTACGCAATGCAATGGCAAGACTTGAAAATCAAGGCTTATTGTATTCGCCGCACACGTCAGCTGGCCGCGTGCCCACCGACCAAGGTGTAAAATTCTGGCTACAGGAGTTTTTTCCTCTGGCTGATGTTGCCGTTCATTGGCAACCAGATCAATCCGCAATAGTCTCTTTTGCACATTTATTGAGTCAAAACTTTCAGGTCTGTTGCTGCGTGGGATTACCACAAGTTAGCAGCAAACAAATGTTCCGTGTGGAAGTGCTCGATTTTGATCGTAAAAACTGGCTGGTCCTGCTGTTAGACAGAGCGGGGCAATCACACAATATTTGTATTGATAAACCCGTTGATGACTCCGACGCGTTGCGTTACCAGTTCGCAGCTTGGATGAATACCGTATTCAGTCAACAAACTTTAGTTGAAGGGTTGCACCGAATGCGCGCCATGGCACACAGTGCACCGCCGAGTTGTCATCATATTTTGGCCCAGTGGACTAAGCAGTTAAGTCAGCAATTAGGCTCAGATAATGCAATTGTTGTCGGCGAGCGCTACTTATATAACCGCTTAGAGTTGGATAGAGAGATTAATCTTGGCGTCGGATTTTTGGACCAAGTTGAAGACCGTTTGGCGTTTAAAGACGGCGTATCCGTGTTACTTGGTGAAGAGCTAAGCATGCTCGGTTTACATCGCGTAGTGGTGCTCAGTGTGCCGTATTTCTCTAAAGGGGAATATCAAAGTCGCTTTTGCGTGATTTGCCCTGCGGATTCCAAGATCGAAGCTATCTTGTCGGAATTCAAAAAATTGCCGCAATAAAGGGTTGAAACTCTCATTTCAATCCCCATAATTACCGCAGTTGTAAAGAATCGGAGAATCACCACATGTCTGAGCAGACAAAAGCCCCAGAGCAAGAGCTTGAACAAGAACAAACACAAACGGAAGCAGAAGTTGTAGAAGCGCAAGCAGAACAACAAACTCAGGAAGAGCAGGCAGAAAATGCGGGTGAGTTGAGCCCAGAAGAAGAAATCGCTGGTCTGTACGCTGAGCTTGAAACCGCTAAGCAAACTATCGACTCACAAAAAGATAGCGTTGTACGCGCTGCCGCTGAGCTTGAAAATGTTCGTCGCCGTGCAGCGCAGGACGTTGAAAAAGCACACAAATTTGCGTTAGAAAAGTTCTCAAACGAATTACTACCCGTAATCGATAACCTAGAGCGTGCTATTGAGTTTTCTGACAAAGAAAACGAAGCGCTAAAGCCTGTGCTTGAAGGTATCGATATGACTATTAAGACATTTACAGATGCCCTTGCTAAATTTGGTGTTGAAGCAGTCAACCCACAAGGTGAGGCATTTAACCCAGAGCTACATCAAGCAATGTCAATTCAGCCGAGCAATGATGTATCACCAAATACTGTGCTTGCTGTGATGCAAAAAGGGTATACCTTAAACGGCCGTCTATTGCGCCCTGCAATGGTGATGGTCTCTAAGGCTGCTGAATAAGCAGATTCAATTTGAAAAGCCGCTCATTGAGCGGCTTTTTTGCGTTTAGTAACGAGTGTATTCGCTTACCAACTACACTGCTTCACTTTATCAAACCAAGGACTGGAAAAAGTCTTGGCTGTGATGGGGAGTGGAGCCGTTACTTCGACGCCTAACTCTTTTGCTAAATATCTATGTACTAGTAGCTTTACTTTATCGCTTTCTAACTGGGTATATGCCAGTTGCAACGCTTGTTTGGTGCTTTGGTTGGGCATGTCTCCTTCGAGTTGTTTATAGCGCGCCTCAAGCCATTGTAGCCAAGCTTGTTTTGATTCGTTTGGAAAAGCTGTAGTTAGGGTAGAGGTAGGCCCTTGTAAACGTTCGTAGTTGACGATTTGTTTTTGAATAAGAAAGACAAACATCAAGTTAATTCCCGCTGAGATTTGACCCGAGCGTTTATCAATGGCTTGATAGCCCAACAAAGCATGGCGAAAATACTGCTCTGCTTCAAATATTCGACCTTGATCAAGCGCGAGGCTACCCAAATTGCTTTCGATCATTGCAAGTACTGGGGTTTGTTTTAAATCCTCAGCCAATTTGCGTGCTTTGGCATACAATGTTCTCGCTTTTTGATAGTCATCTTGGTTGCGGGCAACTAGCGCCATACTGTTAGTCAGCGTAAGCCGTTGGCGGTCATTTTCTGCATATTTGTAGGCACACTTGAGGCTAGTATCAGCATCATCAAGGTACTCCTGTCGGCGTAACCAAATCCCAAGAGCACTCAAAATGGTCGGGAGGTTTGCTTTAAAAAACATATCATCTGGATACAAAAAGGTCGCGTTTATTGAGGTATAGAGCCTATCTACTTTATTTGTTGGTACAGATGCACGAGCGCTCAGCAAATGCCACTGAATAAATAACGGCACAGGTACATCTTGCAGCTGTTCTAAACTGTCGAGAATAATCAGTGATTGTGCTGGGTTTACTGTTAAATAGTCGCTGGCCTCGTCTAGCTTACTTTCAAAATATGAAAAGTCTTTCGCCAACGCGTGTTGGCAAAAATAAAATGTACAAGTTACAAAGAGTAAAAACCGAACCAAGCAAACCCCAACCACATTTTGGCGCATCTACTAACTGTAGTCGGCAGTAACAAATAGTTCCAAATCAATTACGATAAACAGCACTATACAAAGATAAGCAACAATGCAGAGGTCGCCTCTTCAGTTATCAATTGGGATCGGAAACGTGATGAAAAGAAAACAAATTGCTGAGTTCGCTCTGATGCAATTCGATTAGTTGATTGATGTTTTCAAGATCTACAATAGTTAAACTGACTTTGCTAAGCATATAGCTAACAGGTGTTTTATTCGCGTCGATACCTGAATAGATAACATCGGTATACTCTTTGGTTTGAATAAAGTGTTCGCCCGCGAGCTTATCTTCAACAACATAGTCAACTCGCTGTTTACTCAACATTTTAAAGCGACGAGCGGCATTGGGTAGGTGTACCAGCTGATCGTTATAAAAGTCTTGGATCAGTTTTTCAAAGGCAATACCGTAATAGCTGCCAGCATTCAGTGCAAAAGTGTTTCCTGCAAGGATCAACGACTCAACTTCGCCGCCAATTTTTGGTTTGTCTTTATGTTGGAATAATGCCATGACTTCTTGGCGGTAAGGTGTAGTGAAGTACGCAAACTTAGCTCTAGTTGCCGTTTTGGTCGCGGCCACCAGTAAGTCTACTTTACCTGCTTTTAGCTCCGCTAGCATTCTTGCTGAAGTGGGATAAAAGACGTATTTAAGACAATAAGGAGAATCTCTAAAAAGGGTGTTTAGAGCATTAATCTCTAAACCAGAGACATTACCTTCTTTACGGGAAATATAGGGGGGCCAAAGTGTTTCATTCATACCTACTCGTAAAGTTTTGCTACATTTTGCTAAAGTTTCAAAAGCCAAAAATGTGATGAGTAAACTAAGTAAAAGCGATCTAGAACATTTCATGGCGTAAATCTCTGAGCGTTATATGGAGCATGCTTACTTTATCAGCAAAAAAAGGCAGGCACACGCGCTCTGTTAAACGATTAAGAATGTTTAATGTATCCGCAAAGTGTTTTTTGCTTCTTAATTTATTATTGTACATTGCGGCTCTGTGCGAGTACGGTTGCTATGGTGTTGATAAGCTCAAGCTGCTCTATGGGCTTGGCAACATAGCCATCAAACCCCACGCGTTCATACAAGGCTTTGTCTTCCGGAAAGGCATTTGCAGTCAATGCGATTATTGGGATATTGGGATCTTTACTTTTAAGACGTTTGCAGGCTTCAACGCCGTCCATTTCAGGCATTTGAATGTCCATAAGTATTAGATCCGGTTTGTTTAGATCGAATTGTTCAATGGACTCTTTACCGTTATTCGCAATCGCAATATCACCATTGGCTTTACTGATCATAGAACGAACTACCAGCTGATTCACTGGATTATCCTCAGCCAGCAATATGGATGTGCCACTCAAGTCTGCTGCTTTTAGCTGATCGCTTTTAGGTTGATCTGACGTACACTCAGACTTTTGCATGGGCAGTTCGATGCTAAATAGGCTGCCTTCGCCGACGGTGCTTTTTACTTTAATTGTACCGCCCATCAGGTCAATTAGAGAACGGGTGATAGAAAGACCAAGCCCCGTACCACCAAATTTTCTGGTGGTGGACTTATCCGCCTGCTCAAATCGTGAAAAGAGTTTTTTAATTGTGGCTTCTGTCATCCCTATGCCGGTGTCGGCAACGGTGATAAGCATACCTGAATCATTTTGAAGCGGTTTTATATGGGTAATAATACTGCCTGTTTCAGTAAACTTAATGGAGTTAGACAAGAGGTTAAGCAGCACTTGCCTGACCCTGACTTCGTCCCCAAGCCAAAATTTATGCTCAAGCTCAACGTGGATCTTAAGCTTCAGCCCCTTGTTTTTTGCCAATACCAAAAAATCAGAACGCAGATGCTCAACCAACACCTCAATATTAAATGGTCGTTCTTCAAGCTCAATTCTACCGGCTTCAATTTTTGAGAAATCTAAAATATCGTTAATTATGGTGTTAAGTGCCTTAACTGAGTAGGTGGCCTTCTCAAGCAGATTGGTGGCGGTGCTGTTAAGTGGCTCCGACTTTAATAGTTGTAATGTGCCGTATAAGCCGTTCATGGGGGTTCGTATTTCATGACTCATATTAGCCAAAAAGGCGGCTTTGGCCTTAGCTGCTTGCTCGGCTGCTTCTTTAGCGTGCGAGAGTTCTCGTTCGTGCTTAAGCTGCTCTGTGAGATCCAATGCTATACCTAAAAAACCATCAACATTGCCACGTTCGTCGGTCAATGTCGTTACGTTAAGCTTAATTTGCACGTATTGATTTTGCTTAGTGACGTAAGTCCATCGGCTAGTATCTACCGCACCCTGTTTGGCTTTGGCGACAAAGACTTCAAATCCAGGTTCAATGACTCTGCCAAGCTCTTCAGTTAACGCTTTTGCTCTTGCTATGACCTCTTCCTCAAGATGGAAAATGGCAGGGGATGATTTACCAATGAGTTCATCTTTTTTGTACCCTAATAAACGCTCGGCTGCGGGGTTAAACTGGGTAATGATACCGTCAGGATCGGTGGCAACAATGGCATAACCCGAACCTTCAACAATGCTGGTGTGAAGTTGGCTGTATTTTACGATTTCTTTAGTTCGTGCTTTGACTTCCTGTTCTAATGACGAGTTTAGTTTAGCAAGGGATTGTGCTCTTTCTTCTTCTGCAGCTAACTTTTCCTTTTCTGCTAGACGCTGACGTGTAAAACTTAAAAGCAAAATATAAGTGATGATTGCCAATAGCGCAGAGACCAGCTGCGCGACCTGTAAAATGGTATTAGGAGAGACGAGATTGAGTGAACGGATAAACTGCGGAGTTGGCCAAATTTTTACTTCCCAAGTGCGACCGAACAAGTTGACCTGCTTAGCCACTGAGTTATCCAACTCTTTAACATCTTCTTTTAGCGCCTGATAAAATGGCGTGTTTTCATCGTTATTGGTTACATCGGAAATTTGAATCGAGACATCTTGTCGAAAAGACAGCAAAGTCGACAGGATCTCATCGATAAGTAACGGGGAATAAGTCCAACCAACTAAGTTGTCTAAGCGATTTTCTTCATTTGCTGCCATACCAATAGAGGTATAAATTGGCGCGAGTATCAAAAAGCCATATTTAATTTTATTGTCGGCTTGCACTAAGGTAATTGGAGCGGTAAGTCTCGGCTCATTGGCAGTTGCTGCTTCTATCGCCGCTGTTCGACGACTGTCTTCAGAGCCAATGTCCAAACCGACGGCTTGGTCATTATTTACTTCAGGCTCAATATACTGGATAACAAATTTGCTGGTGTTATGTGGGTTTAGCGTTTTGATAGAGAATATTCTGTCTGTACGCTCAGCTTGTGCTTGTTGCACAAAGCTGCTTACGTTATTGACGGGGACATATTTGATGATCCCAACGCCACGAGCCCCAGAATATTCCGCTTGGAAATCAAATGAGCTGATATAACGCTGCATCGCCTGATAGTCAAAACTGTGTTGGTGGTTCGCATAAATTGCAGTGCGAAGCCCCAAAATACCGTACCAATACAGCGTAACGCGCTCGTTTACCCCCTCAGTCACATGGTCAAGTCGTGAGGCAAGTGCCGCCGCTACCTTGTCAGCATGATGCTCCTTTTCTTGCTCATATAACACCAGCCCGTAAAGCATACTGCCAACTAACACGAGTAGTGCAGCAACAAGTGGCAAAAATCGGCTCTGGCGAACTGTGTGAGCATTCGCTAACGACACGCTATATTCCTTACGCTTTAAATCTAACCAATATGTTAGTCCAGATTGTATTGAATTGATAGTGATTACGGCGAAGTGACAATCCTGAATTTATGCCTAAAGTGGCTCATGAAAGACATATTATGAATTGTTATTTGGATAAATTGTAGATGAAAGCAGGCTAAATCCCGGAGCCTTAAAAGCAAAAAAATATGCGGATTTTGGACTTTATATAAATGTGGCCACTTTTTAGGATGAAATGTGGATGTTTGCCCCGAAAAAAAAAGCCAGTCAGAGCTTATTGCTCTAACTGGCTGTTTTAAAACGCTAAAATTTGGTGGAGCTGGGGGGATTTGAACCCCCGTCCGGAAAGCGTCGACCTTCGGTCCTACATGTTTAGTATCGTCTTTTGGTTAACCTTTAAATCTCGGACGAACACGATAAGTAAAGGCGAGGCCGCTTAGTTTTAGCCCTTCAACCCCGGCCTGGGTTTCCGTAGCGATCTTGTGTAGGGTGACACTCCAGAACCAGATCCACAAGAATATCATGGAGGAGTGCTAGCGGGCTATTATGCCGCTAGAGCGTAGTTATCGTCGTTTGCGATTACTTTAAATACGGCTTTTTTACGAGGCCAGCCGCACCTCGACATGCACCTTAGGCTTCTTGAATCCCGTCGAATCCTAATCAGCCCCTGAATAAATTCAGTACTGTTAGTGTCTATACATCTAACAACTAACTATGTCTCGCATTATACATAGGATTAATGTCATTACAATGGCTTATCATGCCATTTGCTGATGATTTCACGAAGCAGAGGCGTGTTTGATTAATTACTCGCCGATTGTTGAACAAGACCGTAAGCGTTGATTATATGTATAACGGGTTGGCTTTTGATTTGTGCGACTAGGCACTTGCGAAGAATCGTCCTTTGCCACCATATTGATAGTTCTCTAAAGTATTGAGCAGCTTTTCAGAGAATTTAATTTCTGTTTCTGAACGGCCACTCCGGCGGGCCTCTCTTAAGTTGGCTTTTTGCATGGCGATAACGTCGATTTTTTCATTCTCGGCTCGTGAAATATCGGCAGGAGAGGGGATTCCACTCCCCTGATTTAGGCCTTGCTCAACAGCAAAATAATGTAAAGAAAGCGAAGCATGTTGCCCTAAATCCAATATTCCTTCGTCATATAGTGCTTTAGATGCCACAGCCAGTTCTTTCTTGGTGATAAAGGTAAAGTCGAATTGTGCCTCTTTGATGTGGCTAGTTGTTGCCTCAGATGCTGGCAAAACGCTTCCCTTCGCTTCATTTTCGATTGATTGCGCGCGTCGCGCCTGAACTTGATTATATAGCATTGCTTGGTGTTGAACTTTCATTTAGCAAATCCTTCTGAAATATGTATAACAACTTCAGCAAGGTTTATGCCCAAAAGTGGCTCAACAAGATTATGGTTCCCAGCCAAGGCGGGCATTTTCATTATCTCGATATGGACGACGACAGAAAGCGGAGCACTAGCTACCGCTTTTTTGTGTGTTTGTAGGGTTGATAAACGCAGCGCCAACAAACGCTGGGTATGTTGCCTTTTGTGTTTACGCTCCGCGCAACCAGTTGCGTAGTCTATCTTTAAGTTGGCTAAGGTCGTCTTCGCAGATCAGGCCAATTTCTAGCGCTTTGGCGCGTAGCCTTTCTGAGGTTCTAATGCCTTGATAGCTCACTAGTAGGCCTCTTGCTTGTACGCCGCCAAATAGCTCGCTGAGGGAATCAAGTTTATAAATCACTTGGTTGCCTTCCCCTTTACTAAACTTTTTGGTTTTGCATTCAATGAGGTGAAGCTTATTGTTGGCGAGCGCCACAATATCTAGCTCGTTATTGACATAGCCTTGCCCAACGCGACGTTTAATCGCAACGCCTTGGGCGACATCTTGTAAAATGGTGAGTTCTTTTTTTAGGCTGAGGAGCGTGGCGTAAACATATTCTTCTAGCCAGCCGCCGTTGGCAAAAAAGCGAGCGCCTTCATTAGCAAACTTTAATTTGTCGTCTTGTCTTGTGGCGACGTTAGCCTCTTCTAAATCGTCAATCAGTGTTTGCAAACTTGGGCTATTCATTTGGCTGCGACTCAAAGGCTCACTGATAAGTTCGTTATCTTCGCTACTGGCTGCGAGGTAGTTGAGCTGGGCGAGGGCATGGCTATAATCCGTTTGACTGGTTGCCCATTTTGCGCCGAGCTGGCGATAGCGAATATCAACGATACCCTCATTTGCAATTTCGGTGATATCGCCGTCGATGAGGTTAAAAAAGTCGCGTATCTTTAACTTATCGGCAAGGATGGTGTTAGCTCGCTCTGTTGGTACAAGCCAGTGAAGCTCGTCGCGTTCGGGTTCAATGATAAAACATTCTATTGGATAGGCGCGGATCACCTCATACATCGCAAGTAAGTGTTGGCGGTCGCCGCAACTGGCATTAAACACAAATTGGGTATCTGGTTGTTCACTAATCAGGGTATCAATGAGCTGGTGGAAGCTGTCGATTAAGGTGTCGCTATCTCGGCTGGTGGGAATAAAGGCGTGATGTACTTTTACCCCTCTTGGCCCCAACACTCTTTTAATATCTTCAAGGTTTTGTTGTTGTTGAGATTCTATTAAATAGAGTATTTCATCCGAGTCGATATTGTGGTCGAGTACAGGCGTAAGCGTGTTAATAAAGTTAGTATCGATAAAACTAAGGTGTACGTGCTTTGTCATGGCTGTCCCTAAAAGTTATGTCCTTCATGAAAGATGAAATTACCCTATAAAGCGGCAAGTGTAAAACAGAGTAATACTTAGTTATGAATTTGCCGCCACTTGGCGTGAAATCCCAAAGTTTGTCTAAAGTTCTGCACTGTAAAGTCGATAAATCTAAGGAAAATAATAAGTTGTACTTTTAATGCATGGAATGATTTACATTCATTTATAATTTGTAGCAGTTCAGGTAATGTTAAGCTTAACAATTTGGCGAAGTTATGCTCAAATGAGTTCGCTGCATTAAAAATAACAACATAACAATAAGATCGTGCATACTTTTCAGGGTTGATGAATGTCATTATTTCGTTTTGATGAGGATGAGGGCTATGTCTACTTGCTCTCTCATCCAGTGGAATCCGGATTTCCGGCGAGCTCGTCTCAATTGATAGAGATGATTGAGGAGTCGCCATATGCGGATTTTGAAATCATTCATGCCAATATAGGTCAATTATTTGCCGCTAGTGAGACGCCCGAGCAGGACTCGCTGATTGTGGCTCGCGCTATTGATGCGTCTATTTCTGTGCGTATTGAAGAAGGCAACATGCTTGCTGAAGCGAGAGTAACCACAGCCCGAGGCGGTAAGTTGGTTTGTATGAACAAAGCCAAACACGCATTAAAACAAGCTGGTATTAAAAAAGGTGTCAGTGGCAAAGCCCTGGATAATCTCCTCGGTCAGCAGTTAGAACTCCCTCCCGGACACACTTACAATGGTATTGTCGCGCATGGTCAACGAGCCAAAGATGGCAATGACGCACGTTTTGTACGCCTGTGTATGACAGCGCAGGACAGAGTGCTCAGCCCGCAAGAGTCGAGTGGTGGTAAGGTCGATATGCGCAACTTAGGTGCTATCATCACCGTAAAACCGGGCAGCCCATTAATGAAAAAAGTCCCGCCAACTGAAGGCGAGCCGGGTTATACCGTGTTTGGTGACGTGATTGACCCTAAACCAGGCAAAGATGCGCCACTTGAGGTGTCAGAAGGCACTAAGCTCGATCCCAATGATAAAAACCTGCTTATTGCCGATTCAAAGGGGGTGCCTGTAGCCGTTCCTCGTGGTATGCGCGTTGACGATGTGCTGTGCTATGAAAACATTGATGTGACGACAGGGCATGTTGAGTTTGATGGCAGCGTGATTGTGAGTGGTGATATTAAAGATGGAATGCGTGTTAAGGCTTCGGGCGATATTACTGTTATTGGTTTTGTGGAGTCGGCTATTCTTGAAAGTGGCAGCGCGGTCACGATAATGCTTGGCACGATAGGCCGCAAGCGCACAGAAGGTGAACCTTTTTCATGTTCAATTAAAGCAAAGCGCAGTGTTTCGTTAGGCTATGCGCAGTACTGTCGAATTGAAAGCGAACAAGATATTCTCATTGAACGTCAAGCTTTGCATTGTGACTTGGCTTCCAAGCGTTTAATCAAAATAGGTAAAGGTGAAACCCCCAGAGGCAAACTGATTGGCGGAAATGTATTGGATGCCATGCGTATTGAAACGGGTGAACTTGGGGCACCTTCAGGCACAAGAACACGTATTTCATTAGCCCAAGATTGGGATAGTTTGCACGATAAGCACCGCGAATTAGTGGAGCTGGAAAAGGTGCTGGCGTCCAAAGTCATCGATATTAAACAAGCCATGAATAAAGCACAGGCGTCGCCACAATCGCAAAAACGAGATGCATATCTTGCCAAGTTGCAGCACAGCGAAGCGCAGATAAATAAGCATTACGGCCGTAACCAGCGTAATATCCGTTTAATACAGCAAAAAATACATCGATTAGCACGCTTGAGTCGAGTCACAGTCAATGAGCTAATGCACCCTGGAACCGAAGTAAAAATAGCGAAAGACACTAAGCTGTTTTCGCGAATTTACCCGCCTAATTTCGTTAAATTGCATGAAGGTAAGATCATGCAACAGTTTACGACGGCCAAAACCGCAGAAATAGCGTAAAAACGAACACCTATAAAAATGCCAGCTAAACTCGCTGGCATTGTCGTTACTCCGTGTCGGTTTCGGTTGCTGACTCTGTTTCAGGCTCCGGCTCAGGTAATGGCCAGCCACCTAATGCTTGCCACTTGTTGACTATGTAGCAAAAGAGCTCTGCGGTGCGCTCAGTATCGTAAAGTGCGCTGTGTGCTTGGCTGTTATCGAACTCAATGCCTGCCGCACGACATGCTTTTGCAAGCACCGTTTGGCCTAGAGCAAGCCCTGCAAGTGATGTGGTATCAAAGCTGACAAAAGGGTGAAAAGGCGTACGCTTTATCTTGTTACGCTCAATAGCCGCATTTAAAAAGCCGTGATCAAAAGCGGCATTATGGGCAACGACAACGGAGCGCTGACAGCCAGCGGCTTTTTGGGCTTTACGCACGGCTTTGCAAATTTCTTTCAGCACTTCATCTTCTGCAACTGCGCCTCTGAGTGGTGAAAATGGATCAATGCCATTAAAGTCAATCGCAGCTTGCTCAATATTTGCGCCTTCAAAAGGCGCAACATGAAAGTGTACTGTCTGATCTAAGCTTAATACCCCGTCATCGTCCATTTTTAACATACTGACGGCAATTTCTAGTAGGGCGTCGGTATCTTTATTAAAGCCAGCGGTTTCCACGTCGATAACTACAGGAAAGAAGCCGCGAAAGCGTTTTGAAAATAGCGTTTGCTCGGTATCAGACATAATCTTCTTGGTTTGTGAAATTTAGCGGCCTATTATACTGATACCTCGACAAGAAGCGAGCAGCTTGAGAGCGCTTAGTATGGTACATTTATTGCTTAACTCTAAATAGCGCGAATTGGTAGAGGCAAGCTCTAGTTTTTGGCGTGTTGAGCGAGTGTAGATTAATGGTTGATGTTGTGAGGTGTGGGGTGATCAAGTTATATAAATCAGTAGGTTGGGTTGGTATATCGTTATGCGCCATTACCTTTAATAGCGAGGCTGCAATGCGGCAATACGCTGCCGAAGCTGATTCATCACATTGGAATGTTGACCAAAACAATCGTTTGAGTTGTGCGCTTAATCATGAAGTCCCGTATTACGGTGAAGCTATATTCTCAAGTCATGCCAGTAAAAATAAAGACTTAACCTTTAACCTCGATATGATGGTACGTCCTGAAAGTTACGATTTTGCAGGACTTGAATCGGTGCCACCGCTTTGGCGAGCTGGCAAACCGGCAAGAAGTATCGGTCAAATGAAATTACTGAAAAAATTTGACGGTGAACTTGAAAATGACGTCGCGTGGCAGTTGCTGACTGAGCTTGAAAAGGGCTATTTTCCCACTTTTTATTATAAAGATTGGCACAACGACGTAGATAAAATCTCGGTTTCTTTGTCTTCAGTAAACTTTAAACATGCGTATTGGGCGTTCTTACAATGTCGCGATAACTTGTTGCCATACAGCTTTGAAGACATTGCTTTTACGGTGATGAATTACAAGAAAAATTCCAGCGAACTGACAAAGTCGTCACGCAAACGCTTAGATATGATCGGCGAATATCTTAAAAATGACCCGAAAATTGAGCAAATTTATATTTCGGCTTATAGCGATAGTTACGGTGGCCGTGATACTAACCTAAGATTGTCAAAGAAACGTGCCGAGGCGATTAAATCATATATGGCGAGCTTAGGGGTTGAAGAGAATAAGATTATGACCGACGGCTTTGGCGAAAAACGCCATATTGATACCAACGACAACGCTATTGGTCGTGGTAAGA
The DNA here is from genome assembly GCF_016695175.1 of Pseudoalteromonas sp. GCY. Classification (NCBI taxonomy): domain Bacteria; kingdom Pseudomonadati; phylum Pseudomonadota; class Gammaproteobacteria; order Alteromonadales; family Pseudoalteromonadaceae; genus Pseudoalteromonas; species Pseudoalteromonas sp. GCY. The sequence continues at coordinate 1,532,596 of NZ_CP068023.1, forward strand.
ACCGTCGAGTTGTGATCCAAATTTCGAGACCTTGATGTTGGGGTTGGGGTTGGGGTTTAGTAGTTGGTTGTGGGCTTTGGGTTAGTTGGGTTGTCGGGTTAAGTTGTCGGCTTAAAAGCCGACCTACGGTGCTGATATCGGTTTTATTCTAATACCGCACTACATGACGCTTTTAATGCATTGGCATGGCTTAGCTGATTTTGATAGGTGATGGTAATGGGCTGTGCGGTGTTTATCTCATAAGCCAGTGCTAAATCTAACTCTACACTTTTACTTTGCCCGGCATTTAGGGTCATAAACTCATTGGCTGTCGGCGCGAGTCGTTTCGCCATGGGTCCTTGATAATTAAGCGACTTACCATTTTGTGTTACCTCTAAAAATTGGCTCCACCAGCCTTCAAAAGGGGTATGCCAAATTAGAAACTTTTCATCATTATGGCCTGCGTTGGTAAAAGTGAAATTAATGGGGTAGGTCATACCTGAGTCGGAGCCCTTACTTACACTGCATTGGATGTTACTCTGTGCATTCATCGTTGCCTCTGATTTGGTGGTTGGGGCGGTGTCGTTGCAAGCTTGGAGCAGCATAGCAGCGGTGATCATCATTAGGGGTTTCAACATACTGTTTTTGAGCTTGTTGCCGCGCTCATTCCTTTTTTATTTTCAACGTAAATACTTTGCACTATGCTGAGTATTACAGTCGAATAACGAATCGCATACTCTCATGACTAAAAATAATAACAAAGAGTTCAATTCTTTTGCATCGTTTTACCCTTATTACCTCGCTGAGCACAAAAACAAAACCTGTCGTCGCTTGCATTTTATCGGCTCAACCTTAGTGCTCTTGATTTTGCTCTTTGCGCTGGTTTTTGCACATTGGTCTTTATTATGGTTGTTGCCAATCGTGGGTTATGGTTTTGCTTGGGTGGGGCATTTCTTTTTTGAAAAAAATAAGCCTGCGACATTTCAATATCCGTTGTATAGCTTGATGGGTGACTGGGTCATGTACAAGGACATTATCCGTGGTAAAGTACCTTGGTAAAGGAGACTCAGTAGATAATAAAAATGAATGTAAAACAAAGTGTTATTGCTATGAGCTGTGCTGTTTTACTGGCAGGTTGCCAAAGTGTGTCAGCCACTGGCACACGCACGCTAGCAACTTTTAGTGTAGATAATACTCAGTGCTACGACCGCAAGGCGCAGCCTAGTTATTTTGCCGTTGATTCCCATCACCATTTTCAGCCATTTCGGGGAGATGCAGTCCCGTTTGATAAGCTCGTTACTTGGGCAGAGCGTGCGGGAGTGGTGTTTATCAACGTTTATGGCATTGGTCAAACCTACGAGCGAAAGCCTGATTGCTTTGGTGAGCGTGGGTGCTACAGCCAGTTGATTTCACCCAGCATTCAAAATGACTTTAAAAATGCGAGCAATTATCTTAAATATGGCGCAGATAACGTGCATATTACCTTGTCTATGACCTTTGCTGACTTGCACAAACCAGAGACTATTTTGCCAAAAATGACACTACTTGAAGACGAGTTTGGTGACTTATTTCGTTGGATGGGAGAAGTGAATTTAGTCAAAGCGGCGCATTTTGGTAACGGCCATCAAGCGGTAGATAAAGAGACGATCGCCAAATGGCAGCCATTTATGGCTGTGCTAAAAGAAAAGCGTATTCCGCTAGCTCTGCACGCTGACTTAGGCGATAACAACACGCCACTTAAATACTTACCTTTGCTTGATGAAGTGTTAAAGCGCTATCCTGATAACGATATCATTTGGATGCACATGGGAGTCTCAAAAGAGTTAAACCAAATTGATCCAGAGCTGCATATAAACACCATGGAGCGGTTATTCTCCCAATATAAAAATCTAAAGGCCGATCTGTCATGGCGGATTTTGTACGACTATTACTTTAGCGACCCGAAAATTCAGGCGCAGTATGTTGAATTTATTAATGCCCATGCTGAGCGCTTTTTGCCGGGCAGTGATTTCGTCGCCAGTAAAAATAAACGTTTTTTCGATTATTTAGAGGAAGTCGATATCAATAGTCGAATTCTCGCCGAACTTGACGACGATGCCTTTCGCCAGATCGCCTTAGGTCAAAACTATTTTTCGCTGTTAGATTTACCTTATCGCGCGCCAGAGATCTGTGTTAAAGCGTCTCCTTGAGCATGGATAGTACATCGTTTACGTCTAGCTTCATCACTTTATCGGTGTTCGCGAGCAATTGATCCGCGAGGTCTTTTTTATGGTGATGGAGCTCAACAATTTGTTCTTCAATCGTGCCTTTGGCAATTAAGCGATAAATAGTAACGGGGCGTGTTTGTCCCATTCTATGTGCGCGGTCTGACGCTTGCTCTTCAACCGCAGGATTCCACCAAGGATCCATGTGAATAACATAATCTGCTGCGGTAAGGTTCAAACCAGAGCCTCCGGCTTTGAGGCTAATCAAAAATACCTCGCCTTCACCTTTTTGAAAGGCATTCACGGCCTGCTGACGTGTTTTGCTTGGCGTGCTGCCATCTAAATATTGAAACCGGATCCCGCGTTTTTCCAAGCGACTTTTGATAAGTTGCAAATGGCCTACAAACTGACTGAATATAAGCGCCTTGTGATTGTTCTCTTGTAGCTCGGTCAGAAGCTCATCCAATGCCGCCAATTTCGAGCTGGTTATCTGACTTTCTGCCATTAACAGTTTTGGATGACAACAGGCTTGGCGCAAGCGGGTTAATGCTGCCAACATTTTAAAGCGCTGTTCATTGGCACTGTCTTGCTGCGTGGACTGCGAAATTTCGTCAATGGCGTTTTGGCGCAGCGCTTCGTAAAAGGTTTGTTCTTCTTGGCTCAATTGAATTGGTACATTGATCTCAGTGCGTGGTGGCAATTCGGTTAATACCTGATGCTTCATGCGGCGCAGAATAAAAGGCCGGATCAGGTGCTTGAGGCCTTTACGGGCACGGTGTGCCGCTAGTTTATCTTCATTGGCGTTTTCAATGGGAGCGGAAAACTTTTCGCTAAAGCGTTTGAGGTTACCGAGCAACCCAGGGTTTACAAAACGAAAGAGTGACCAAAGCTCGGTGAGGTTATTTTCTATTGGGGTCCCTGTGGTGATCAGCTTAAACTTGCCTTTGAGCAAGCAGGCGGCTTGAGTACGTTTTGCTAAAGGATTTTTTAGCGCTTGGGCTTCATCGGCGACAATGGTTTCAAAAGCGATAGGTTTTAAGATATCAACTTCGCGCTGTAGCAGGCCATAGCTTAATATCACACAATCCAGTGGTTGCAAGTTGTTCAGCATCTCAGCTCTGGCATCAGAATGTGGATAGTCAGAAAAGAGTTTCACCGACAAGGTTGGAGCGAACTTTTGGATTTCTTGTTGCCAGTTGAAGCAGACCGATGTTGGCGCGATGACAAGCGTCGGGCCAACATTGGCACGGGCCAATATCATCGCCAGCGCTTGGATGGTTTTACCCAATCCCATATCATCGGCAAGGCATGCACCTGCACCCCAATGGGCAAGTCGCATTGCCCAGTCAAATCCGGCCTGCTGATAGTCGCGCAGCTCGGCTTGTAATGTTGAAGGAAGCGTTGGAGTCAATGCAACGGCTTGCTGCATTTTTTCGTTTTGCTCTTCCCTGGCTGGCAAGGTTTTCATCCGCATTCCGGTGGTAGCTTCTGCAATTAAAGGTGCAGCTAGCGGGTGAAACTTTCCGCCCTCGGTCGCGTTATTGAGCTGGTCAAGTTGCGCTTTTAACTCACTTGAAAGGGCGAGTACTTGCTCACCGTCCAGCGCAATAAAGCGGCCATTGCTGGTGGCAACCATTTTGAGAAGCTGTTTAAGTTCGATAACTTGGTCATTACTTACTTGTAGCTCGCCGGTCATGTCGAACCATTCATTTTTCTTACTCATGGCAAGTTGCAAATGTTGGCTCTCGAGCTTGCTACTGAGCTTAACCTTTTTGCCTTTAGGCCATCTGAGTTTGAGCGCCATAGGACAAGGCTCTTGATTAATCACCAGCTCAAGTTCTTGCAGTACCTCTAGCGCTTCATCCATTTCGGCTAAACTTAAGCGATTATCCGTCATCTCCAAAAATAGCGGGCAGTGTGTATCTAACTCATCCAATCTTTGTTGCTCAAGTAACAAGTTCCGGGTGGTGGATAAACGCTTACCATCGATCTCGGCGCTGACAGTGGCAATACCGTGCCCGGGATGAAAAATCGGCCCTTTTTCGCCAAAGGGCATGACCACGCAGTGAAAGTCGAGGCCTTGATGATAAGGTTGAATGTTAATAACAAGCGCCGATTGCGCCTCAATACTATCCAGCCCAGTATCTATATCAGCTAAATCAGACTGTACATTAAGATAAGGTGCGATGGCTTTAATACTCGACAGCACTTTTTGTTTTGCACTGGCAGGCACGGTTAATCCAGATTCACCAATAATATCAGCGACCTGTATATGTGACTGGTTAAACACAATAAACTCGTAGTGATGTTCAGCTTGCTGAATAAATGAGTAGGTTTGCGGTTGACCAAAATAGCTGGGTAAATTAGGAATAGAGAGTAGCAGATCGTCGCCATGTTGACGGATGTGTAACTCGGGAGATTTCTCGGCAATGGTAATGGCTTGTTTTAAGTCGTCTTCATGGTATAGGTTGGTGGCGCCGACTGCGGCTTTTAACGCGGGAATTCCAGCAAGGGCGTAGTCCGCACGACTATTGTAGCCATAACCTGACTGTGGTGCGATGGCATCGATCAGCTTTTTATCAGACTGGCTGATATAACTAAATTGCTCAGGGTGCTGTTTCAGTTGTTTGCAGGAAATTGGCTTCCCTTTTCCCCAGCCTGTTTTACCCCGTTTTTGCTCGCGTGCTAAAAACTCAATATCAAAGCGACCTTGCCTAATTTGCCAAATCAGGCGAAATTGTTCGTCAACTTCTTGGCTGGTATTTGCGTTCGGGTTGAGCGCAATAAGCTTGTCCAGTGCCAGATCCCACGCCGTCTTTTTGGCAACAAGATGACTAACATTAAGCTCGGGATTAAACGCAAGCGGATATTGCTCACCGTGCATTGCCAGCATCAACTGCTTTGCGAGCCCAGCAAAAAGAGGTAAAGAGAGGCGCTCAAAAGTTGCGATGCAGTCGTCGAGACTGGCAAGCGCTTTGGCATCTAAGCTCTGATTACACCAGAAGTGTGCAAAGCAGTCGAGCAAGCGACCTAAGGAATAGTCAAAAACATGAGATTTCTTCAGACTTGAATAATTTAAATGGGCGCTGCTGTAGGTACTGTTTTGCGACAAGCTCTCTGCGCAGTATAACAGCACGTTATTGGCAAAGAAGTTATTATATGGCGCTTTGCTGTCTTGGCTTTCAAACTCAAGCTGTTGAGAGAGGGTGTCAAATAATGCGGCATCATGGCTGTTGGCTTGCTGCAATAACGCCAACTTATGAAACAAACCTAGTGTTCTACCTAGGTACTGTTTTTTACGTTTGGTGATTTTGTCTTTGGCTTTTAGTGCTTGTTCAAAACAAACGATAAGGTCGTCGTGTTGTTGTAAAAAAGCAATGCTCGCCATAATTTGTGCACTATAAGCGGTTTGGATATTGGCTACCAACGCCTGAGCCTTATCCAATTGCAGGGTATAGATTTGATATTCTGCTAATAAACAGGTCAGTAGTGGGCTCTGTGTCTTTGCTTGAACCTGTGTGAGTATTTCAAGTGCATAGCTAATGCTGTGACCATTTTGTAGTAAGGTATAGAGCAAAGTTGCAAAAGCTTGATATTGCAAGTCATCAGCAAGCGCCGAAAATCCTTCAACTGAAAAAGGATAAAAATACAGTGGTAACAGCACTTGGTTGGTCTTATGACACACCGCCTGTGGGTCTTTCGCCAGTCCTAAATAGTTGCGTGCTTTTGGCAGTTGATTGATAAATAAAAAGTCTCGAATGAGTCGCTGTTCGTCGGCAAATTGGCGTTCCCATTCATAAGCGTTCAGTACAGGGATAAACTCTTCAGCAGCGTTAAGGATTGCTAAAAACTGGCCGTCAGCCATGACTCGATGGCTTAAACTGGTCGCGAGCTTTAGATTTATTTGCACTCCATCTTCGTTAAAAGTCACGAACCCGTCCGAGCGCCACTTCATAATTTGGCTATGACTTACACCTTGTTCAAAGTCATTTTCGGGGATGATCTCTTTTGCCACGAGCGCTTGAACTAGGCGTTTGAGTTTGATTGCTGAAACTGGTTTATAGACGACCGCCAGCACACTCAACAGCATTTGCTCGTGCATAGGTAGGTTATGCACTTGATTGATTAGCGCTGTGATTTCTTCGTTAATTGCTGGTGGAAAGTCAAAATTCATTGTTTGGTCGTAGTATTCAATTTAAGACACTGAAAACTACCATAATTTAGTCTGAACTGCCACGAAGACAAGCAAAGTCAAAGTCCGTCTTTGGGCTGTGGTGGTTCATTCAATGCACTGAAAACTAGTACTATATAATATAGGTTGAACTGCCATGAGGGATAAGTAACAAGAAAGAAAAGAGAGGTGAGGGAGGCGATGCCTCCCTTTTGGTTAGCCTAGCATGTTATAGAGTAATGCAGAAACCGCCAGCAAGCCGACCAATAGCACAAAATAAGTGCCAATGTGGCTTTTATATTTTTGTAGTGCCGGTACTTTAAACACGGCAATGGTTGGCATGATAAACAAGATCATCGCAATAATCGGGCCTGAGATAGCCCCCATCATGTCCAAAATGCTTGGGTTTAATACGGCGCATACCCAAATAGCAACAAACATAAATACCACACCTAGCTTGTCAGCAAACTTGTAGCTCATGCTCGTTTGCTTGGTTGCAAGGCCGTTAAAGCTTTCACGTGCACCAAGGAAGTGACCTAGGAAAGACGAAGTAATCGCGATAAATGCCACAAGAGGGCCAAGCATTTCAATAAATGGATTGTTATACACGTTAGCTAAATAGGATAAAACAGACACGTTCGCCGATTTTGCTTCTTCCATTTGCTCTGGTGTTAAAGAGAATACGCAGGAGAATACGAATAGCAAAACAAACACTATCAACATTATGGATGTCGTACGAAGAATCGCTTCTGATTTTTGAACTGCCTCACTTTTGTAGTGACGACGCTGCACGTTAGCAAAGCTAGAAATGGCCGCTGCATGGCTAAATGAAAATACTACGATAGGAACGGATAGCCAAAGCAATTCGGTTAAGCTCGTAACATCTGGCGTGCTTACCACTGGCATTTGCCAGTTAGGCACTAAATAGAGTGACAAAAACAGTAATACCCCAACCAGCGGGTAAACCAAAATAGCAAAAGCACGCAGTAGCAGCTTTTCGCCGCCTAGCATAATGGCAATCATCCCGGCAACGAGCACACCAGAAAGTAAAATACGAGATGGCGATTCAAAGCCAAGTTGATTGACGATAAAGCTGTCGACGGTATTGGTTAGGCCAACACCATAAATAAGCAAAATAGGAAAAATAGAGAAAAAGTAAAGTAAGGAAATTAAACGGCCAGCACCTGCGCCGAAGTGCTCTTCTACTACATCCGTAAAATCGGCATCTTTTTGCTTTGATGAAAGGACGAACCGGGCCAATCCTCGGTGTGCTAAAAAGGTCATAGGGAAGGCAAGCACGGTCATGATTAGTAGTGGCCAAAAACCACCAATACCAATGTTAATTGGCAAGAATAAAATACCTGCGCCGACCGCAGTGCCAAATAAACTTAATACCCAATGGGTGTCGTGTTGGGTCCAGCGCCCATTGCCGACGGTATTCATCTCCATCGTCGCTTCAGAGGAATTACTCATATACTTGTTGTCCTGGATTTAGAATTATAATCGGGCGCATCATATAAAAAATGACGAAGTGTTGCATGTATAAACCGTCTACTCCGAGGAGTTATGCGGTGAAATTCGTTTGTTTGACTAAAACTTGCTCAAGGTGTGGTGGGTTCCTAACCAGTTTTTGTAAATCTAAGTCTGCAAATGTTCTTAATTGTTACCACTGGCAATGAATTGCTAGCCGACTTATAAATAAATTTTTATTCTAGCTTGCAAAGAGAATTAAAATAACCAAGTGGAAAAGTATGTTCAAGCTAAACTCTCTATTGCTCGCTTCAACTTTGTTGGGAAGCTTTGCTGCTAATGCAACGATTGTCGAATTTCAAACTTCTCATGGTAGCTTTCAGGTCAATCTATTTGATGAAAGTACGCCTAAAACCGTGGAAAACTTTTTGAAATACGTAGATAACGGGCGTTATTCTGATACGGTTATTCACCGTGTTATTCCGGATTTTGTTGTGCAAGGTGGTGGCTTCAAATATGAAGGAGACGTGCCTCTTGACGCCATCGCTACTTACGATGCTGTAAAAAATGAACCTGAGTGGTCTAACGTAAAAGGCACCATTGCAATGGCAAAGGTAGCAAATAGACCTGACAGTGCGACAAGCCAATGGTTTTTTAATTTGGTAGACAACAGTAAAAATTTGGACGTTGACAACGGTGGCTTCACGGTTTTTGGTCAGGTGACTGGTAATGGCATGGAAATATTAGAAGCGATAGCAAAAATTCCGCGTTGTGGTAATGTGCCATTAGTCAACTTCACTGATGAACAGTGTAAAGATAACAATAGTGAGCCGGGGGCAGCTAACTTTGTGACCATAAACGCAATTACTGTACTGGATGATGACCCCAAATCAGCTCAAGGTCTAAGCCCAAAAGCAAATACCTTGATTGATCAAGTGCCTGACAAGCCTTCAACTGACTCTGATTCATCTGGTGGTTCAATGTTTGCCGGTCTTATGTTGCTGGCTGGTATTTTCGGATTCAGACGTAGATTTCATAGGTAACCAAGTCACTTTGGTTACAGATGCTAACGATAGCATCACAGTCCCTAGTTAACCTGATCTCAGGTTAATAACTTGGAAGCGCACTTCGGTGCGCTTATTTCTTTTTATTAAGTTATTCGTCTTCGCCAAACAGTGCAATTGCTTTTGTCGTCAAACTATACTGATCATGGCCATCCGCTTGGATAAGCCCTTCATTGAGGTGAGTGGTTACAACATCTTCGAGTAGTTGTTGATCCACATGTGGGAGTGAAAAAGTGTGGTGATTGATATCGCACGATTCTGGAAAGCTTGCTTTCAGCTTAGACAGCAACATTATCGAATACATATTCTGTAAACGTTCCATAGCCGACCCTTTTATTATTCCAATTTTTGCGAGAACAATCCTAACAGTAAAATTGCGGGTTTGTCTCTTTTTTGTGCTGGTTTGTGAGAGACCAATGATCCGATGTGCTTGAGAAAATAAAAAGGGCCAATTTGGCCCTTTACAGTCTAATCTTATACGGCTTCAGCCGCTTTCTTCGCGAGGTATTCGTCGTACGTACCATGGAAGTCGGTGATCTTACCGTCTTTTATTTCCCAAATGCGCGTTGCAAGTGATGAGACAAACTGGCGGTCGTGCGATACGAAGAATAACGTACCTTCGTATTGTTCAAGTGCCAAGTTGAGAGACTCGATTGATTCCATATCCATGTGGTTCGTTGGTTCGTCCATTAGTAGGATATTTGGCTTATGCATCATGATTTTACCAAATAGCATACGGCCTTGTTCACCACCTGAGATCACCTTAACTGACTTTTTGATGTCGTTTTGAGAGAACAGCATACGGCCAAGGAAGCCGCGTACGACTTGCTCATCATCGCCTGGCTGTTGCCACTGTTCCATCCATTGGAAAAGATCCAGATCTTTTTCAAATTCGTCAGCATGGTCTTGCGCATAGTAACCAATATTGGCGTTTTCTGACCATTTATACTCACCAGCTTGCGGCGCTTTACGGCCCGCTAAGGTGTTGAGTAGTGTCGTTTTACCGGCACCATTTTCACCGATGATGGCAACTTTCTCGCCAACTTCAACAAGGCCATTTAGGTCAGAGAATAGGGTGTCGTCATAACCTTGTGATAGCGAGATAAGCTCAAGTGCGTTACGGAATAGCGGCTTTTCCTGCTCAAAGCGAATAAATGGATTTTGACGACTTGATGCTTTAACTTCTTCCAGTTGGATCTTGTCAATTTGCTTAGCACGAGATGTCGCTTGTTTCGCTTTTGAGGCGTTTGCAGAGAAGCGCGAAACGAACTGCTGTAGCTCAGCAATTTGCGCCTTTTTCTTAGCATTGTCTGACAACAGGCGCTCGCGAGCTTGCGTCGCAGCAAACATGTATTCATCGTAATTACCTGAGTAAATACGCAGATCGCCATAGTCGATATCCGCCATGTGTGTACACACTGAGTTTAAGAAGTGGCGGTCGTGCGAGATGATGATCATAGTACAATCACGTTGATTCAATACGTCTTCCAACCACTTGATAGTATAGATATCCAAGTTGTTGGTTGGTTCGTCTAGGAGCATGATATCTGGCTCTGCAAATAATACCTGTGCAAGTAGTACACGCAGTTTCCAGCCCGGAGCAACTTCTGACATCAAGCCATAATGTTGCTCGGTTGGAATACCCACACCGAGGAGTAATTCACCCGCTTTTGCTTCTGCGGAATAGCCATCCATTTCAGCAAATTGCGTTTCAAGGTCGGCAACACGCATGCCGTCTTCTTCGCTCATTTCAGGTAATGAGTAAATGCGATCGCGCTCTTGCTTGATTTCCCACAGCTCTTTATGACCCATGATCACTGTGTCTACAACCGTATATTGCTCGTAGGCAAATTGATCCTGATTTAGCTTAGCGATGCGCTCGTTTGGATCGTAGTTTACGTTACCTGCACTTGGCTCTAGCTCTTTGCTTAGGATTTTCATAAAGGTGGATTTACCGCAGCCGTTAGCGCCTATTAGGCCGTAGCGGTTGCCGTCACCAAACTTAACGGAAATATTCTCAAACAGTGGTTTTGCACCAAACTGCATAGTGATGTTGTTACACGAAAGCATAAATTTGACTCATTACTGACAATTGCGGCGATCCTATCATTTATGGGTGACAAATGATGTAAAAAGTTTGGCTAACTCACACATTACTTTTGCGGCCGATATAGCAAAGACCTAGGTGTTGAAAATTTATCGTCATAAGACGTTTTATTTACGATTTTATTAAATTTTATTTACCAATCGAGTGGTTAAATGTTAGCCTTTTTTAATGCGAAAGGATGATGTAAAAAACTAACTTTGGTGAACAAGGATGAAAATAGTTGAAGAAAAACATAATTGGTTGATTGACCAACAATTCGATGAGCTGGAAGTCTTACCACCCCATACCACAACCGCTCATTTACCGTCAGAAATTAGAACGCAACTAAAGCCTCATGCCAGTGATTGGATAGTATTGCAACAAAGACATAATTGGCGTCATATAAAGCATGATGAGTTTACTCGTGTTTTTGTAAAAACCAAAAAGGGTTTACAAAGTGCGAGGTCAGGTAGTGCTGCTGGATCTAGAGAACAACTTATCATCGTCAAGCGCAAGTCCTATTTCAAAGCCGAAATTAGAAACAATGCCTTTGCAGGCAATGGTGGGGTTGATCCTAATCAGCCCATTGGCGGATATCAATCAGACCAATTAACACCTGTCGATCAGGTATTGGCATCGATTAACACCGATAAATCTCCCGAGGTGGCTGAAAAGCGAATACTGGTGTCGTTGGAAGGTGAGTTAGCGGTGAGTTTTGTGATCCAAGGCGCTGATACCCCCACGTTGTCGAGAGCCTCTGAAGGGGCAACGCAAACGCCTCTCGTATTCGGCAAGTTGAGTGAAGATGGCAGCTATAGCCTAAAAGCAAAAATCCTGGGGGTGCCGGAGCAGATGCTTTTTAACAATGTGCCATATGCAGACTTACTTGATATAGAGAAAGTCAAAGCACTTAAGATTGGCGCTGAGGGCGGAGTGCAGCTGATTAAACACAGTGTTTCAGGCGAGGGTAATGTACACCTATATTTTATTAGCGAGCCACCGAGTATCGGGATCTTCTTTGATGGTACAGGCAATAACAAGTACAACGACATTTTGGACCCCTTTGATGATAAAGAGCCGACGAATATCGCGAAGCTCCATGAGTTGTATGACACTGGAAAAAAGTTTGTTTTTTCAGAATACATAGAAGGAGTCGGTACAGCGGCTGGAAAGAAAGACTCGATCATAGATTTAGCTGTTGCTTATTCATTTGATGAGCGTCTACTGAAGGCGTTGGCATCCATTTTTGAATCTATAGACACTAACGAACTGATTTTGGTTAATACCGTTTTACTTGACTGTTTTGGTTTTAGCCGTGGCGCTGCGGCAGCAAGAGCATTTGTGAATCTGGTTAATGAAATGAGAGAAGCGCAAGATATTAGATTGGTTGGTAAAGAGTTGGTATTTCGCTTTGTGGGTATTTTCGATACCGTTGCTTCGATCGGGGGGGATGGAGATAATGATCATAGTGAGCTGTATGCTAGAGATGAGTTAGACGAGGCAGCTAGACTTGATCTCAATCAAGCCAGTGCGGGGGCTGTATATCACTTAACCGCTTGGGATGAGCGGCGCGATAAATTCCCACTAAGCGCATTAAAAAATAAGGATGGTAGCTTGTTTGCTAACCATAAAGAAGATTATCTGCCAGGTGTTCATTCTGATATAGGAGGCGGATATGCCCCTATCAGTATTGATATTGAGTATCCTTTAAAGCGCATTCGCGGTATTCCCGGAAATCCAGAGCATGAAGCAAAGGTACAACAGGCGAAATTGGCAATCGAACAGCAATATCAGTGGCCTGGTATTAACGTGGATATGGTCTATCGCTCTAAAAGACTAAGATATGGTGCTAGTCGCTCGGGAAGAGACAAGGATTTTTACACCACATACCGGCCTGTTTGGAGACGTAAAATAGATAATACCCTTGCCCATTATGGACTGCACCAAATGTATAACGAGGCGATTCAACATGGCGTTCCGCTAAAAAAAATGGCGCGTCTTCAAAGTATCTATCCCTATGAACTTAGTCACGATGTGGCAACTTTGGTACCTAAAGCTCTTAAAGCTGGGCCAAAAAGCCAAGCTTGGCAGAAGTTATACGAACACTATATTCATATTAGTTCTCGGTTTACGGGAGCTGTGGATAAAATGGCTCATGGAGCTGAAAGAAAGGCAAAATACGTCACTGAAAATGGGCAAAGAGAAATGTTTTACAATAACGGATTAAAGCTCCCAAAAGTTGATATATGGACAAGTTTTAGAGTTGGAGGGAAGGTGGTATGGAGAAAAGGTTAATCCAAGTTTTACTATTTATGATTGTGATTTTAGCGTTAACAGGGTGTAGAACAAATCAGACCATTGAGCAATTGGATATAGGTATTTCAGCTTATGAAAATAGTGACTTGATGGTCAAAATAGTGTTTGATGATAAATTTTCTCCACCTGCAGGAGCGATAGGCTGTTGCTGGGGAAATGCTCAGAAGAAAGGATCGTTTTGGGGTGCTGAAATCCCACATAAAGTGGATGTTGAATGGCGAGACTACAAGCAAGCAAAACTCTACAGAGCTTCATTCAAAGTTCAGCGGAAGAAAGCTTACCATATAATTGACGAATTGACTCCTGTTACATTTGCATCAGGACGTGTTGATGATGATGTGAATCCATTCATCATTTTTGGGTTTGGTGAAGGAGGTGAGGTAAAAATGTGGATTTCTAATTCAGCATTTGCCGGAGTTGAAGGACGCATTTTAGAGGAAATCGGCTCGGCGCAAGCGACTTGGGAACCCTTTGAATTAAACGACGATGTTTAATTAGCTGAAGCAAATTCCCGCTGTTTGAGCATATGACAGTAAGGTAGGAGATCACGGCAACGAACCGTTTTTTGGGCGTTTCGCTTGTGAGAGGGAAGTTTATCACTCTTCGTCCGCCCGGTACGTTAAGCAAAGTGGTCGCATCAAGTTAAATTGTCGTTCTATTTCCTGTACTAGTTCGCTCGCGTGGCTTGTGCAGGAAAGCGGTTCGCCGACGATGACATCGCAATTAAATGGTACAAATAGAGCTTCTCCTTTGGGTAAGGAGCGGCCAAGTCCATGCATCATAACGGGGTAAACGAGCACCGGCTTATAATCACTAATGAGATGAAAAATACCTTTCTTTAACTGCGCCATTTTTTCAGGTTCGCCACGAGAACCTTCAGGAAAAAAAATTAAGATTTCATTCTTTTTTAACGCTTCATGGCATTGTTCAAATAGCTGTGCTTTGCGTGTCACTTGTTTTCGATTTAAGGGAATGATGCCAATGACATGGAGTGCAAACCAAGCGATAATTCTATTGGCGAGAAAATAATCGGCAGCGGCTACGGGTCGAACTTTATGTATCATCCTTAACGGAAACAAACTCATTAATACCATGGTATCCAAATGGCTGTTATGGTTTGGTGCGAGGATCGCAGGCCCATGTGTTGGTAACTTATTGCGATTAACAACGTTAAGCCCAAGCGCGATTAACACGACCGGTTTGATTATCAATCCAAAGAAAAGTATTTTTACAATACGTGCAAACATAGTCTAATAATGCAAATAGTATAGGTAATGGAAGAATAGTGGTGAAGTGTAGAGTAGGCTGTCCATCCTATCTAAAATACCACCATGACCGGGGATCATGACCCCTGTATCTTTAATTTGTAAATCGCGCTTCACACTTGAAATAACTAAATCACCAAAAAAGCCAGTAACGGCTATGAGGATCCCAGCGCCTGCGCCTTGCAAAGTCGAAAGTGGGGTAAGTGCTGGTGCTACAAAACAAGACAATGTGGCAGTAGTAAATACGCCACCAATAAAACCTTGCCATGTTTTGTTGGGGCTCACTTTTGGGATGATTTTATGTTTGCCGAGTAGCTTTCCCCAAACGTATTGGCAAACGTCGTTAAATTGAGTAGTAAACAGTAAATACAATACCAGACCAATGGCACCCGCCTCACTGTTTTTGACCGGCAAAACTAACAAGTAGCCAAGGTGACTAATAGAGAAAACACACAACATGACGGCCCAGTTAAGGATCCCAGCTGACTTTATGAATCCTTTTGTATCACCGATGAGCACCATTCTAATAGGGATAAATAGAAAGATATAAACAGGAATAAAGATAATAAACATGCCATACCACTGAGTTGCAACCCAATAATATTGCAGTGGGATACTCAAATATAGCCAAAAAATAGCGCGCCTATCGGTTTGCCGTCCTGGCACAATGGACAAAAACTCTTTTAATGCGAGAAAACTTAAAAAGCCAATAAAAGCAAGTGCGAAATGTGTGTTGGAGGCTAGTACGACAAAAAAAGCGCCAATTATCCACCACCAAGATTGGATCCTGAGTTTTAATTCTTGATGATCCGTATCTCGTTGTATTCGGCTAATAACTATATAGGCAAGCGTTGCGGTGATTAAAATGAGTCCCACCAACGCCATGGCATACAAAGAATGATCAGGGACATTAAACATCGTGTTTGTCCTCAAGATATTGGTAGGCAAGGATAGCTCGTTTACATACCGTGATGAATGAACCGACGCTAATGATAAGTAGTGACGTGTATAACACAGCCCCTTGTTGCCAGAATAGAGGCTCTATCGCTGTAAAAATACATGCAAATGTAAGTAAAGCCATTCGATGTTGTTTTGCCATAGGTCCACAAAAATTGGCAGGTGCTCCTGTACTCGTTGCCAAGGTTCTTACGTAAGCGGTCATAATCGCAAGTATTGCCGCACACCAAGCAATATCGACTGCGTAACTAAACTGGGGGAGTGCATAGCCCACAGCAACAATGACAAAAGCATCGGCAAACCTGTCTGGCATATCGTTAAAAAGTTCACCAGATGCGGTACTTTTCCCACCTTCCATAGCGACCATGCCATCGAACAAATTACACAATAAGCGAAATTGAATACATGTGGCAGCAAGCAGAGGCAAAAGCCAAATGAGTGGTCCAGAAGACAGTGGTAACAACACAAGACAGATTGCTGAGCAGGCTGCAAACAGCACGCTGAGTAATGAAATAGTGTTAGGAGTGATATTTTTATTGCTAAGCCATTTGGCAACGCGCTGAGCATATGTGCTTGAGCGTACCTTGAGTGGACGCCGACTTGATTTGTCTTCCACGATTTCCTTTTCCTTAGAATACGTATTCTTCAGCTCTTTTGAAGAATGGATGATCTTTGCCTTTATTTCGCGCCAGTATAAATGATCTACGACAGGCCAACAAGATACCATGAGTGGGGGTTACCTTTAGCACTTGAGACGATGTAAAGTGGAGAGTCTGAGGAAGAATGTTTACATTGGTTTATTAAATTCTACCGAAATAAATTGCTATTTGGCGCTATCTTGGGTCACATTACTGACCGCAATTAAAATAATATAACATTTAGGATTGGAATATGCGTATTAAAGCTATCTCCGCGGCCATGGTGTTGGCCTTTTCTCAGTACGTTGCTGCCGATGAAGGTATGTGGCAACCACATCAGCTACCTGAACTTGAATCTATTTTAAAGTCTAAAGGGCTAGAGATAGATGCTAAGTCAATTTCAAAACTCACTGAGTTCCCGATGAATGCGGTGATTAGCTTAGGTGGCTGTACGGCGTCATTTGTCTCTCCTAAAGGTCTGGTGGTGACAAACCATCACTGTGCATACGGCTCTATTCAATACAATTCAACAACAGATAACAATATTCTTGAGAATGGCTTTTTAGCAAAACAGCCAAGTGAAGACTTGCCGGCGGCACCGGGCTCACGCGTTTATGTGACAAAAGAAGTGTCGAACGTAACGGATAAAGTTAATGCTGGGACAGACTCACTGACCGGTAAAGCACGTTTTGATGCCATTGACAGTAAGCGCAAACAACTTGTTGCCGAGTGTGAGCAAGATGAAAGCTATCGCTGTAATGTTTACACCTTTCATGGTGGATTGGAATATTACCTCATAAAATCGCTAGAGATAAAAGACGTCCGTCTGGCATACACGCCAGCGATGGGCGTGGGCAAATATGGTGGCGATATAGATAACTGGATGTGGCCTCGTCACACTGGCGACTTTGCTTTTTACCGTGCATATGTGGGTAAAGATGGTAAACCCGCTGAGTTTTCTAAAGATAACGTACCTTATAACCCTGAGTCGTTTTTGAGTGTGAGTGCAAAAGGCGTGCAAGAGGGCGACTTTGTTATGGTGACGGGTTATCCGGGTCGTACCAACCGTTATCGTATTGCTTCTGAAGTAGATTATGTGTTTAACACGGTTTACCCCATGGTACGTAAACATAACTCAAAGTATGTGGCACTGATTGAAGAAAATGCACCAGAAGGTTCACAAGCTCGTATCGCTTATGAAAGCACCATTGCAGGTTACAACAACTACATCAAAAACTTTGGCTCTATGATTGAGAGCTTCAAAAAAGGCAGTATGTACAGCCGCAAGCAGCAATTTGAGCGCGATCTTAGCACTTGGATTAATGCCGATGCAGACCGTAAAGCAAAGTATGGCGCTGTGCTAAACGAATTGAGCGAATTGGTTGCTCAATCTCAAGCCCATTATGAGCGTGATATGATGGTTGGCTATATCCACCGTTCGCAAATGATGTCTGTAGCGCGTCAACTTTACCGCTTGGCGGTTGAAAAACAAAAGCCTGATGCTGAGCGTGAGAGTGGTTATCAAGAACGTGATATGCCAAAAATCAAAGCGGGGCTTCAGCGTATGACGCGCCGCTATGATGAAACAGTTGATAAAGCGATTATGCTTTACTTCATGGAGCTTTATGCAGCCTTGCCAAACGAAGCGCGTTTAGCTGAAGTCGATAAGCAGCTTCAACTTGAAAGCGGCTTCAATAAAGCAAAGCACCAAGCACTGCTAGATGAGATGTATGCCAACTCTAAGCTTGCTGATGAAAAAGCCCGTCTTTGGATGTTAGATTTAGAGCTTGAGCAGTTAAATCAAAGCTCTGATCCATTCATTCAATATGCAAAAGCGATTTTTGCAGTGATGAAGCAAATCGAAGATGAAGAAAAAGAATTGGCTGGTAAGCAGCAATCTGCACGTCCTGCCTTGATGGAAGCCATTATTGCTTACAATAAGTCGCAAAATAAGCCAGTTTATGCAGATGCTAACAGCACACTCCGTGTCACTTACGGTACGGTAGGTGGCTACTCACCGCAAGATGGCTTAGTGGCAACGCCATTTACTTCGCTTGAAGGGTTACTGGCTAAAAATACCGATGTAGAACCATTTAACGCGCCGAAAAAGCAACAGCAGTTGATCCGCGAAAAAGTATATGGTCAATATACAGGGGGTATGAATACCGTACCGGTGAATTTCCTTTCTAACGTGGATACCACCGGTGGTAACTCAGGTTCGCCGACCCTTAACGGAAAAGCGGAGTTAGTGGGTTTACTGTTTGATGGTGTATATGAAAGCATTATTGGTGACTGGGATTACGATAAAAACCTAAACCGCTCAATCCATGTTGATTCGCGTTACATGTTATGGGTAATGGATAAGGTCGATAATGCACAAAACCTGTTAGATGAAATGAAGATAGTAAAGTAGGTCGACCTTTAGGTCGACAATCACCCTAACGTTTAAAGGGTAGCTTTTAGGTTTAAAGGGTAGCCTCACGTTTAAACGTTAGTCGGCCTAAAGGCCGACCTACGGGTGATATCAATTTTTCGAAAAATAATGCCGGCCATGAGGCTGGCATTATTGTGTTATTTCGCCATTAACTGGCGGATATATTTCACCGGAGCACTACCAAAGCTTAAGAATTCTTCATGGAATGCTTTTAAGTCAAATTCCTTTCCAAGCTTTTGTTTTTGCGTTTCACGGAAGTCGTAAATTTCGCGATAACCAGAGTAATAGCTGGTTAATTGTACTTGGCTCAAGGTTGCACGGCGCCATTTACCTTCGGCTTCTGCACGCTCTTGGAAAGCCCCATTCATCAGCAGATCTAAGCCTTCTTCTTTGCTTATTCCTTTTACTTGGATACCGTAATCTAGGATCGTGTTACAGATCACGCGTAGATTCCACTTGTAGTACATTAACCACATTTCAGGCTCAAAGTTACCATAGCCTTCTTCTAGCATCATGCGTTCAGTGTATACTGCCCATCCTTCAATCATCGCGCCATTGCTTAAGATACTCTTCACCAAAGACGGAGATTCGTTAGAGTAAACCAGCTGAGTGTAATGGCCTGGCACGGCTTCATGAATATTTAGGATCTGCAGGATCCAGTGGTTGTATTCACGGAGATACGATTCAGCTTGCTCGTCGCTCATTGAGTCCAGCGGAGAGACGTTATAATAGGTGTTCTCCCTTTTGTCGTATGGGCCAGGAGCACTGATTGAAGCGCCAGCAAAGCCGCGCATATATTCAGGCGTTTCGCGAACAACCAGCGGCTTTTCAGGGTCTAGCGTGATGAGATCTTTTTCCATCACAAACTTTTCAAGTTCTGGTATTTGCGCCTTGATTTCGCTCACAAAGTTTTCACGCTTTACGTGTTTGACCGAAAGGTGCTTGATAAGCGTGGCAATCGCATCAATGTCAGATTCTGGACGTGGCTTGTCAGCAAAGTACTTTGGCCAGAGCTCATCAACAATCTTAACCATTTCATTAGTAACACGGGCTTTGTCGGCCATTGCCTTTTCATACATTTGCTTGGCGGTGTAGCCAGACTGAATATCAAAGGCAAATTTTTCTTCGTACAGCTTCTCACCAATTCTAAATGAGCGCGCGTTACCGCTTTCGCTTAACTCTTTTTCAAGGTTGGTAAGGTAAGATACATATCCATTGATGGCAGATTTCGCGGCAGCGAAGCGCTGTTTGAATAGGGCTTTTTCATCGGCTGTTAATAATGAAGTCGCGAGCTTATCAAGCAACTCGTCGTTTAATACACTAAATGCGCCTTGGTTTTGTGCAATCGCAAGCTGAGTATATTCAAGCGTTGGATTGTTAATATTGTTTTGTGCAGCTTCATAATACGCTGGCACATATTGAAGACGTGCTAAAACGAGCTTGAGCTTTTCGTCATCCGTTTTAAAGCGGCTATTCAGTATGGTCGCAAAGCCATAAGAAACATTGTAGTTTGACGGATTCCACTGCCAGCTTTTGAAGGTTTCAATATGCCAGATATCGCGTTTTAGGCGATTTTCAATCAAGTGATAATCGATTTTTTGACTATTGCTTAAGTTAGCAAGGTCGAACTGTTGTAACTTAGCCAGTTGCGCCTGAGAGAAAGCAACACTCGCGTCACGAGTCGCTTGGGTTGGTACAGTGATAATGTCGTCGTACTTGCCAAAGCCTGCCCAGAGCGACGCTTCTGGGTACTGTTTCCATAAGTCATTGATAAATTGCTGAGAAAAGTCAGCGAATTGTGCATTTGTTGCTACTGTTTGCTGTGAAGCTGAAGGCGTCGTCTCGACAGACGAAGGAGAAAGTGAGCAGCCAGTCAGGCCCATTGCCATGGCTAGCGCCATGCACAAGGCAGTCTTTTTCATTATTGTGTCCTATTTAATGGTTTTCGCTATCATAACAAGATTTTGCTTTATTTGCTTTGTCTGGCTCATCCAACCACACCGCACCGTTAGCCTCTTTGGCAACGATGTCATCAGGGTTGTAGATAGGGCATGATTTCATCGACAAACAGCCACAGCCAATGCAACCATCGACATAGTCTCTTAAACGTTGCATGTAAGCGATTTTTTCGTCCAGCTTTGCTTGCCAGGCTGTAGAAAGTTTGGCCCAGTCCGCTTTGGTTGGTGTTCTTGAGTCTGGCAGAGTATCAAGCGTTTCCTTTATCTCCCCTAGGGTTATCCCCATTTTTTGACCAGCTTTAATAATGGCAATACGGCGCAACACATCCTTTTTATAACGGCGCTGATTACCGTTATTACGCCAACTGCGAATAAGCCCTTTGTTCTCATAGAAATGTAGTGCGGATACCGCAACGTCAGCTCTTTGAGCAACTTTACCGACACTGAGGTTTGGTTCGTCTCGTAATAATTTTTCAGTTTTCATAAATTAATGCTTTACCTTAACTTAAGGTGAGGTTTTAAGGTAGCACCCAATTTATTATTAGTGCAACTGGAATTGAAGATTATGAAAACAGTCGTTATTTACTCAAGCTCAAACCCCAATGGAAATACCTACCAATCTGCAAAGGCACTAGCAGAAGAAAAAAGAGCTGAACTCATCTATTTAGACCGTTATAAAATTGGTGAGTATTGCTACAAACACTCTCACAGTGATGATGACTTTGTTAACCTATTTAGATGGGTACTCGGTTTTGAGCACATCATTTTTGCATCCCCCGTTTATTGGTATGCAGTAACACCCAGAATGAAGGCATTTATCGACAGAATAACCGACTTTATGGACATCGAAGCGCTAAAACCAGAATTAAGAACATTGCGCGAAAAGCAGTTTTCGATTTTATCAACCTCATGCCAAGAGAAAGCACCGGCACCATTTACTGAGATGCTGGTGGGGACCTTTGAGTATTTGGGTATGAAATTACAAGAGCAGCGTCATGTTCATTACCCTTATGCTGATTAACTGCGGTGGATTTTGTTAGGTGGGGTTGTGTGACGATGGCTTTAAAGATCGCTGCGTAAAGCAGCTCCTACTCCGAAGTAAAACCAGTCTGTTAGGAGGCGGTTTACCCGCCGAGCAGTTTGTGACTTGTGACTGGTGTGTATTTAGAGGAGGGTGAGGGCTTTTACAGATCGCTGCGTAAAGCAGCTTCTACTTCGGAGTAAATCCAGCCTGGTAGGAGGCGGTTTACCCGCCGAGCAGTTTGTGACTGGTGTTTATTTAGAGGAGGGTGAGGGCTTTTACAGATCGCCGCGTAAAGCGGCTTATATGGACTCCTCCAATTGTACAAGCCACTTTTAGCATTATTGGTGTGATTGCGTGCTTATATCCGGGCTCTTGATGAGGTGCTACCTCGGCCTCTTTGATGTATTCGCGCCCTTGTGCCTTATCTCCTACGCGGTATTTGTATACACCTGCGCTTTAACAGGCTCTCAAGGGTGGGTCTCACCCCTTAATGCTCTATCTTGGCTTGTTCAATACTGGGGGTAATCTCAGTATGCTTTTTGCTTTCTTTTTCTGTTTATCTTGATTTGTTCTTCTGTTACTCAGTGCTATGCCGCTAAGATTTTTGGCTCGTATGTTGAACCGTTTTTAAGTAAGGCATAGGCAGTTCTAACCGTTTTGTTGGTCAATGCAATGGCAACACATTTCACGCTTTTCTTGGCGAGTAGGTTTTTTATCCAGCGTTCTTTCTCTGTGGTCGCTTCTTTATGTTTTAGCCTGCTGACTACCGTTCTTGCACCGAGAAACAGGTTTTTCCTTAATGTATTGCCTCGTCTTTTGGGGATATGACCTATCTTGGCTTTTCCGCCTGATGAGTGCTGGGTCGGTGTAACACCTGCACATGCGGCCGCTCCTCTGGCATCACTAAATTGTGAAGTATTGCCTAAAAAGGATAGCAGCTCTATCGCGATAATTGGGCCAACGCCTTCTAATGCCATTAAACGCTGGCAACTGTCATTTTGCTTGGTTATCGCTTCAACTTGTTTATGTAGCTGTGCTTTAGCGTCGCATTGTGTTTTATATAGGTCATAACTCACCGCGAGTGCTTGTTTTAATGCGATGGGGAGCGCATTTTCAGCATCTTCTAAAATATCTGGAACGACTTGTGTTAACGCAGCATCGCCTTGATTAATGACAATACCAAACTCTAATAGCAAGCCACGTATTTGATTTGAAAGCTGAGTCTTTTGTTTATCTATTAAGGCTCTCGCTTGACTCAATGATTGTAACGTTTGCTCTTCAACCGTCATGATTTTACAGGGCTTCACGTTGTATGCTTGGCTTGCACTGGCAATGGCGAGGACATCGTTTGCATCGGTTTTTTGGCCTTGCCTAAACGCTTTTACGAACTTAGGGGGAAGCAACATGACGTCGTGCCCCAGTGACAGTGCTTTGCGAGCGATATGCTGGGCGCTACCACAAGCTTCCATCACGACCTTTGAACCCTCGGTTTTTGCTAGCAACTCAAGCATAGGTTCGCGTTTCATTGGCTTATTAAACTTGAGTTTATTGCCTTTCAGCTGTGCCACCTGGAAAATGTTTTTTGCCAAGTCGATAGCAATTAAATTAGACTGTGTCATGTATGGACTCCTTATTTGGTAAAAGTGTTTTGCAATATCTTTATACCGTACTCTCCCGATAAGGGGGAGGAGTCCATACATCTCCTACTTCGGAGTAAATCCAGCCTGGTAGGAGGCGGTTTACCCGCCGAGCAGTTTGTGACTGGCGCGTATCTAGACTCAGCAGATAGTTTTTCGGTTTGGATATTTCATCACGATGGTTGTGATGTAAAGAAAGTATCAAATTCAATGGCAGAGTGGTTGAAGCGCGCTAAGACTGCTTAACTTTGGGGTAAACTGACCGTACAACTACCAGCGGTTGAGCGGGGCACTAATTCAACTAACTCCCCCTTGCCCCCATCATTTCTCAGCGGAAGTACGCGCTTTCGCGTATGCGAACACAGGTGTAAGTTCACACCTTAAATTCATTTACCATTTGTGAGAGTCGTTGCGACATTTCGCTCAACTGCTGGCTCGATGTTTTGGTGTGTTCAGCGCCAAGGGCGGTTTGGTTTGCCACGGTTGCGATACCACTGATGTTGTCAGTCATGTCATTGAGATCTTCGGACTGTTTTTCACTCCAGATGGCGATATTAACGTTTATATCATGCACGGTTGCGATGGAGAGGTTGATTTGCTCTAGCGCTTGTTTACATTCTTGGCTCACTTTGAGGCTTTGTTCGGAGGCTGCACGGCAGCTTTCCATTTCTTCAACGGTTGTGGCGACGCCATTATGCAGTTTATCGATGATCGCTTGAATATCATCGGTGGACTGTTGCGTACGGTGAGCCAGCGTTCTTACCTCATCGGCCACCACTGCAAAACCGCGACCTTGTTCTCCCGCTCTTGCAGCCTCGATGGCCGCATTTAATGCTAATAAATTAGTTTGATCTGCCACTTTTTTAATGACATCAAGTACTGCACCGATCTCCGTTGATGAGCGTTGTAGTTCGAGCACGGCTTGTTGCGCTGAGTCGACGCTGTGAGAGGCATGCGCTATGACCGCCACGTTTTCGTCTACATGTGCCAGCCCTAGGGTCGTCAGTGTGGTTGTCTCTGTTACTTTATCGAGTGCGCGCTTTGATTCATTGTTGACAGAGTGTGCTACTTGATTAAGCGACTGCATTCGGTTTTGCACCGATTCCGTTTCACTGTTTTGCTGACCAATACCCGTTTGGATCTGCTCAGTAATACAGGATAATTCCTCGGCTTGAGAGGCCAAAGAATGGGTATTTTCGTTGATATCGTGAAGTACATCACGAAAATGCGCGTTCATTTTATTAAATGCGATAGCCATTTGGGCAAGTTCGTCTTTGCCGTGGCTTTTCAGTGAAATGGTGAGGTCTTTTTGCGCTGAAATGAGTCCCATAGTGCGGGTGAGTTTATCCAGCGGTTTAGTAATATTTTTACTGATCAAGCTAGAGAGGAAAATAAGTAATATCGCGTAGCCGAGCGTTTCAGCGCTCATCAACATGAGTCGGTCATAAAACTGTTCTTCAACGTCTTGAAGGTAAATGCCTGTGCCGATTGCCCAGTTATATTGCCCTAAGTTAACAATATAAGAAAGCTTGCTCTCAAGCTCCTTTGTACCTGGCTTTGGCCATTGATATTGGGCAAAGCCTTGTTGTTTTTGATTAGCAATGACAACAAACTGGCTAAATGCCTCGCGAATAAAGCGTTCATGATGGTTAGTCATTGAGGTGCCGTTGAGTAATGGCTTAATGGGATGCGTTACCATGTTCCCGTTTAAGTCAAATAAGAAGAAGTAGCCAGCGTCACCATAGCGTGCGGCATCAATGAGCTTTTTTATTTTCTCTTGTCTTTGTTGTGGGGTGAGTGAGGCCTCGGTGGCAACCATGTTGATCTGTGCAACTGTGGTTTCCATTAGGTTTTTTGCATTAATGCGTCTTTCGTGCGTTAAGCTGTCTCGTAAAACGAGTGCTGATGAGAGTTGTACAAGGGCAATGAACACGACAGACAAAAGCAGACTAAGTCTGAGTTTATTGGGCACTTTCATCAAACCTAGGAGTTTATTCAGCTGCTTCATGAGATCCTCTAGTAGCAATGGATTAGTTGAAATGACAGCGATGTCAGTTGGCGAGGATCATACTTAGAACGAACCAAAAATAAATAGCATGAACACAGGGTGAATAAGGCATTCAGCCGTGCATATGGCTATCTAGTTGATAGTTAATAAAAATGTTAACATTTACGTTTTGTAAATGATTGTGAATGAGAACTATTGCTAATAAATGCGTCTAAGGATTTTGTCTTAGGGAAGGACGGAGGTTGAGGATAGATTAAGAAAATTTGATATAGATCATTGCAGATATCGCTTGAATCGAATAGCGACTTTGTTATACTCGCTGCGAATTTTCAGTTTAGACTGAAAGTTCTGAACTAATCAATTCTATCAAGATAAAAACATCAGGATAATCTGTGCCACTGTTAAGCTATGTTCGACATACTGCTACTACTGACGACACAACCTATCAAGGTTGTGCGATGACGCGTGCGCAGTTATTCGGTCGTATTTTCAGTGTGCTAAGCGCGTTGATGATGTTTAACACGGCATTATTATTCACTGGCATGCTAGGTGATGTAGCTGAATTAGAAGCACTTTTTTCAGATAATTCACTATCTGATTCTGTGTTGGTGATGCTCGGAGAGTTTTGGGCTCAGCCTATCTTGTCATTGCAATTATTGATAGGCCTTTATTGGTTAGTTTTCCATACTATTTTGCCTACACGCGTAGGCGTTGTCCTGCGTAAAACGGCATTCGCCTCTACTGAGGCTATTCAACCTCAACCGGTGCCTAGCGCACATGGTTGTCGTGCTCCTCCTTTTGGGTACCGCTGTCTGTTTGCGTAATCGCAATATTTGAGCCAGTGCGTTTAATACCAATTTGTCTTAATACTTGTTCAATTTTTAGGAGTAATCCTGACGCTAACTGCATTAAAAATTTCTTATTTAGAACAATTAAATAACAAATTTTTTGCCTGGTTATCGACAAGATTTTTTCGCCTCAAAATAGACCACTTAATTAAGCAGATAGGAATAATTTGCACCTTGTGGATCAGCAGTCAGCAATTCAGTTTCAATTGCATTAATTGGCTACTTACAGTCCTTTTAGGGCGAATTGTAAGTTTAGCAAATGTGATTGTCCGTTTACTGTATCGATTATTTGGTAAATGGTTAGTGACTGGTATCAAAGGAGCGTTTCCCTTCACTAATGTATTTTCCCTGATGGATACAGTGCAATTCGAACTTGTGCAGCATAGCTTGCACAAATAGATACTCAGCGTGCTTAACAAATAAGCCGCAGCTTATCGTTGAAGGGTAATCAATTGAATAAACGTAGTGTTGTGAATTATGCGTTCGCTTCATTGGGGCTTATGCTCACCGGCTGTAGTGGTGGCATTTTAGATCCCAAGGGGCAAATTGGCATGGATGAGAAGTCCTTGATCATCATTGCCACTGTACTGATGTTACTCGTTGTAGTACCAGTTATTATTCTTACCTTATATTTTGCGTGGAAGTACCGAGACGGTCGAGACCACGAGATCTATGCACCTAAATGGGCTCACTCTAACAAAATAGAAGCCGTGGTTTGGACCATTCCGATTGTGATTATTATTGTACTTGGGGTGATCACTTGGCGCTCTACACAATCACTGGATCCGTACAAGCCGTTGGAGGGTAAGGGTGAACACCTCACTGTTCAGGTGGTATCGCTAAACTGGAAGTGGTTATTTATCTATCCAGAGCAAGGCATTGCTACAGTGAATGAGCTGGTGTTTCCAGCGAATGTACCAGTGGAGTACAAAATCACTTCCGAAAGCACCATGAACTCTTTCTTTATTCCGCAGCTTGGTAGCCAAATTTACTCGATGGCCGGAATGGAAACACAGCTTCACCTGATTGCCAACGAGCCGGGGACGTTCAAAGGCTTTTCTGCTAACTACAGTGGAGCGGGCTTTACGGGTATGAAGTTCGATGCCATTGCGACCAAAGATAAAGCAAGTTTTGATAACTGGGTTGCCGATGTCAAAGCAAACGGCGAAGCCTTAACCGCACGTCGTTACACGCAACTGGCTGAGCCTTCGGAATATCACCCCGTTGAATATTTTGGCTCGGTAGAGCAGGGCTTATTCCACACCATAGTTATGAAGTACATGCAGGGCCATGGCGAAATGAGTTACTACGCCAAACCAGAGCATGCTGCGCATCCACATCACGGCAAGGCTGAGGAGTAATTATGTCGTTGTTTGGTAAATTATCCATTGAGGCAATCCCCTATCACGAACCCATCATTATGGTGACGTTAGCTGTGGTGGCGATTGTTGGTCTAATTGTGGCGGCAATGGTCACAAAGCACAAAAAATGGGGCGTGCTGTGGCACGATTGGATCACTTCAATCGATCATAAACGCCTAGGCGTGATGTACATTATCTTGGCATTAATTATGTTAATGCGTGGTTTTGCCGACGCCATCATGATGCGTACACAGTTGGCGATGGCCACAAGCGGCGCAGCCGGTTACTTACCTCCTGAGCACTATGACCAAATCTTCACCGCGCACGGGGTGATCATGATCATCTTTATGGCGATGCCATTTATGATAGGTTTGATGAATATCATCTTGCCACTGCAAATTGGTGCTAGAGATGTTGCCTTTCCGTTTTTGAATAACCTCAGTTTTTGGTTGACGGCGGGCGGGGCAATTCTGATCAATTTATCCTTGGCATTTGGTGAGTTTGCAAAAACCGGTTGGGTGGCGTATCCGCCATTGTCTGAGTTGTCGTTTAGTCCGGGTGTTGGGGTGGATTACTATATTTGGGCACTGCAAATATCCGGACTTGGGACATTGCTCACCGCCGTGAATTTCTTGGTAACCGTATTTAAGATGCGTGCACCTGGCATGACGCTAATGAAAATGCCTATTTTTACTTGGACTTGTACTTGGGCAAATATCCTAGTTGCGGCGTCTTTCCCAATTCTTACTGCGGTGCTAGCGATGCTAACGCTTGACCGTTATATGGATTTCCACTTCTTCACCAATGAAGCCGGTGGTAATGCCATGATGTATATCAATCTGTTCTGGGCATGGGGTCACCCTGAAGTTTATATTTTGATTTTGCCTGCGTTTGGGATTTTCTCAGAAATTATTTCAACCTTTACAGGCAAACGCCTGTTTGGCTATAAGTCGATGGTGTATGCCAGCGGTGCGATTTCTATTTTGGGCTTTATTGTTTGGCTACATCACTTCTTTACTATGGGTTCAAGCGCCAATGTTAATGCTTTCTTTGGGGTCATGACGATGGTCATTGCGGTCCCGACGGGAGTAAAACTCTTCAACTGGTTATTTACCATGTATCGCGGTCGTTTGCGGATCACGGTGCCGGTCCTTTGGACGTTAGGGTTTATGGTGACCTTTACCGTAGGTGGGATGACCGGCGTACTGCTTGCAATTCCTGGCGCGGACTATGTGCTGCACAACAGTCTTTTTCTTATCGCACACTTTCATAACACCATTATCGGTGGGGCGGTGTTTGGTTATCTAGCGGGTTTTGCTTACTGGTTCCCTAAAGTAATGGGTTACAAGCTTGATGAGCGTTGGGGTAAAGCCTCATTCTGGTGCTGGCTGGTTGGCTTTTTTGTGGCCTTTATGCCGCTTTATGTGCTTGGCTTCTTAGGCATGACACGTCGCCTTAATCATACCAACACGCCAGAGTGGAACATTTGGCTATACATCGCGTGTATTGGTGCCTTTATCATTATGTTTGGGATAGTTTTCCAAGTGGTACAGCTAGTGGTGAGCTACAAAAACCGCGAGCAATTGCAAGACACTACCGGCGATCCGTGGAACGGGCATACGCTGGAATGGTCTACGGACTCTCCACCGCAGTACTACAACTTCGCGAAAACCCCTGTAGTTGACGACATTGACGCTTGGACGGAAATGAAAGAGCAGGGACAGGCATACCAAAAGCCTGCACAGTATCAACCTATTCACATGCCAAAAAATACCCCGGCTGGAGTGCTTATCAGCGCGTCATTGACCGTGTTTTGCTTTGCCATGATTTGGCATATTTGGTGGTTAGCGGCGGTTGGTTTTGTCAGTGCTATCGCGGTATTTATTAAGCGTTGTTACACCCGAGACGTTGATTATTATGTTCAGGTTGACGAGATTGAGCAGATTGAGTCTGCCCACCTTTCTCGCGCATTACAGGAGGGTTAATTCATGAGTGCAATTACTCCCGCTACGCTGCATGCATTAGAAGATGCTCACGAGCATGCAGATCATGACACAGGTTCAAATACCGTATTCGGTTTTTGGCTATATCTGATGACGGACTGTTTGTTGTTTGCTTCTTTCTTTGCCACTTATGCCGTGTTGTACATGAACACGGCAGGTGGCGTGTCTGGCAAAGACATATTCGAGCTGGGCTTTGTTGCGGTTGAAACCGCGGCCCTACTGTTAAGTAGTATTACCTTTGGGTTTGCCATGATAGCGGCAAACAAACAGAAAAAGTCGCAAACCTTATCTTGGCTTGCGGTGACATTTGCCTTTGGTGCGGTGTTTATTGGTATGGAAGTATATGAATTCCATCACTTAATAGTACATGGTCATGGACCACAGCATAGTGCTTTTCTGACTTCTTTCTTCTCATTGGTAGGTCTGCACGGCATGCACGTGACGGCAGGCTTGATTTGGATGACTGTGATGATGATTGAAGTGACACGTCGTGGTCTTAAGCCACAAACGGTAACGCGTTTGAGCTGCTTAAGCTTGTTCTGGCACTTTTTAGATATCGTGTGGATCTGTGTATTTACCGTTGTTTATTTAATGGGGGCAATGTAATGAGCCATAGTGAATCTCAAGCGTTAGCACAGATGGATGTTCACGAGCATGAACACGACAGCCACGGTAGTGTGAAGTCGTATCTAATTGGTTTTGTGCTATCCGTTATTTTGACAGCCATTCCTTTTGCTGCCGTGATGAGTGGCGGCTTGTCATCTAGCACGACATTTTGGACGTTAGTGACAACGGCGTTAGTGCAAATTTGGGTGCACCTGAAGTACTTTTTACACCTGAATTTTGTGACGGAAGAAGGCAAGGCAAGCACGCTTTCCTTTATCTTTAGTGCGTTGATTATTGTGATGGTAGTGGGGCTGTCGGTCTGGATCATCTACGAATCGAACGCCATGATGATGTATTAACAGGAGAGTAGTCATGCTGCGTCGTTATTTTCAGGTGACAAAACCTGGGATCATTATGGGAAACTTGATTTCAGTCGCAGGAGGCTTTTTATTGGCCTCTCGAGGTGAAGTTGATTGGCTGCTATTTGCCTTGACTCTACTGGGGCTATCTTTAGTCGTTGCGTCAGGTTGTGTAGTTAACAATGTCATCGACAGGGATATCGATGCGGCAATGGCTCGCACTAAAACTCGTGTGACAGTAACTGGGGAAATTTCCTCAGCTGCTGCACTGTCACATAGTCTGGTACTCGGATTATCTGGCTTTGGGCTCTTAGCCTATTTCACCAATTGGATTGCGCTGAGTTTTGCCGCATTTGGGTTTTTTATTTATGTCGGTGTTTACAGCTTATACATGAAACGAAACTCAGTGTATGGCACGGTGGTTGGTAGCCTGTCTGGGGCAGTGCCTCCTGTGGTTGGTTACTGCGCAGTAAGCGGGGTGTTTGACTCTGGCGCTGCCATTTTATTATTGATGTTTTGTCTTTGGCAAATGCCGCACTCTTATGCCATTGCGATTTTCCGTTTTGAAGATTACCGGGCCGCGAATATTCCGGTGTTGCCAGTCGCGCAAGGTGTTGAAAAGGCCAAGCATCATATTGTTTTGTATATCGCCATTTATGCACTCGTGGTGATGTTACTGCCGCTTAGCGGTTATACCGGCATAGCATTTATGGCGGTGGCCTGTACAACCAGTTTTTGGTGGTTATTGATGGCGCTAAAAGGATACCAAAGAGACTTAGATTTACATGGTTGGGCGAGGCAAGTATTTGCATTCTCAATAGTCAATATCACAGTTCTAAGTATTGCGATGGCGATTGATAATCACAGCACAGTTTCTGCGATGCTGTACTGATCGCAGATTATCCCAAAGTAACTAAAATCCAAAGGCCCGATGGGCCTTTTTTCGTTCTTATTTTATTTGTCTTACATCGCTTGCTTTTTACCCGTTTTATCTCCATATCCAGCTTATTGAATAGGTGAGAACATAATAATGGATATAGGGATCACAGAGGTATTGTTGTTATTTACGGCGATTTTTATCGCGTCCTTTTTACTTTTTAAGGTCGTGCTGTGGGCCAAAAAAATGCCAAAAGGCGCCTATCTATTTTTGGCTTTAATGCCGCTCATTTCTCTTTTTCCTATTCCACCACCCGTTTTTAAAAATGTCGCGAAAGCCAAACAAGAACAACGTAAAAAAGCACCTAAATCAGAACCATAATCACACAGGAAAATAGCTTAATGTCAGCTTCGATATTTATTGTTAACCTTACTTATGTTACCGAAATTGAACAGGTAGAGCCGCTGCTCGCCCCTCACATTGCGTTTTTAGATCGCTTCTATGGCAATGGTACTTTTATCGCCTCTGGCAGAAAAATCCCACGAACTGGTGGAGTTATTTTGGCAAAGGCGAGTAGTGAAGCTGAGCTACTTGATATTGTTCGTCAAGATCCCTTTTATGTCGCCGAAGTGGCTCGGTATGACATTATCGAGTTTGTGCCAAGCAAGTTTTCATCTTGCTTTACAGAGGTGGAGAAATACCTTAATTCTTGAGTGCCCGCTTGGCCACGTCCGTATCGTGACAGGTATAGGCCGTTGAAATAATCCCTTCGCTCAATAGAAACAGGCGCTCGACAGCGGCATCGTCGTTGAGCGATTGTTTAAGTAACGCTTTTACCGCAAGTTTGTGCCGCTGGCATAGTTGATTAATTGGATTGGTGAGCTCACCAAATTCTGCCGCCGTGTTGATAAAGTAACAACCACGGAAATCGCCCAGCACCTCCACTTTATTATTAATCCACTGATCTAGCGCTAAAAACAGCTGCTTTTCGAGCAGTTCATTCGTTTGAGCATTTTCAAGGCAACGAGATAACCAAGACATAAATAGGTGATGCCGCTGTTCAAGTGTTGCAAGCACCAGCGCCTCTTTACTCTCAAAATGGTTGTACAGGGTTTTTTTAGCAATGCCAGATGATTTTAATACTTCGTTTATGCCAATGGCATGAATGCCATGTTGATAGAATAGTGCCATTGCGCAATCGATCAGTTGTTGTCTTTTTGTACTCATCAGTCAGCCATGTTTATTACCGTGATTATAGGTTGACAGAAGTAGACCAACTTGTCTACTATTTGTGTGGTAGACAAGTTGGTCTACTTTTTGGAAAGGGAAAGAATACAATGAGAGAAGTACAACTTGCTTTAATTGCTGGAGCGGGAGCGTTTATCGCAATTGCAATATTGGCGTTTAGTCAAACGATAAGTGCTGAGCATATTTTTTTAATGGCACCTTTGGGCGCAACGGCAGTGCTGGTATTTGGCGTGCCCGAAAGTCCACTTGCACAGCCTAAAAACGTCATCTTTGGACATATCATTACCGCAATAATCGGGATTATTTTTGCGCAGTATATCGGTGTTAACGAATTCACTTTGGCATTAGCAACGGGGCTTGGCGTATTTAGTATGCTAGTAACAAAAACTACCCACCCACCGGCTGGCGCGAATCCAATACTGATCATGTTGGCACTAGAGGGATGGAGCTTTTTATTTACGCCTGTGATTATTGGTGCAGTGGTGCTTGTGCTGGTTGGTAAAGCAACGTTAGCGGCTAAAACAAAGCTGACGACCATAACAGCAGCTTAATATGTTAATGTGCAGGCTTCATTCGCCTGCTTTCTTAATCATTAAGTCGCAGAATCTTTTAGCTACACATTAGATTAGTTCATTGAAATTAATAAAAAATAAATAGCGATGACAAAATTTCATTAAGCGCGCTTTTGGGTTTCGTGCTAGCATGACTGCAACGGAATTACTTTGTCTGATTTACCAATTGATAGCATTACATCTCTTTAGTCGGTTGTTTTATGGGGTACGTGGTGCCAAATGTACGAAAGAAGGCCTTCACCTCAAGTCGAAATCTGCCGACAGGTTCATCCCCTTTAGCGCTATGACAGTCCCGCCAGCACCTCAGCCTGGTTGGCTTGCCCAAAAAGTCCTGATTAAACAGGGTCACGAGACCTTTGTGTTAAGTGTTAAAAATCAAGGTGCAGATGAGTTAGTTCAACAATTGCAACGACTGTGGATTTTACACCATGGGAAGCACTTGCAAGTCAAAGTTCGTAAAATTGAGCAATTATTAACGCGTCGATATCTCAGCCATCATAATCAAAGTCTAGTGCATCATGTTTGCAGTGCCTTATGGTCCAGCTGGCAGCACCTAGATGACAATGTCGTGCCAAGTTCGTTAAAGCCTCAAGTAGCAACGGTACGAGAAATTGCACTTTGGAATGAGCGTGATATTGCAAAGTTTCAGTCTGCTTTTGTCGATCACTACTTGGCAAAAGACGCTAACTATTTTGACAGCATTGAATCAAATCCCCTTACATTAGCTCAACGTAAGGCTTGTGTGATCCAGGATGACAGGCAATTACTGCTTGCTGGCGCAGGCACGGGTAAGACAAGCGTTATCAAGGCCAAAGTTGGGTATCTCTTGCATCGCAAATTAGCTCGGGCGAATGAGCTGTTATTGCTTGCGTATGGTAATGATGCTGCGACGGAGATGCGTCAGCGCTGTCAGTCTCTCTGTGACACCTTAAATTGCTCTACCTTTCATTCGCTCGGCATGCAGATCATCGAAGCGGTTACAGGGGCAAAGCCGACAATTTCAAATCTAGCAACGGATAAAAAACTATTTAAACAATTTATTGCAGACACTGTGCATACGTTGCGACAAGAAAGCCACTTTGAGCGAGACTTTGCGCTATTTCTGAAAAGTTCGAGCACACAGCAAGCGTCACAGGCGATAGACTTAATAAGTCAGGTATTACCACTGATGAAGCATGCTCAAATAATGGGAGAGGTTGAGCAACTGCTGACGCAATTTAGCAATCAAATGAGTGTGATCATGCCAGTTCTTGCGGAATATCAGCTGTATTTAACCAATGAATCTAGCATCGATTTCGATGATATGCTGGAGCGGGCTATTTATTACGTAGAGTCTGGTCAGTTTATTTCACCGTGGAAGTTCATCTTGGTCGACGAATTTCAAGACATCTCCCGTGTGCGGGCAAAGCTCATTCAAGTGCTGCTAGATAAAAAAGCCGGATCGCAATTGTTCGCCGTTGGTGATGATTGGCAGGCTATTTATCGCTTTAGTGGTGGCGATATGCGCCTAACAACCGAATTTACTCGCTATTTTGGTAAGTCGACGACCACATACTTGGATAAAACATTCCGTTATCCTCAAACCATTTTAGACACGGCGAGTGAGTTTATTTGCCGCAATCCAGAACAAATAACCAAGCATATCACTTCTCACACCACAGGCGTGGCGGGGCAGGGCGTGGTGAAAGTTGTGGCGGATGACGAACTGTCGCAGGCGCAACAACTGCTCAATCTTATCGAGCAGCGTAACGAAGGAAAAACCACCGTTGCCTTACTGGCGAGAAATCACAGGGCATTACCTGATAAATCAAAGATTGCGCAGTGGCGGCAGCTCTATCCAGAGCTTATTCTTTCACATAACACCTTTCACGGTGCTAAAGGGACTGAAGCAGACTTCACAATAGTATTTGGTCTCAAGCATAGAAACTTTCCGTCGCAGGTAAAAACGCCAGCATTTGTCGATGCGCTTTTACCAGCACAAGGGGCATTTCCTGACGCAGAAGAGCGGCGTTTATTCTATGTGGCGTTAACCAGAGCGAAGAAACAATGCTTTTTATTAGCGCCAAACGACGCACCTTCCTACTTCTTAGAGGAAATCGCATAATCATTAATCCCCGTTGACGGACTTGATCTTTTTGCACTGTGCACTCATACAATTACTTGTTGAATTAAAAATAAGCGAGGAAAGGATGAGTACGGATCTACTAAAAGACGCATTGAAAAGATTAAATCACATAGTCGAAAAGACAGGAATTAATGAGTCTACCTATCAAGCGCTAGCCCAGCCTCAAAGAACGCTGTCGAGCAACATCTCAATTCGTCGTGACAACGGTAAGCTCGATTATTTTAAGGCGTATCGTTGTCAATACAATGATTTGCTAGGTCCAACAAAAGGCGGAATACGCTTTCACCAAGGAGCTGATATGAGTGAGGTGCAAGCTTTAGCCCTTTGGATGACGCTAAAGTGTGCAGCGGTTGGCGTGCCATTTGGCGGCGGTAAAGGTGCCGTAACCGTTGACCCTAAATCACTGAGTCCCATGGAGCTTGAGCGCCTTGCTCGAGCATATATTAGAGCTAATGCTGATTTTATCGGACCCGATCAAGATATTCCCGCACCTGATGTGTACACCAATGCCAGGATTATGGGCTGGATGATGGACGAATACGAGAAAATCGTCCGTAAAAAAAGTCCTGCCGTGATCACCGGTAAACCGCTTATTTTTGGTGGTAGTGAAGGGCGAGAGTCTGCCACGGGTCGCGGTGCATTTTTAATGATAGAGCGGCTTAGTGAAAAAAATAATTGGAATAAAGCGGAACAAACGATAGCTATTCAAGGCTTTGGCAATGGTGGTTATCACTGCGCAAGGCTGTTGCAGCAAGCGGGTTATAAAGTCGTTGCAGTAAGCGATTCAAAAGGCGGGATTTACTGTAAAGATGGCTTAGATATAGAAAGTATTTATCAAGAAAAGCAACGCAACAAGGCGCTTAAAGCAGTGTACTGTGATGATTCAGTATGTGAAAGCGTTGAACATAAAGTACTGAGCAATGAAGAGCTGCTCGCGCTGGATGTGGACATTTTGGTGCCCGCAGCTTTATCTGGCGCAATCACCCGGGATAACGCCAAAGCAGTTTCGGCAAAATATATCGTAGAAATTGCCAATGGACCCATCGAGGCGGACGCAGACGAAATCTTGCATGAACAAGGCGTGATAGTTATTCCAGATATTTTAGCTAATGCAGGCGGCGTCATCGTAAGCTACTTTGAGTGGTGTCAGAATCGCCAAGGAGAGGCTTGGGACGAACACACTGTGCAAGATAAGTTGGCGCAATATTTATCGAATGCATTTGAAGCGGCGTGGCAGCTGCGAAGTGATGAAGGGCTTGAGATGCGAGATGCCGTATACAAACTGGCATTAAGACGTATTGAAAGCGCCTTGGAAGCCCACGGGACACAATCTTACTTTGAAAATCGCGAGTAGTTTTTTAGATTGTGTCGATAAATTTTTTTTGCTGTACTGTTTTCGGGTGAGTCCACATAATCGCGCTTTTGTTTGGGGGCCGCTGATACACGAACCCGCTTAGGTGTTTTCACTTAACTATTCGTGTCGACAGCGATCCTCTTATTCCGCTACTCAAGGGGCAATTCGTATGCGCGGTTGGATCATTTACAAAGACTCTGCCAGTTTGTTAAAACCTGAAATTTATGAAATAGATAGATTGATGGCGGTGGCAAAGGAAGAAGGTATTGATCTTCAAGTTTACTCACCTGATCAATTTGATCTATTGGTAACCAGAGAAGACGAAGAAAGTATTCTAATCGATGGTCAACCGGTTGCGTTACCTGACTTTGTACTACCGCGTATGGGTGCAGGCACGACTTACTTTACGCTTGCGATTATCCGTCACCTTGAACGTTTAGGCGTACATTGTTTTAACTCTTCGCAGTCTATCGAAACTGTAAAAGATAAGCTGTATGCGCAGCAGATCCTTGCAGAGCAAAACTTACCAACACCAAAAACCATGTTGGTTAAGTTCCCTGTAAATATTGAACTGGTAGAGAAGCAAATTGGTTTCCCGGTGGTGATTAAAACGCTATCAGGCTCGCAGGGCAGCGGCGTATTTTTGTCGAAATCACGCGGTGAATTTGATGATTTGATGCAACTCATTGAAGCAACAAATCCAAAAGCAAATATCATTTTGCAGCGTTTTGTGAAGTCGAGTCATGGTCGAGACTTACGTGTGTTGACCATTGGTGGGCGTGCTGTTGCTTGTATGGAGCGTAATTCAGGCGGTAAAAACTTTAAGGCGAACGTAAGTTTAGGTGCAAAAGGTAGCCCACACCCGATCACCCCTGAAATCGAATGGTTAGCAACGCAAACGGCAAATATTCTGAACCTAGATGTCGCTGGCATCGACTTATTATTCGATGAAGAGCATTTTAAAATTTGTGAAGCAAACTCAAGTCCTGGCTTTGAAGGGCTTGAACAGGCTGTCGATATTGATGTGGCGAGAGAAATTTTGCACTTTATACGCATTCGCTTAGGTATCTTTAATCGCACTGGTCAATCAAAGAAGAACAGTAACGGCACTAAAGCGAGCAAAGAAAAAGCAGCGGAATAATACTGCTGAGTCATAACGAGGAAGGAGCTAGGTCAAGCTCCTTTTTTATTGCGTGAACGGCTCAAGTGCGCCTCTTAGTGCATCAAGCTGAATCGGCTTAGACAGAAAGTTATTCATGCCGGCTTCATAACAGGCTGCCTTATCGGACTCTGAAGTATTGGCAGTCAATGCAATAATATGCGGCCCTTGGTACTTATCTTTTGAAAGCCTACGAATACTTCGAGTGGCTTCAAAGCCATCCATAATCGGCATGACGCAGTCCATAAACACAATATCAAAGGTTTTATCTTGGCATGATTTTACGGCTTGCTCGCCGTTATAGACTTTGTCGATGTGAGTTGCACCAAACTGATTCAGTAACTTTTCCATCACCAGCACATTGATTTGATTATCATCTACAAGCAAGATTTTACATTCTGATAAGGAGATAGGCTGCTCTTCAGCCTTTTGGTTTTGCACATCGCCTGTTTCTTCTGCAAACTCTATTGGGAAGGTAACGATAAAGGTACTCCCTTTACCCAACTCACTTTCTACCTGTACTTCGCCTTGCAACAAATTACAAAGCTCAAATACGATTGAAAGGCCAAGACCAGTGCCACCAAAATGCCGACTTACACTCGCATCGCCTTGGCTAAATGGTTGAAAAAGATGTACTTGATTGGTCTTAGCAATACCTATGCCTGTGTCTGAGACACTTAATTGTAGAACAGGTGAAGTCTCACTCCCCAGCACATCGGCATAAATATCGATACTACCTGTTGGCGTAAATTTGATGGCGTTACTAACGAGGTTTGCAATAATTTGCTTAACTCGAGTTGGATCTGAATAGAGCCAATTTGTGCCTTGTTTATGAATATGGAAGTTGATTGAGAGTCCTTTTTCGCGACAGGCTGGACTGTACAAGCCTACAACTTGTTCAACTAGCTGATGAAGATCAAACGCGGTATTGTCTAGCTTCAAGTTATTACTATCTAGCTTGCTGAAGTCTAATACGTCGTTTATCAACGTGATCAACATATCTGCACTGTTGACTGCGACGCTCAGGTTATTCTTGATTTCTTTTATGTCGGTTTCTTTTCTGCACGCTTGAAGCATGCCGACTAAACCATTCAGCGGGGTTCTCAATTCATGGCTGATTTTGGCGATAAATTCACTCCGGGTCTTAAGAAGTTGTTCCGCTTCTTCGCGCTTTTGCTCTAATGCAATACGCATTTTGACTTGTTCATCGATATCTTGAATTGCGCCAAAAACCCGAACGCATTCACCATTTTCATATTCACCTTGACCGTGAGAGGCGACCCACTTTTCGTTGCCGTTGGCATCAATAATAATGGATTCTATGTCCCATTTGGTTTTGGAGGTGATGGCGTCGTCTATGGCTTGTTTAATGTTTCCTTG
This sequence comes from Pseudoalteromonas sp. GCY, assembly GCF_016695175.1. Lineage (NCBI taxonomy): Bacteria > Pseudomonadati > Pseudomonadota > Gammaproteobacteria > Alteromonadales > Pseudoalteromonadaceae > Pseudoalteromonas > Pseudoalteromonas sp. GCY. Next base: position 1,571,699 of record NZ_CP068023.1, read on the forward strand.
GTGAATGCCGGGTTTGTAGAAGCTGATGGCATTGTCGAGAGTTGGTGTAAAGTTATCATCAACGCCATGAATGAGTCGTGTTTGTTGGCTCCAATACACTTTGTTCTTTTTAAAATCGACTTCCCATGAGCCAATATCAGCAAGACGGCTCATCGCTGCTAATGCTTGTGAACGGTGTTGTATTTTCTTCAACGCCTTTTGCCGAGAAATTTCAACACCAATCCATTGACCTAATAAACTCACGTAATCTAAGTGTTCTTGACTGAACGCCTGAGCTTTGGCGCTGGATGCGGAAAAGTTGACGGTACCATAGCGTTTACCATCAACAATAATCGGCGCACCAATGTAGCTCTCTAGGCCAAAGTTTGCGTAGCAAGGGTGAGTGGCAATTTCGCTGATACCGGCATGATGAAAGGATAGTGCGCTGTCTGCTTGTAAAGTGTGCCAGCAATAGGTGTTTGCCAGTTCAAAATCCGTACCTGCCAATAAAGAGTTATCTGGGGTGATCACATGTCTAACCGTGTACACATCAGCATGAATTTCACTGACAATGGCAATATCAAGCTCAAAAACATCTAGACCAAGCGTTAGCAGCGCCGTCACTTTTTCTTCAAATGTGGTGTCTTGGTTAGTGGTGATGAGGTGTAATCGTTTTAAAATACTCACAAATTTCACATTGACAGTACAAGGCAGTTAATCATTTAACTTTAACCGCTCTTTGCTAACTTGCCAACATTAAATCTTTTGAGTCCGTCGAGATAATTTCCGTTTTTCAAAGGATTATGAATAAAATAGACATCGCGGGATTTATCACAATTTTTTAAGGCAAGTCTATGAAATATGTAGGTCTACTTTTTTTATTAATGACAACGGTAGTAAGTGCACAAACACTTCGTGTTGCTACCTTTAATGTCAGTATGGAAGCAACGAATTATCAACAAAAAGGGCAAGCGCTTGACCCTCAAAAGCTCAGTAAATTGCTACAGAATGGTCAACATCAACAAATCAAAAATATTGCCGAAATCATTCAGCGTGTTCGCCCAGATGTGATTCTACTCAATGAATTTGATTACATCGCTGAACCAAATAAAGGTGTACAGGCATTTGTAAATAACTATCTAGCACAACCTCAAGCGGATCAGCAGCCTATATCGTACCCTTACTTTTATATTGCGCCAGTCAATACTGGATTACCAACACCGTATGATTTAGATAATGACGGTAAGCAATCTAACTATGGCGGTGATGCCCAAGGGTTTGGTTTATATGAGGGGCAATATGGGATGGTTGTGCTGTCAAAGTACCCGATTAAAAAAGAGCATGCCCGAACTCTGCAGGCATTTCTTTGGAAAGATATGCCAGATCATATGGTGACAATGGATCCGACGACGAGACAGCCTTGGTATAGTGAGCAAGAGTGGCAAAGCTTGAGGCTAAGCTCAAAATCTCACTGGGATCTGCCAATTGAAGTGAATGGTAAATTGTTTCACCTGTTGGCGATGCACCCAACGCCCCCTGTCTTTGATGGTGAAGAGGATAGGAATGGCAACAGAAATCACGATGAGATCCGCTTAATGGCCGATTATATCGACCCTAAACGTAGCCAGTACATTTATGATGACAATGGCGTTAAAGGTGGCCTTAAAAATGATACACGATTTATCATCGTCGGTGATTTAAACGCTGCTGATAAAGGCGATAAACATAGACCTGGCGTGATAGAACAATTATTAGATAACCCTAAAGTATTCTCGAACTTTACGCCAAAAAGCAGAGGGGGAAGTGAACATAGCAAGGAAAGTGAGAGTCGCAGTTATACTGCACATTGGGGGGCTCGTGTAGATTACGTATTGCCATCCAAGTTCGGCTTTCGAGTGGTTAGCAGCGGGGTTTTCTGGCCAAGCAAAGAAGATGAATTATTCCGTTTAGTGGAAAGTCGTCATGCCAGCTCCGATCACCGTTTAGTTTGGGTAGACGTGGAAGTTAAGTGACCGCAGTGATTGGTCAATTGTGTCGCTTATTACAAATTTAAACAATGACTAACGGAACTAAACCGAAATAACCCCTAAGCTTGCGCTTAATGAATAGGAGAGTGTGATGAAAAGAATTCTATTAAGTGTTGGTTTAGCGGTTTGGTTATCCGGGTGTGCTCATCATGATGATGTGCGTCCATCGTCTGATGGTGTGCATAATATTATGTTATTTTCCGACAGCCGTGATGCGGGTAGTAAAGAGGCATTAAAGCAGGCCAGGCACTATTGCAAACAAGCCGATATGGTCGCGTATGTTGTGAATCTAGATATCATTTATAACAGCGATACGCCTGAAAGTACTTATATCACGCAAAAAGGCGTAGCTAACGCCGTTGAGGCTGCCGGTATGGCGATGTGGATTTTCGGTCGAAATAGTGTCGATGATGCTGGGGCTGCAATGACCATAGGTGGAGGGATAGCCGATGGTGCGCTCGGTAAGCCTTATGATGTGCGATTAAATTTCAAATGTGAATGAATGATTAGTCAGCTCGTCTAACGTCGCAACATGCTTCAATCTTCATCCTTTTTTGGATTATTTTGAGGCCTGTTGTTTTTGGACGTTACCTTATCTTTGTCAAAAGGCGCCGTCTGCTCGTCGATTTTCTTTTTCATTTCAAATTTGGCGGAATACTTTAATAACGCAATATTGCTCCAAATCACCCCTAACACGCCAACAATGATCAAGATCACTTGCCATGTCTCTAATTGATTACCCATTCTAGCTCCTCAAAAAAGCCCTATTTTTTAAATTTGTCCTGAAATAGGTGAGCATTTTAGCGCGACTGTTGATATTATTCACCACCTAGTCATTTCGCGATAATTATGCTGCATATATTTACATTCTGAGGATAATAGCGCATTCATGGAACAAGTGTTAATTTGGCCTGCCCAGTATCCCATGCTGTTAAAGGGGTTAATCGAACAAAACGGTGCTTACATTCTAGATGCCATAGAGGCATGGCCGAATTGCCAACAAATGAAAGATGAGCAGGGCGTAACGACCACTGTTCTACCTCCTTTATTTTACCTCGCTTGGTTACGACCGCTAGAGCCGTTCGAAGCCTGTTATTTTCAGCATATTGATGACTATGACGATAAACAGCGTCAATACGTTAATAGCGTAATTCAACACATTGAGGAAAATGATACTGATCAGGATGAGCTAATAAAAACACTTATTCAGCGTCTTGGTCAATACTCGAATATTCAAGCCCAAATACAAGACCAAAATCAATCGTTTGTTGAACTGCTTTGTAGCAAACAGTATGAAAAGACCTTGATTTGGTTAATGGAAATGGGAGTGAAATTTAGCGCGAAAGAAATCGTTTCTCTGTGGTGCAATAGTTCGCAAGAAACTCATACCGCCCTGTTAACTCACCTTGATACATGTCTGCTTGACCGGGCCGCCACCGCTAAACTTGCTACGGATAGTTTGTTAGATGGGCAGCTGACTTTTGAGCTGCTTTGTGCCATGTGTGACAAAGACGAGGTGACGAGTCTTTTGGAACAGGCGCTATTGTTCCAGCTAACCCAGCAACAAGTTAAGCAGTCTGCAATTATTACTTTAGTCACACAGGGCGCGAAAGGAACGGCAAGAGATAGCAGTGGGCGATCTGCCATTATGTTAGCGGTTGAAAATGGCTTTGTGAGTGCGGTTGAAACTATGTTGCCACATCACAATGTTAATGAGCTGGATGAGTCGGGCAGGAACTTAATGCACTATGCGGCGGCATCGAACTCTGCTGCTATGATCGAAATGATTTTTGAACATGGTGATGACCCGACGCTTGCGGATATTCATGGTGACACCCCTTACCGTGTGGCTATGAAAAATCAGGCGCTTACTTCTAAGCAAACATTTGAACAGCACGGTATTATCGAGCTTTCTAATGAAGCAAAGTATCAAAAAATAAAAACCGTCCATATTCTTTATGCCTTTGCTGCTATTTTGCTACCACTTCAGTTATTTTTATTTTTTACTGATGAGGTGGATGAAAAAACTATCGCAACACTTGTCACTACGGCTGCTTCTATCGCAATTTTTGTTTTTGCGAAGCGTAAACGCAGTAACCCTCTATACCCAAACAGCTCAACGCCATGGTCACTGATCGGGGTAAATGCGTTAGCATGGCTTAGTATTGGTGTGCAGGTATTGTTTTCAGTATTGGTGTTGATAGCCGTACTCTCGTTGCAGTAGCTTACCGTAACGAACTAAGCTGATGACGGATTGATGCTAAAAAGCGCAGTTACTTCATTGAGAACTGCGCTTTTTTAATGTAGTTACGCAAGCGAGATTATGGCTCTTTATGTTCGTGAGCTGCCTTTTCGTCAGCGAGGTCTTCTTTTAACTTGCGGATCTTCAATCCTAACTCTTGGCCTCTGTGTCTCGCATAGTAAGTGCAACCAATAAACATGGATGTTGCAAAGCCAATCTCTAGCAGGACTAACAATAGCTCGTCTGGAGATGTCCACAAAAGGGTAAAGCCGTGGATAAAATAAAACATCACGACAAAGTTTGCCCACGCATAAGTGTATGGCTTATCCTGTAAAATACCTTTAAGCGGGAGTAATAAAGGTAAAACGTACACCACAAAGACAAAGCCCAAGCTGTAACCTTCTCTTGGTGCAAGCACAAAGAGCCACAGTGGCATCAGGATCAGGAGACCAAAATACCCGACTAGCGCAAAGAGTTGAAAGCGTCTAGTGATAGGCTTTTTTGCAATTTCATTCATGTTAACTTTTCCGCGACGTGTAGCAGTCGACTCGCTGCTGCACGACAAATTTTGATTTCTGTTTGAGTGAGTGAAGTATTGTTTTGGCTGCCCGCAACGTGTGTTGCACCGTAGGGCGTCCCGCCCATGTTGGTCGCCAAAAGCTCTGGAACATCATAGGGGATACCTAACAACATCATGCCGTGGTGTAATAACGGTAACGAGAGGTTAAGTAGGGTAGCCTCATTGCCACCGTGCATACTGCTTGAAGACGAAAATACGCAGGCTGGTTTATCAATGAGTGCGCCTTTAAGCCACAAATCGCTGGTGGTTTCCCAAAACGCTTTCGCTTGAGCTGCCATCATACCAAAGCGTGTAGGAGTGCCAAACGCCAAACCGTCGCACTCTACTAAATCTTGCTTTGTTACTACCACATCATGGTCTTGACGTTTCTCAAAAACGCGTACTATAGCTTCACCGCCTTGTGACACTATGGTGTCTGCAAATTCGTGCGCCATATTCGCCACGGAGCCATGACTGGAGTGGTATAAAATAAGAATTTTACTCATTACAGGATATCAAGCACTGACTCTGGGGGTCTACCAATCGCTGCCTTGTCACCTTTGACAACGATAGGACGCTCAATCAGTTTAGGGTTTTCAAGCATGGTTGTGCGCAGTGTTGCTTCGTCCGAGTCTTTCGATAGCCCAAGCTCTTTGTAGAGCGTTTCTTTGCTGCGGACGAGCTGGTGAGCAGAACTAAATCCAAGTTTAGAAAGTAAATTAGCCAAAGTGCCACTATCGATTGGCGTCTTTAGGTATTCAATAACGGTAGGATTAACGCCATTGGACTCTAGTAAAGCTAAGGTTTCACGTGATTTTGAACAGCGCGGGTTGTGATAGATTTCTACTGACATGATTTTGCTCTAATTCGTAATGTAAACGGATCATAGCTTAATGTAGAGGTGACGAAAAGTGATGTGCAAGAAAATTGGCTTAAATACGTTTCTACTATCGCTGTAAGCAATCGCTAAGCATTACAGCTTAGCGATTTCTTTTTGCATATTACGATATTGGCTAAGTAGTGCCTTTAACCTTGTACGCTTGATATCCTCTTTGTCTTCGACATGATTGAGTGCACGTTGTACTTCGTCTGCTGCCTTATTAAATGCACCGTACTGGGCATAGACACTCGCTTTTGACTCGTGGTAAGCCGCCTTGTTTTCTTGGGCTTCATAGGCTTGTGTGAGTAAATCACGAGCAATGATATGATCTGGTTTATCAAGCAAAAAGATCTTAAGCAATTGCTCGGCAACTTCATACTGTTTTGCTTTTATGGCGGCATTAGCATAATTCAGCGTGATAACTTGGTTATTGGGCCTAAGTTGATGTTGAGCTTGAAGCATCTCAACGGCTTTGCCAGAGTGCTCTGTCGCAATTAAATAATCGGTATATACATCAAGATAAAACAGGTTATTCGGATCTTTTTCTAACAACTCATCCAATAGTTTGCCAGCTTCCTCGTATTTTTTTTGATCGAGTAACGTGATTGCTAATCCGTATTGTAGGGCGCGCTTGTCGAGTTCTGCTGAGCGCTTTAGAGAATTTCTGAAAAAGGCTTCTCCTGCATCTTCGGAATAATAGTATCGAGCAAGCACACGGCTTTTAGCTAACGCGTAGGAAAGGCTTGAGGGGTAATGCTTTTTCTCGAATTGTTGTGCTCTAAGTCTAACGTCCGATACTCGGCTGTCGGGTAACGGGTGCGTAAGCAAAAACGCAGGGGGCTTATTTTTAAAGCGAATTTGATCCGAGAGCTTAGTTAAAAACTCACTGGCCGCATAGGGGTCAAAGCCTGCTTTATGTAGTGTATTCATACCAAATCGGTCGGCTTCTTGCTCTGCTTTTCGGCTATGCGTTAGTTGGTTCAACGATGATTGTGTTTGGCTTGCGGATAAAATGGCGATACCTGCATCTGGGGCAACAACGGTTGCTAAAATACCAGTAATAAGCCCCGCGATGGTCAAGGCACTGTTGTCTTTTGCGTTTTGTACGCGGCGTGCTAAATGGCGTTGAGTAACGTGTGCAATTTCGTGGCCAATTACGGACGCTAATTGACTCTCGTTATCGGATTGCGCAATGAGTCCCGTATGTACACCTACATGACCCCCGTAAAAAGCGAAGGCATTAATATCTTTGTTATTTATCCAAAAAAAGGTAAATGGAAAGCGTACGTCATTGGCATTGGCGACGAGGCGATTGCCCAGGCTAGTTAAGTACTCTTCAAGTACCGGATCGCCAACCACAGGGGAGCGCGAGCGCAGCTGCATCATCATGACTTCGCCGATCGCTTGCTCTTTTTCAATAGGTAGTACTTGTAGAGCCGAAGTGCCTAAATCTGGTAGCTTTAGCTCTGTTTGTGCATTAGTGCTGCTTGATGTTGCGAGCGCAAATGTTAAAACGATTGAATTTAATAGGGGTTTTAACCGCATTTTAATCCCTTTTAAGGTCTTCTCCGAGCATGATCCTAGCTAAGTCGACTTCATCATTGCATGCTCGAGCATCTTTTTCACAAAGTTGGTAAAAATCTTTTATTGAGACCCCACCAACGCTGGTGATGTTCAATTCTTTTTGCAAAAATGTCACTGTCATATGCAGCACTTTATGCGCGTGAAGTATTAAAGCTTTGTCTGCTATATCACCGCGCTCAAAGTAAAACGCAATGAATTTATGGAGCTGGTTGATGCGCAGTAAGTTTTTCATCGTATGCGGATCCCATACTCGAAACTCCAAAAAACGATTGTCTTTAACATAGGCATCAATCTTGGTGCCTTTGGCTATTGGGTAAGCCCAAAGCTCAAAGCCTCTATCAGTAAATGCTTGATGTAATGCTATTTGAGGTTTATTGTCACAGTGGATTAGGCCACTGTCATCTTCATAACCACCTAATAGTTCTATATTCCAATTTCGCTTATCTAGCAAACGCTTTACCGCATTATCAAAGCCGTGATGGAGCAGACCTTCACATTCACTTACCGCTGAGGCAACAAGGTGATAAAACGGCGGAAGTTCACCCCAATTAATTTGCTTTTTGTACCAATTTATTTCTTTTAGTGTTGGATTGGCTGGCAATCGGGCCTTATTATTAACGCCTGGCATTAAGATTCCCAAGAAGTAGAGTATGCTATTAAGAATAAACCATCAACGCCTTGAGGGCTACCGCATTGAGTGATTTGTGTGGAGACAAGACAACAAAATTTGTACATGATTTGCGAGAATTTACCTGTCCCGCATTATTTGTTCAGTTTAAGTGGCGGTTAAAGCGCCATGACTATACTCTAGGCAAACTAAAATTGCTGATGAGTCAGGATCAAAGCTTGTTAGACATAAAAAAATATTTGGATGGTAACTCGGTGAGTTACCAAATTATTGAAATTGAAAGCGGTGAAGTTTGTTTGGAGATCATGGATGTTTGAGTTAGTAAAAGCGTGGTATATCAAAAAGTTTTCAGATCCACATTCCGTTACTCTATTGCTGATGCTAGTTGCCACGGTTGCTTTACTGTACTTTTTTGGCAGTTACGTCATGCCGGTACTGGTCGCAATTGTGATCGCCTATTTACTGGAATGGCCAGTGAACAAGCTCACCCGAGTGACTGGCAGTAGGATGTTATCAGCAGTAGTCGTAATGGCAGTATTTGTGGGCGTCGCTTTGGGGCTAGTCTTTGGTATCGTTCCTGTTCTGTGGCAACAGTTAAGTAACCTGCTCCAAGAAAGTCCAACCATGGTAGAAGAGGGTAAGGACTTCCTTTTACATTTACCTGAATACTATCCGACTCTGATCTCTACGACTCAGGTACAAGCCATTGTGAGCTCTGTGGAAAGCAAGTTACTAGAGCTTGGTGAAGTCATTGTGTCAGCCTCATTAACTTCATTAAAAGACGTTGTCGCATGGATGATTTATTTGGTCTTAGTGCCGCTGCTTGCTTTTTTCATGTTGAAAGACAAGTCAGAGCTTACATATGGAATTTCAAAAATTATACCCAAAGACAGAAAACTCATTTCACAAGTGTGGTACGAGATGGACCAACAAATCATGAATTATATTCGTGGTAAAGTTTTTGAGATTGTCATCGTTGGTGTAGTGAGCTTTGTGACCTTTTCCATTTTGGATTTACGTTATGCCGCACTACTAGGTACGTTGGTTGGGCTCTCTGTACTTATCCCATTTATTGGTGCTGCACTCGTTACCTTACCCGTTGCCGCAGTTGCTTTGTTTCAATTTGGTCTTGCACCAGAATTTTGGACTATCCTCATTGCGTACGGCGTTATTCAAGCATTAGATGGTAATGTTTTAGTGCCATTATTGTTTTCTGAAGCTGTGGATCTCAACCCTGTTTATATCATTGTTGCAGTGTTGTTTTTTGGTGGTTTATGGGGTTTTTGGGGTGTGTTCTTTGCGATTCCACTTGCATCTCTCGTCAAGGCGCTGATCAATGCATGGTCGAGTAAAAGTGAAGAATTATTGGCCAAATAGTGAAAGTTTTTTGATGTTAGTCGGCCCGAGAGCCGACTAAATAAATAGCTATTGTGTGATCCTACCCGTGCTTTCACGAACTACCATACTCGGTGTGAACACATGTGAGACTTCTTTATCATTTTTTCGATGTCCACGTGTTTTAGAAAACAATAAACGCGCAGCATGCTCAGAAATAATGTTGTTAGCCTGATGTGCAGTCGTAAGCTTTGGCCAAGTTTGGCGGGAGAATGGAGAGTCCTCAAAGCCACTGATAGACAATTGACCCGGGATCTCTATATTCATCAGCCGCGCAGCAAATAAAGCTCCAGCGGCTACCTCATCGTTACCACCTAAAATCGCAGTGATTTGGTTTGGATTACCATCGGCCAGCAGCGCTTTAGCGCCTTTTACCCCAGATTCAAATGAGTACGTACCGTGATAGAGCAGCGTATCGTCTTGTTTTATATCGTGTGCTTTCAGGGCATCGCGATATCCGGCTAACCGTTCCGTCGTTGATTTGTGCTCTTCATCCCCAAGTACAAAAGCAATTTTTTTATGTCCAAGTTGGATTAAATGCTCAGTAATTTCATAGGCTGCAGCGTAGTCGTCAACAAAGATACAGTTATTTGCGCTATTTTTCGCTTCTTGCGCTCGACCAGAAAGTAGACGCACGTAATGTATGCCCAGCTCATCTAGCATATCAATAATGGCTTGTTGCTCGGATAGAGGAGGAGTCAAGACCAAACCTGCAAGACGTGAGCGTTTGATCATAGTGACGAATTCTTCGGCCATATTTTCCGAATTGGATTCACAGGGGTGGATGACGAGCTCATACCCTTCATCTCTACAGCGAGATAACACCCCGTTTTGCATATCAATGACATAATACGCATTGGGATTGTCGTAGACCAAGCCAATTGCAAATGAAGAAGTACCAGCTAAGTTTCTCGCAGCAATATTAGGTTGATAATTAAGCTCTTTTACAGCCTGCATTACTTGATCGTAGGTTTTTTTTCTAACCGAAGGTTCTTTATTGATTACCCGCGATACGGTTTTCATAGATACGCCAGCTAGCTTGGCAACATCATTAATAGTGACTTTCATGTAGTTGTTCTTCTATTTACAGGTCTGTATCGATCATTATTAAGCACAGAGGAATAGTAGCGCTTTATGTATGCAGAAGCTAGCGCCCAATTTCTGAGATATTTAGCCGCTCAGGCGACCATCGGCTTAATAAAAGGATCATCTGTTTTTCTTAGTCTATCTAATAAGTACAGAATTTAGCACTACAATTCGCAGAAATAAATGAATGATACCGGTGTCAAAAATTTTATTTTAGGTTATTATTCGCAATGTAAAATTGAAAAGAAGCAATTTGACAGCGTTGTCATTTTGACATAATGTGCTTGTTTAATAATGTTTCTTTGTTGTTACTACCTGAAAAGTAAGGTAACTAACAATCACTTACGTCTTAGGGGAATATGTAATGGGTGGTCGTGTAGATTTGGATAGTTGGCAAAAGCTCAATGGTTCTGCGCAGCGAGTAAAGCAACAGCATTTAAAAACGATGTTTGCAAACGATGCACAAAGGTTTGAAAAGTTCTCTCGTCAAATCCCAGGTGTATTGTTCGACTTTTCCAAGCAACGCATTGACGACCAAACATTCTCTGAGATGATGCAGCTCGCAAAAGAGAGCGATATTGCGCTTTGGCGAGAAAAGATGTTCTCAGGTGAAAAAATAAATATCACTGAGGACCGAGCGGTTTTACATACGGCGCTGCGTAACCGTGTTAATACACCTATTTATGTGGATGGTGTAAATGTTACTGAACAAGTCAATGCGGAATTAGAAAAACTACAAGCATTTAGTAACCGAGTTCGTTCAGGCGAATGGCAAGGGTATACAGGCAAAGCCGTAAAAGATGTGGTTGCGATTGGCGTTGGTGGTTCTAACTTAGGCCCGCAAATGGTAACTGATGCGCTTGCTGCGTATGCAGATGACACGCTAAACGTGCATTATGTTTCGAATGTTGACGGTGTACAGATTGCTTCAGTATTAAAAGGTTTGGACGCAGAAACAACCCTGTTTGTTGTGTCATCAAAAACGTTCACAACCTCTGAAACCATGACTAATGCAAAGACTGCCGTTGAGTGGTTTTTGAATGCTGCAAATGATAGAGCAGCAATCGCCAAGCATTTTGTCGCGGTGAGCACCAACCTTGAGAAGACCAGAGCGTTTGGTATTAGCGATGACAACGTGTTCACGATGTGGGACTGGGTTGGCGGTCGTTTCTCGCTTTGGAGCGCAATCGGATTACCAATCGCACTTTATTTAGGCTTCGATAAGTTTGTCGAAGTGCTTGAAGGTGCGTTTGAAATTGACGAGCATTTTAAAACGGCAAACAACGAAGACAATATTCCATTGTTGATGGCGTTGCTTAGTGTATGGAATACCAGCTTCTTGGGGTATCAAGCACAAGCGATTTTGCCTTATGATCAGGCGCTTCATATGCTGCCTGCGTATTTACAACAAGGTGAAATGGAAAGTAATGGTAAGCATGTTACTTTTGCAGGAGAGCAGGTAAACTATACGACTGTGCCAATTATTTGGGGCATGACAGGGATAAATGGCCAGCACGCTTTTTACCAGTGTTTACACCAAGGTAATGTGATTGTACCGGCTGATTTTATCGCTTCGATTGAACCGCAAAACAAAGTAGGCCAGCATCACGATATTTTACTGTCTAACTTCTTCGCGCAAACGGAAGCAATGATGGCAGGTGTAGATGCACAGCAGGTTCGTGAAGATTTAACGGCTAAAGGTAAGTCGGATGCGGAAATCGACAAGTTGATCCCGCATAAAATACACCAAGGTAACCGTCCAACTTCTTCATTTATCTTAGATAAGGTAGATGCAAAAGCTGTGGGTCGACTAATTGCCTTGTATGAACACAAAATTTTCTGCCAAGGCATTATTTTGGATGTGTGTTCATTTGACCAGTGGGGTGTTGAGCTTGGTAAAGGGCTTGCTTCAAATATTGAAGCCGAGCTAACACAAGAAGGCGTTACTAACCCTCATGATAGCTCAACGGCGGGTCTAATCGCTTATTACAAGCAAAAGAGAACAAATTAATACTTCGAGTGGAACTGGAAGTGAACAGAATACCTTTGAACGGGTAGCGCTGGAGTACTTAGAACCTGTATTTTTGTGAGAGGAAATACAGGTTTCTAAGACTCATTTATACCAACTTACTTAATTAATCCCTCAAATTGGGCAGGTATTAAGTCGAATTGATATTACTAGTGCATTGCAATCGAAATCATCACCCGTTACATAATGAGTTTGGTAGGCTTTGGAGTGGCTCCAAATCGAATAAACACTGCGTGCTTGTAGTGCACGCCTAACTTATGAGAGTGAACTATGCTTAATCCTTTTGACATCGTAATTTTTGGTGGGGGAGGCGATTTAGCTCTTCGCAAACTCCTACCTGCTTTGTATCGTGCATATCAAGAAGGTAATCTACCTGAAGGCACTCGCATCTTACCGACCGTTCGTGAACAAAACAAACAACAAGAATTTATCGAAACGGCACATATCGCATTACAAACTCACCTTGGCAAAGGCGAATACAACAAGAAAGATTGGTCCGCATTTGAACAGTTTTTAGTGCCTGTGGTAGTCAATGTTACTGAAGAAGACGAACACTGGGATACGCTAAAGAATATTTTGGCAGATGGGGAAGATAAGTCTCGTGTATTCTATTTGTCACTTCCACCTGCGGTTTATGGCCGTTGTTGTGAGTTACTATCAATCAAAGGGCTAATCACTGAGCAATCACGTGTAGTTGTTGAAAAGCCTATTGGTTATTGTGGTAAATCTGCAGAAGAAATCAATGCCAAAATAGGTGAGTTCTTCTCGGAAGAGCAAGTATTCCGTATCGATCATTACCTAGGTAAAGAAACGGTTCAAAACCTGATGGCGCTAAGATTCTCAAACGCACTTTTTGAGAATTTATGGGATGCTAAAGCCATAGATAATATTCAGATCAGTATCTCTGAAACGGTAGGTCTTGAAAGCCGAGCTGGTTTTTACGACAAAGCGGGTGCACTTCGTGATATGGTGCAAAATCACTTATTGCAACTACTTTGCTTGGTTGCGATGGAGTCACCACATAAACTTAATGCGAATAGCATCCGCACTGAAAAGCTTAAAGTATTAGAAGCGCTTAGACCGCTAATAGACGCTGATGTAGATAATAATGTTGTGCGTGGTCAATATGTGCCAGGCGACCTTGAAGGTAAGCTGGTACCTGGTTACTTAGAAGAGCTGGGCGAAGGGTCGAGTAAAACAGAAACATTTGTTGCTATTCGTGCTCACATTGATAACTGGCGTTGGTCTGGCGTGCCTTTCTATTTAAGAACAGGGAAGCGTATGAAAAAGCGTTGTGCTGAAATTGTGGTTGAGTACAAGCCTGTTTCTCACAATGTTTATGGTGATGCGGCGGGTCCAATTCAGCCAAACCGTCTGGTAATAAGATTACAACCTGAAGAAAGTATTCAGTTAACGCTAATGTCTAAGCGTCTAGATAACCTTGAAATGCAACTAGAGCCGGTGACGCTAAATATCTCATTGAGTGAAAAGTATAACAATGGCTATCATTCAGATGCATATAAGCGCTTAATGCTTGACGCAGCTGCAAATAATCCTGCTTTATTTATTCACCGTGACGAAGTGCGCCAAGCATGGCAATGGATTGATCCAATCATTGAGCGTTGGCAGAGCAAAGGGGCTCCGTCACTTTATCGTGCTGGTTCTTGGGGCCCTGAAGATGCCGATGAACTGTTAGAAGAAAACAAACATGTTTGGTTCAACGCGGGAGAGCAAGCGTAATGGCACAGTTAACAGAAAGAAATTTCAGCTCCAAAGACGAGATGACAGCAGCGCTTGCAGAGCTACTTCAAGCTGGGCTCAGTCAAGGTATTGAGCAGGACGGTGAAGCTGTGCTGTTAGTATCTGGTGGTTCATCACCGGCTCCAGCGTATCGTTACCTTTCTGGTGTTGAACTAGGCTGGGACAAAATTACGGTTGCTATGGTTGATGAACGCTGGGTCGAACCGGAACACGAAAAGTCTAACGAAGCATTTATCAAGTCGACATTACTGCAAGACAAAGCGGCAAATGCTCGATTTGTGACGATGAAGAATGCGGCAGTGTCAGCAGAAGAGGGCGCTGATTTATGTGAGTCTGCTTATGCAGCGTTGAAAAAACCGTTCGATGTTACTATTTTGGGAATGGGACCTGATGGTCATACCGCCAGTTTATTTCCAAATGCAAAGGGCCTAGAGCACGCGTTAACGACCACAAACACTGTGTGCGCAATTAATGCTCATCAAAGCGAAGTGACAGGTGAGATCACAGAACGTATGAGTCTGTCCCTCGCGGGGATTGCTAATGCTAAGACGGTAGTGTTATTGATCTCTGGTGATGAAAAAAAAGCGGTGTATGAAGCGGCAAAACAATCCGGCTCAGAGTATGAAGTACCACTGCGCGCTGTATTAAATCACCCTGATATTAATTTGACCGTATTTTGGTGCCCGTAACCCGAGTGCATCTACTAGAAATAGTAAAATGTAAGGCTGGCGTGATAGCTAGCCTTGTCTCGATATTATTTGAGTCAACTGATTGAATATCTCTGGACATTCAGCTCGAAGCGACAACACTTCTTACTTCTTACTTCTTACTTCTTACTTCTTACTTCTTACTTCTTACTTCTTACTTCTTACTTCTTACTTCTTACTTCTTACTTCTTACTTCTTACGAATAAAAGCAATAAATTTTACTGATTCAATATACGATCATTAGAAAATCAATAAGTCCCGTAATAGGGTATTCAAATTTGTGCAAAAGATAGTGATAGCTAACTCGCTAATCGTAGATTTTATAAGCCTTTGTCATAAAAAATTCTCCTAAAAGAACTAGACAGTACTTACAGATAAATCTATAATGACAGCGTTGTCATTGATATTGATTCTCATCTTTAGCTTCTGCCCAAGCTTGATGAGGGAGTTGAATACACATCCCCTTGTGTGTATTCAGATAATTAAAATGTCCCTTTATTGAGACAATTCCATCTTAAAACCCTACAGCAGCAAAATTTTTTGTGCTATTCTCCAATCGTTTTTGTAACAAACCATATCTTGGCCATATTTAAATTTATATTTATCAATAAGATATATGTCTATATGAATATTTTTTGAATAACAGGCCAAAAAAATTGTAGCGAATATGTAATTTAGGGTGTATGGTTTGTTATTAGATGACAGCGTTGTCATCATCACTGGGCAGAAGTGATTTAAAAAACCAACAAAATGATTCAAGGGGAATCCTGTGTTAGCTAATAATTTCAAAAAAAGCTTACTTGCAGTTAACGTCAGCATCGCACTAGGTGCGGGCTTTTCAGGCGTTGTAGTTGCAGAAGAAAGTCAAAATCAAGTACAAGAAAACGTAGAAGTCATTGAAGTTCGTGGCTTGCGAGCATCAAACAAAGAGAATATTAATACAAAAAGATTCGCGACTGCAGTTGTTGATGCAGTGAGCGCTGAAGATATTGGTAAATTTCCTGATTCAGACGTGGGTCAAGCGTTAGGGCGTATTCCAGGTATTAGCGTTGGACGAGCTTTTGGTCAAGGTAGTTCTGTATCAATTAGAGGTACTGATCCTTCTATGACGTTGACTACGTTAAACGGCCAGAATGTGGCTTCAACTGGTTGGTATGATCAAATGAATTTAGACCGTTCATTTAATTATTCTATGTTACCGTCACAGCTGATAGGCGGAATTGAAGTTTATAAAGCGACACAGGCGAATCTGGTTGAAGGTGGTATCGGTGGTACAGTAATCGTAAAAACACGCAAGCCTCTTGATTTAGAATCTAATACATCGTTTCTTTCGCTAAAAGGCGAGTATGGTACCCTAAACGAGGAGATATCTCCTGAAGTTTCTGGGCTATACAGTTGGAAAAACAAAGATGAAACTTTTGGTGTACTTGTAGCCGCTGCATACATCGATCGTGAATATCTTCGTCAAGGCACCGAAGCCGATCTTGATTGGGGTGGAAACTCATCAGTACAACCTTCAAGTTTTTTACAAGATCAAGAGCGCACAGCTATAGATGTAACGCTTCAATATCGTCCAACAGAAAAGCTTGAATTGGGTATTCACGCACTTTCATTAGAGCTCGGCGCTGACAGCACTGGTGCTAATATGTACTTTGGTACTGATAATAACTGGGGCGCTTGGACACCGGAAGAATCAGTATGTAAAACTTACAATGCTGCTGGCGTCTGTACATATAGCGATACGCCAAAAGATAGAGGAAGCAACGTATTTTTCCAAAATTGGGCTCGCCAAGGAGAAATGACTTCAGACACTCTAGAATTTAACTGGAAGTACCAGTCTGATACTTATGAAATCTCAGGTGTTCTTGGTCATTCGAAAGCGGAAGGTGGTACAGACATGAGTGCTAACTTTGGTTTTGGTTGGTGGGGAAATGCTTATGTTGATGGAAATGGACTAAAGCAAACGTCCGATGCTAACTTCGACCAAGTAAACTGGTGGGGGGTCGTAGATGCAACTGGTAAACAAATAAAACTTGATGGTGCTGATCTTGGCTTTACCGTTGAACAGCTACCTGCATATGGTACAACATCTACTTGGACAGGTATAAAGGGTCCAAATAAAGATGAGGAAGTGTATGGTCAAGTTGATTTTGATTACTACGTTGACTTTGGCGCGATCAACAAACTTGAGTTTGGGGTAAGATATACTGAACATGAATTTGAGAAAAAGCTATATACGGCTGTATACGACCAGTCAAAAATAACAGCCCCAGCAGATGGTGAAAATGCAGGAGGTTTTGCCAACTATTTTAGTGTTCAGGATTTATATAGCGGTACAATGCCAATTGGCTATGATGGTTGGACTATTCCTCGTGCAAACCGAGATGCAATGATTAATGCTACATTGTCTCTAATCGATCAGTTTGCTTATAACCGTTCGGGCTACGGAAAAATAGAAGAAGACAATCTGTCATTGTATGCTATGGCGTCTTTTGAAGGCGAAGGTTTCCGGGGTAACTTCGGGCTAAGATATGTCAGTACAGATGTGACTTCAAAAGGTCATATCATCGATAATAGCCCAGCTGATATTCTTGCAAATAACAATGGTTGGAGCGAAGCTCCAGTAGGTGTTGATGGTGATTACAATGATGTGTTGCCAAGTGCTAATATTACCTTTGACCTATCTGAAGACTTAATTCTTCGCGTTTCAGCTGGTCAAGCTATTACTCGTCCAAACTACGATAACTTACTACTTTCAAAAGTAACTGGTTATCCTGATGACCGTATTGGTAATGAGGAGATTACTTACGGTAATCCTGACCTGAAACCAATGAAATCATCTCAAGCTGATGTTAGTTTAGAGTATTATTATGGTGAAGATGGCCTATTTGCCGTAACTTACTTTATAAAGGATGTGAGTAATTTTATTGTTGCGACGACTGATTTTAATCAACAAATTGGTGTAATTAATAATGACCTTACTACACCAGCTGATGATTGGACCGTAAATCGCTATAAAAATGCAGGTGGCGGCGAGATTGATGGCGTTGAATTCCAGTGGAATCATGCTTGGGATAATGGGTTTGGTATAAACGCTAACTACACATACACAGATGCAGGTGCACCAGCAGAGGTTTATACTGATAATCTATCCCGTTTTACCGAGTCATCAGAGCATATGCTAAATCTAGTTGGCTATTGGGAAAATGATGAATTCTCGGCGAGAGCAGCGTATAACTGGAGATCTGAATACATGATTCGTGAATATGGTAACTATTACGGAAACCGTATGCACGATGACTTTGGTACACTTGATTTAACTTTCGGTTGGCAAGTTACAGACTACGCAGCGTTGACATTTGAAGTCGTAAATGTTACCGAGGAAGATGATGTTCAGTATGGTGCGGCAGAGGTTGGTGCTGATGTTAAGCCTGCGCTTCAGGATGGTTTCCCAACATGGTCTTTCCGTGGCGAAGCAACTTATAGATTAGGTGTTAATTTTAACTTCTAATTATAAATTGTGTAAGCTATAGCCCAGTTTTTACTGGGCTTTTTTATTTCAAGAGGGCGAGATGAATATAACCAAGATCGCAATTGTTGGTGGGGGCACAGCTGGTTGGCTAGCAGCTAATCATCTCGGCTTAGCGCTTTCTTCAAATAGCAATGTCGAGATTACAGTAATTGAATCTTTAGATATACCAAGTATTGGTGTTGGAGAAGGTACAGTTCCTTACATAGTTAAAAGCCTAAAAAAATTTGGTATTTCTGAAGCGGAGCTTTTGGGGAGCTGTGATGCTACCTTCAAGCAGGGGATAAGATTTGTTTCGTGGCTTGATGAAAAAGTTCATGGAGCACATAACTTTTATTATCACCCATTTGAAGCGCCATATCCCGAAGGACTGGATATAACTAATATATGGTTAAATTTAGGGAAAAAAATACCGTTTGATTACGTTGGGATACAATCAAGGGTCTGTGAATCGGGGCTTGCACCTAAACTAAAAACCGATGGCAACTATCAAGGTGTGCTACCATACGCATATCATTTCGATGCAGCAAAATTCGCAAAATTGCTCAAACGTAATGCCCTAGATAGATTTAATGTCAGAGTTTTAAATGGAACAGTTGATGAATCTAAACTAGATCAAACAGGACATATTGAATCTCTTTGCATGACAAATGGAGACATACTGCATTTTGACTTTTACGTAGATTGTACTGGTTTTTCAGCGAAGCTAATAAGCTCAGTTTCTAATGACAGTTTTCAGGATAAAAGTGAGCAGTTGTTGGTAGATACAGCGCTAGTACAGCAGATAGAAAGAGATGATCCAAGCAGCTTGAATCCTTACACAACGGCAACCGCACATAAAGCTGGCTGGATGTGGGAAATCCCCCTTACTTCCCGTACTGGAACTGGTTTTGTTTATGCGTCTAAATATATGTCACATAAAGAGGCTTTAGAAACGTATGCAAGAATGCTGAATGTTGACTCTGTGAATCCTAGAAAAATAGAAATGAGAGTGGGCTATAGGAATCAAAGCTGGAGTAAAAATTGTGTAGCGCTAGGACTAGCGCAGGGGTTTGTCGAGCCTTTGGAAGCAACATCTATTTTACTAACAGACTTTTCTGCGGAATTCTTGTCGAAGAATTTCCCACTTTCTAGAGCTGAGATATCGGTATTCAGTGACCACTATAATGATGCAGTGAACTGCGCATGGGAAAGTACAATCGATTTCATCCAGTTGCATTATATCCTTTCTGACAGGGTTGATAGTGACTTTTGGGTAGAGTATCGAAGCGATGTAAAGCTCTCAGACTCTCTAGAGCGGAAGCTTGCAAAATTTAGGCTACGTTCGCCCCAACAAATGGATTTTTGGAGTCGCTTTGAGCTATTTAATGAAAAGAACTTTTTATATGTTCTGTATGGAATGAAATTTAACACTCACCCGCAAACGACGTCTCAAGCAGAGTTTGATATTGGGCTTAAATTATTAGATAAGAACAATGAGCAACTAAGGCGAGCTAAAGGAGCTCTTTTAGATCATGGAGAGTGGCTTAAACAATTTAAGCAATATATGTCATCGTAATGATAAAGCAGACAATTCAAATGTATGAAAGATCTGTAATGCTTAAATAAATATTTAACTTCCAATTTGCCCGGAAAACCGCTAGCCTTAGGGGCAATAAATAAAGTAACAAATACGTAAAATAATGGAGCAGTATTATGGCGGAACAACAAGTGCAGCCTTTACACAACGAAAAGCACGCTAATATCAAAGTAAAAAATGGCGTGAACGTTGATTTCCTTAAAACTCAGCACTTAATGCCTGTAGTGGCGCATGAGTTTGCGCGTGTAGCGACAGAATTCCCAATGGCGTTTGTTAAAAACACTGAGTCAGGTCAATTTCAAGCGGTTGCTATGTTTGGTCTTCAGCCTGGTGAAAACCTATTTGTTGATGGTGATAAGTGGACTGGCAGCTTTGTGCCAATGGCCGCTGCACGTTACCCGTTTGGTTTGGTTAAGCACCCAGAGCAAGATCAGTTTGGTATTGTTATTGATGAAGCAAGTCCGCTAGTTGGTGAAGAAGAAGGCAATGCGCTTTTCGAAGACGGTAAAGAAACTGAATACCTAGGTCGTCGTAAAGAAGCGTTAGTTAGCTATGTTGAGTTTGCTCGCGTAACTGAAGCGTTTACTCAGTATCTTGCTGACAAAGAGCTTCTAGTTCAACAAACGCTAACGGTAGAAATCCGTGGTGAGAAAAAAGACATCAACGGTATCTACCTTGTGGATGAGCGTAAGCTAAACGAATTAGGTGACGAAGATTTCCTAGAGCTACGTAAACGTGGCTATTTAGCACCGATCTTCGCATTCTTAACTTCTACGCATCAAGTTGCGAGTCTTGCACGTATGAAGGCACAGCGCGAAGCGAGCTAATCGCTTTTAGATATAAAACGATTCGATAGAAGCGCTTCCAGAGGAAGCGCTTTTTTTGTGCATGCTATTTTATAACTGCTACACCAATTTGCTCCTTCAAATTGAGCAAGTATTAAGGCAAATTGGTATTACTTAGCGTTTGGAATAGGGCAGTATGAACCGCCACGAGGGATCCAAACCGAGCGTGTTTCCCAACGACAGTTATAAGCTACTCGGCGTTCTTCTTGTTGAGTTGAGTAGGTATTGTGTTGATGTATATATTGACCTCGGGGATGATAACCATGAGGATCAGGAATAGTCCAACCTCCGGGGCAGCTTTGTGTCGCGAGTACGGTTTTAGTTTCCCATAAAGTGTAGGGACCGTAAGGTTCACCGTACATTAATTTGTAGTGGCAAGTCTTATAACTAACATCAACGAGCTCTGTACGGTAGTCACATACCCACACACGTCGCTCATCCCAGTAGCCACCGCAGTCAACATTGTTTACTTGGGTGTCATAAAAAGTGTTGTAATCAATAACTTTAATTTGCTCTTGAGTAGCGGCGGCTTGAGCAGTACCAAGTAGTAGTGTGCTAAAAGCTGCAATTTTTAGAATGTTTTTCATATCGATTCCTGTCGAATTTCGTTATTTTATTACTTTGAGTTATTTCAAAGTAATGAATATGTTTCCATTTTGTGGTCGAAATAACAACCATAAATTGATTGAAAAATATTCAAATTTGCTGTTGTGCCGTGCAGCTCATGAGTTTCTTTCAACCATACTGTAAATCAGTTAGCTTGACAATTTTAACGCGAAAGCTTGCATCGTTCTAAAATTCACCTCATGCTGAAGTTTAACAACGAACCAAGGTATAAAAATGAAAAAAATCTCTTTGCTAGTAGCGTTATTAGCCTTGTCGGCGACGGCTGCTGTCGCTGACGAGAAAGCGCCCCCATTTGCGATCGCTATTCATGGGGGAGCTGGTACGATTGAGCGTAGTAACTTCACACCAGAAAAAGAAAAACAATACAAAGCTAAATTAGAAGAAGCCGTTGAGGCGGGCTATAAGGTACTAGAACAAGGTGGAGAAAGCCTTGATGCGGTAACGGTAGCCATTAACATCCTTGAAGACTCGCCTTTTTTTAATGCTGGTAAGGGGGCCGTGTACACTTATGATGAAGGACATGAGCTAGATGCATCAATCATGGATGGTCGTAATCGCCAAGCGGGCGCTGTGGCGGGGGTGAAGCACATTAAAAACCCAATCAACCTGGCAAAAGAAGTAATGCAACACTCAGTACACGTCATGCTAAGTGGCGAAGGTGCGGAAGACTTTGCTAAGAAACGCGGCTTTACGTTAGTGGAAAACAACTACTTTGACACCGATGCTCGCTATCAATCGCTCCTAAAGGCGAAAAAGCGATTGCAGATGAAAGAAGCGGCAACCAAAGACTATCAGGCGGCACACCAACAATTAGAGAGCCAATATAAGATGGGAACTGTGGGGGCTGTCGCACTCGATAAGCAGGGGAATTTAGCGGCTGGAACGTCAACAGGTGGCATGACGGCTAAACGCTTCGGACGGATAGGTGACTCACCGGTGATTGGTGCGGGCACATTTGCGGATAACCGCTCTTGTGCTGTGTCAGCAACGGGACATGGCGAGTATTTTATTCGATATAATGTCGCAGCTGATATTTGTGCTCGTGTCGCTTATCAAAACAAGTCGATTGAAAAAGCGGGACAAGAAGTGATTTTTGATACACTTTATCCAATTGGTGGCACGGGAGGGGTGATCATCGTTGACCCTAAAGGAAATATTAGCATGCCATTTAATACCGCAGGAATGTATCGTGCGAGCAAGTCGTCAACAACACAGACCTATGTTGGTATTTATAGCGAGTAAAACAATATTTCGTTGAGATTAAGCAAGTTCTTCAAACGCCAGCTACTATTATCATGATAGCTGGCGTTTTTAATGGAGATGAGCAATGCAATCAATAAAAGTCGCAGACTACTTAAATCATCGCCCCGTAACATTCAAACAGGATATGCGCGTAGAATCAGCTGTAGAAAAGCTGCTACAAAGCGGCCAGTCGGGCGGGCCGGTTATAGACGAAGCAAGGCGGGTTATTGGGTTTTTATCTGAGCAAGATTGTCTCAAAAAAATGTTAGAGGCGACCTATCAAAATGAGTCTCATAGCGTGGTGTCCGATGTGATGACAAAAGCGCCTCTGTGTGTAAAACGTGAAGATAGCATAGTGCAAATGGCAGATTTGATGACTTGCAATAAGCCCAAAGTGTACCCGGTAGTTGACGATGAAGGGCGCTTACTTGGGGTTATCAGTCGTGCAAACGTGTTATTAGCGTTGGATAAGCATTTACATGATGCTTATGTCTCTGGACACCGCTACGTATGACGTGATGAAATTTACGAGCTATTAAGGTAACTCACGAGGAGTTGCCTTGTGAATAACAGCAAAAATCTCAATTCCTAACCAAATTTAGGTGGGTTCGCCTAATCTGTTTTGATAAACTACACGGCGTTTTATGTAATCACAAGGTGTCGTGTAGTGCAGGTTGACTCGCTGTTCAAAGAGCTAAATTCATGTCTTAAAAAGGATCACTTCATCCTCAAAAAGCGCCTTCATGGTGCGAAAAAAATTACCGATCAAGAAAAGCAAAAGCAGGTAGTCGCAAAAGTAGCGGCTGCGATAGCAAAAAGCCAAGCATTAAAGGTAACAAGAAGTGCCAATATTCCAGCAGTAGAGTATCCTGAGCAACTACCCGTCAGCCAGAAAAAAGACGACATCAAAGCAGCCATTGCGAATAACCAGGTGGTTATTGTTGCCGGCGAAACGGGCTCGGGGAAGACCACGCAGCTGCCTAAGATTTGCTTAGAGCTTGGTCGAGGCGTGGATGGTTATATTGGTCATACACAACCAAGAAGACTAGCGGCAAGAAGCGTATCCACCCGTATCGCAGAGGAGATTGGCTGTGAGATGGGGCAAGAAGTAGGGTTTAAAATTCGCTTCTCAGATCAAGTCTCTGACAATACATACGTAAAACTGATGACCGACGGTATTTTGCTCTCGGAAATTCAACAAGACAGATTTCTCAACCAGTACGACACAATCATAATTGATGAAGCGCACGAGCGTAGCCTGAATATTGATTTTATTCTGGGTTATTTAAAGCAGTTATTGCCGAAGCGTCCAGATCTAAAAGTTATTATTACCTCAGCAACCATTGACCCAGAGCGTTTTTCAAAACATTTTAATGACGCACCTATTATTGAGGTGTCAGGGCGAACTTATCCAGTAGAGGTGAGATATCGTCCAGTTGAAGATGTAGACTCACAAAATGGCGAAGCAGAAAACGACCAGTTGCAGGGCATTTTTGATGCGGTTGATGAGCTTTGTGCCGAAGGACCAGGGGATATTTTGGTATTTATGAACGGTGAGCGTGAAATTCGTGACACCGCTGATGCGCTGGCAAAACGCAATTTAAAAGGCGTTGAGATTTTACCTTTGTATGCGCGCCTGTCTAATGCCGAACAAAATCGCATTTTTGCGCCCCATAGCCAACGGCGCATCGTATTGTCTACAAACGTTGCAGAAACGTCATTGACCGTACCAGGTATTCGCTATGTTATCGACCCGGGTACTGCGAGAATAAGCCGCTACAGTTATCGAACCAAAGTGCAACGCTTACCGATTGAAGCGGTATCACAAGCCAGTGCAAACCAGCGTAAAGGTCGATGTGGGCGTGTGGCATCCGGTATTTGTATTCGTTTATATTCTGAAGACGACTTTTTAGGGCGCCCTGAGTTTACCGATCCTGAAATTCTAAGAACCAATTTAGCTTCGGTTATTTTGCAAATGCTCGCACTTGGACTTGGTGATATAAGTCAATTCCCATTTGTACAAGCGCCTGATAGCCGTAATATCAAAGATGGTATGTCTTTACTTGAAGAGCTGGAGGCGATAGTTCCTGCTAAGCGCAGAGAAAAAGCCAAGCTCACAGAATCAGGTCGTAAACTAAGCCGCTTACCCATAGATCCAAGGCTTGCCAAGATGGTGATGTCAGGGGCACAAAACAATGCGCTTTGGGAAGCGATAGTGATCACCGCGGCACTGTCTATTCAAGATCCAAGAGAGCGTCCTCAAGACAAACGTGCAGCAGCTGACGAAAAACACAATCGCTTTGAGTGCGAACACTCTGACTTTGTTGCATATCTAAATCTATGGAATTATATCGAAGCGCAGCAGCAAGCACTGACGCGCAACCAGTTTAGAAAGCAATGCCAAAAAGACTTTTTGGCCTATATGCGCGTACGTGAGTGGCAAGATATTGTATATCAGCTGACCACGGTGTGTGAGGAGCTCGGCTTTAAAATAAATAGCAGTCCTGCAAGCGATGAAGCTGTCCATCAATCATTGCTAAGCGGCATGCTTAGCCATATTGGTGTAAAAGACGAAAAGCAAAAGCAAGTGTTTAAAGGCGCACGTAACAGCCAATTTCATATTTTCCCAGGTTCAACACTGTTTAAGAAAAGCCCTAAGTGGCTGATGTCCGCAGAGCTTGTGGAAACGAGTAAACTTTATGCTCGGGTTAATGCCAAAATCGATGTAAATTGGATTGCGCCGCTCGCTAAGCATTTAATTAATAGCAGCTATAGCGAACCGCATTGGGAGAAAAAGGCTGGAGCGGTTATCGCATTTGAACAACAAACCTTATACGGCTTGATCATCGTTGGCCGCAAACGCACGGTGTATAGCGATATTGATCCTGTTGTTAGCCGAGAGATATTTATTCGTGAAGCGCTGGCAAACGGTCAACTCGGCCAAAGCGAAGGCTTTTTAAGCGCAAACCAAAAATTGGTTGAAGAAGTGCAGGCGCTTGAAGATAAAGCTAGGCGTCGCGATATCCTAGTCGACGAAGAAGATGTGGTTGCGTTTTATAACGATCGAATTCCACAAGATGTAAATAATCGTGCTGCGTTTAGCAAATGGTGGCGTTCACAAAAGCAAAAAGACAAGCGTTTTTTGCATATGACGCGCGATCTGTTAATGAAGCATGACGCTGAACATATCACGGATATCCACTACCCTGATACGTGGCAGCAAGGGAATTTGATCTTGCCTCTCAGTTATCACTTTGACCCAGGCCAAGCACTAGACGGCGTGGTGGTCAATATTCCTCTGGCACTATTAAACCAAGTTCAAGATGAAGGTTTTGATTGGCATATTCCTGCGCTCAGACATGAGCTGGTTTGTGGGCTTATTAAGTCACTGCCGAAGACCTTAAGACGTAACTTTGTGCCAGCACCAAATTATGCCGATGCGGTGCTTGCCGCCGTTGAGGTAATGCAAGGCTCATTTATAGAAGCAGTGGCCAATCGTTTACTCAGAATGACAGGTGTCAAAGTCGCCGAGTCGGATTGGGACGTTAGTGCACTTGAGCCGCACTTAAAAATGCAATTTCAGGTAGTTGATGACAAAGGTAAGGTGATAGACCATGGCTTTGATTTATTGGCACTTAAGGCAAAGTTGCAAGGGCAAGTGACCGAGACGCTTTCGCAAGTGGCAGAGCAAGGGATCGAGCAGACGGATATTCAGCAGTGGGATTTTGGCGAGCTGCCAGAGCAATATACTAAAAAGCAAGGAAACTATGAGATTAAGGCTTTCCCAGCATTAGTCGATAAAAAGCAAAGTACGGCTATAGAACTGTTTGATAACGAAATAAAAGCCCAAGCGGCGCATCAAGCAGGATTGCGCCGTCTTGTGCTACTCAATGTTCCTTCGCCTGTTAAATACCTGCAGCAACACTTGCCAAATAAGGCTAAGTTAGGATTGTACTTTAACCCCTTTGGTAAAGTGCATGACTTAGTTGATGACTGTACAGAAGCTGGGGTTGATAAACTGCTGCGTGCATTTGGCGAGATCAGAGATGATGTCGCGTTTGAAAAAGCCAAAGAGCACATTCGAGCTGAGCTAGGCGACACCGTAGTTGAAATTGCGAAGCAAGTTGAAGCTGTGCTTAGCATTGCACACAGTATTAACAAGCGCATGAAAGGCAGAGTGGATCTCACGATGATCACCGCACACGGCGACATAAAATCTCAGTTGTCCAGTCTTATCTTTAGAGGCTTTGTCACCGCTCATGGTGCTGATAAAATCGCTGATATTTTGCGCTACATGAAAGCGATTGAAAAAAGGCTTGAAAAACTTGCGGTAGATCCAAACAGAGATAGGCTGTGTGTACTAGAATTGGAAAAAGTAGCTACGGCCTATCAAGACAAGTTGGAAAAAATTCCTTCTGGATTACCTGTACCAGAGTCGCTTATAAATATTTTTTGGATGCAACAGGAACTTCGTGTGTCTTTGTTTGCTCAAACATTAGGAACGGCTTATCCGATTTCGGCTAAACGTGTTCTGAATTCGATAAAAGAGTGCGAAATATAAACTTGCATTTTAGAGTACGGCAGTTACTTTATTATATGAGGAAGTAAAGTTTTGGATTGTGAGAAGGAAGCGGCATTGAATATGTCCACACGAGAGAAAAGGAAAAATGCACCGCACCTGCTGGTGGTTGACGACGAGTATTTTAACTATGAAATGCTTGAGGTGGCGCTGTCAGGGGCGTTTGAGCTGAGCTATGCAAACTCTGGTACGAGCTGTTTATCTAATGCGATTGCTGATCCTCCAGATGCTATTTTGCTTGATGTGTGTATGCCGGGTCTTGACGGTTACGACACCTGTCGAATGTTGAAAAATACACCAGAGACGAAGGACATTCCTGTATTAATGGTGTCTGGTTTAGAGTCCGAAAAAGAACAAAAAGCGGGATTCGATGCAGGCTGCGATGCCTATGTGGTAAAGCCATTTTCAATGCAATCGCTATTAGAAAAAATAAAATCAATGGTGTAGGAGCATTATATGATCAATGAAGATAAACGCCGTTTTATGCGTATGGCGGTGGATGCAGTAGCAAAATTAACTGAACTTGAGTCGGGTAAAGTGCATCAAGGAATTTGTCACGATTTAAGTGCTACGGGGTTGTCGGTGACGGTGAGCGACCCAATTGAAGCAAATTCAACCGTTGACATTTTCATTGATTCCAGTGGCGATATGATCCAGCCACTTAGTGCTCATGCAACCGTGATCCGCTGTAGTCAAGAGCAGGACGAGCAGTGGGTTGTAGGACTTGAAATCACCAAGTTCAATTAGATTAATTAAAGCCCTAAAGGTGGTATTGAAGTTTCCTCCGATACCACTGTAAATTGCTAAATCAATAGACCTTACAAATTAGGCCTTTTAGGTAAAAGCCTTCTGGATAATTGCCCGCAATTGGGTGGTCGGCTGCCTGATTTAGCCTTTCCATTATCAACAATTCTTTACCAGCATCGAGCGCAGCGTCTGCAACGACTTTCTGGAACAGGTTTTGTTCCATAAGGCCAGAACATGAGAAAGTTAGTAACGTGCCACCTGGCTTTAATATTTGCATGGCAATCATATTGATATCTTTATAGCCACGACAAGCACCGTTAAGCTGCGCCTTACTTTCTGCAAACTTTGGCGGATCCATCACGATAGTATCGAATTGACGACCCTCATCACGATATTGTCTTAGTAGTTTGAACACGTCTTGCTTAACAAACTCAGCCTTCGATAAGTCTAGTTCATTATGTTCTACATTGCGTTTAGCTGTGTCGAGTGCTGGCTGCGATACGTCAACGTTGATTACTTTACTACAGCCACCGCGCAGCGCATAAAGGCCAAATGTACCGGTGTAGCAGAAGCAGTTAAGCACTTCTTTATCTTTTACAAAGCGTTCTAACGCGGCTCGACTGTCGCGTTGATCTAGATAAAAGCCAGTTTTATGGCCGCCGATGATATCGACTTCAATCTTTAAACCATTTTCGCTTATAAGGACTGGTGCGGTTGGTGCGTCGCCTGCAAGCGGTCCGGTAATTTTATCAAGGCCTTCTTTTTTGCGCACATCAACATCTGAGCGCTCGTAAACATGACAATCAGGAAATAGTGATTGCAATGCCATTACTATTTCACCCTTGTGGCGCTCGGCACCAGCGCTTAGCAACTGACAAACCAAGTAGTTATCAAACTTATCAATTGTTACACCTGGCAGACCATCTGACTCTGCGGCACACAATCTAAAGCCAGTTAAACCACCTTCAGCGATAACATATTCTCTGGCTGCTAATGCTCGTGCAAGCTTTTGCTCAAAGAACGCTTGGTCGATATGCTGTGATTCATCAAATGTCCAAATTCTGGCTCTGATCTGAGAGTCTGGACTGTAAGCGGCTGTGGCGAGGTATTTCCCCTCATTGCTGTAAATCTTGACGGTATCGCCGAGGGCAGGTTTACCTTTTACTTTTTTAATGGCTTTTGAGAAAACCCAAGGGTGTTTTCTGTTAAGGGATTTTTCTCTGCCTGATTGCAGATATAGCGCGCAAGTCATATATTTTCTCTAATCTTTCCTGATAGCTGCCATTTTAGTGAAGGGTGTGGCAACATACAATCAGTAATGCCTTTCCCGCTGAATTTGTGTGGGCTTATTTGTCGGATATTAATAAAAGTTGAGCTTAATGACGTTAAAAATGCATGAATTAGAAAAAGCATGTGAAGAGTTTATGCTGTCGACACCATGTGCAGATACTGCCCATGATTTGTCTCATATCAAGCGTGTAGTTAAAGTCGCAAAGTCGCTTTGCGAAGCCGAGTGTGCGGACCCTGCTGTGGTGATCCCTGCCGCTTGGTTACATGATTGTGTTGCCGTAGCAAAAAATCATCCAGATAGGCCGCTGGCGTCGAAATTAGCTGCAGATAAGGCGGTTGCCTTCCTAACAGAGTTGAAGTACGACACGGATAAACTCGAGGCGATTCACCACGCCATTGTTGCACACAGTTTTAGCGCCGGTGTCACACCCAAGACATTAGAAGCCAAAATTGTCCAAGATGCAGACAGAATGGATGCGTTAGGGGCGATAGGTGTTAGCCGCTGTATGAAAGTAGGTGGGGCGATAGCGCGCAATCTCTACAATGTAGAAGACCCTTTTTGTGAGTACCGGAAAGCTGACGATACCAAATATACCTTAGATCACTTTTTCATTAAATTGCTGCATATTAAAGATAACATGCATACGACCGCAGCCCGTGAGCAGGCACAAGCCCGTACTCGGTATATGCTGGATTTTTTAGAACAACTGAAATCAGAAATCGCGGATTAAAAATGACGAGATGAGTATTACCTCGTCATTTGCTTTACAAAAACCACCACAAATAGCGCTAATGAAAAGCTGCCGGTAAACGCTTCTACCGCTGCGATCAGTCGTGAGATCCCCACTGGCGTAATGTCCCCGTACCCCAAAGTTGTGAAGGTAACGACACTAAAATAAAAGCTGTTCAGCAGCGCCATCACGTTTTCAGATACACTGTTGTTTAAGTCCAGCTGCATTATCTGATCTTGAAACGAAACGCCGAATAGAAAATAGCAAAATGCACAGGTGACTATCATACCTAGGCTGAAGCGAATGACATTTTCCGGCTTTTCTCCATACCCACACAGTAAGTCGACAAAACTTGAAATAAGATGGCGTTTTGAAAATCGCGGATACTGGGCATGTCGCATGCGCAGCTCTTTGTATGTAAAGCGCCCAACCATTTCAAATAATCCTTGGTTTTCTGCGCCTTTACGTAGTAAACGATAGATCTCTTCGGACTGTAGGAACAGGTCTTCCGCGTCTTCTTTCGCTCGGTTTCTACGAGCTTCAAAAGCTTGCTGCTCTTGTAGTAATTGCTCGCCGAGTTCCATATTATCGATACGGGTGTTTTCCAGCTTTATGCCAAGCAAATTGGTGCTTTCTAAATTACAGCAGTGCAGACTTGCTTCTCTCAAATCCGCCTTCATTAGCGACGCATGCTTAATGGTATTATTAAACAGGTGCGCCCCTTTCAAATTGGCACGATAAAAGTTGCTATAAGATAGATCATAGCCATGATGATTTTCAAAGTTAACAAGATTGAGCCCTTCTAAATTGGCTCGCTTCAACTCTAAGCCTTGCAGCAAACCGCCGCGCTTGGCGTAGCGTTCAAGCTTTTGGCTTAGCTCTAAGCCACCTTTATCGAATTTATTGTCATGCCAAAAGCAGTAACCTGAGCCCATATCGATTTCACTGCATTTTTTTCCCTCAGGTGACACATATTGGCAAATGGGTTTATCAGCCATAGCTTGCCTAAATCAAAATGCCTTTTTCATTAAGCGTAGCAGCAAAAATAATAAATACGGTGATTTAACGAAAAAATCTTTCTAATTTATAGAGTGTTAGAAACCACACTATTGATGAGTTTAATGTCATCGTTGGTCAAATTCATTATCTTACATGGCGTTTGCAGTGACTCTGATAAGTTGCTCATATTATAATGCATGCTTTAGTGACTAAGAATTTGTTACCTTGCAATATCAATTGAAGAAAAGCCGAAAGCGTAAGAGCGTTGCGATAAAAATAAAAGCTGGCCAAGTATTTGTTTATGCACCAGAGCAAATTTGCGAGCGCTGGTTACATAATTGGGTAGAAAGCAAATCCGATTGGATAAAATCAAAGCTTGCTCTAAAAATCATACCTGAGAGCCCTCGGCCACTGGAAACAGGAACTGTGCAAGTATTCGGCGAGACCTTTATCATTCAAAGAGGCGAAAGTACGACCTCTGTAATTGATTTTGATAACAAAAAGGTTTTACTTAAGGCTGTCAAAAATGAATGGCGTGAATTAGTTGCGCTGTTAAGCGAAACGCTAAATGACTATTTAGATATGGTTATTGCCCGGTATCAACCTGATATTCAAGCTCGCTTCGATACGCTAAAAATACGCGTTTACAAAAGCCGCTGGGGCAGTTTTTCATCTAAAGGCGTGCTTGCGTTTAATACGTTTTTGATTGGTGCGCCTAAGTGGGTAATTGATTATGTGGTAGTGCACGAACTTTGCCATTTTCATGTCATGGCACACAATAGCGCATTTTGGCATTTGGTAACAAAGCACTATGGCCACGACCATAAGATGGCTCGGCGTTATTTACGTGACCACGGTCGTGACTTGATGATTGAGCATTAGCATACTGTTCTGTTTATGCCTATTATTTGTCGGGCCTCGCTTTTGCCGCCCGTTTTAACAGCTTTTGAAATGTAGGACATTCAAAATGGCTTGGCGCAGGGCATTTTGCAGCATGATAGAGGCCATCTCGCATTGCAGTTAAATGCTTAATGGTTTCATTTAATTGATCCGCTTTGGATTGTAACTTCACCCTATCAATATCCGCTTTACCCTCGGGGGTAAACATGTCTGCTATTTCATCTAACGAAAAGCCTGCGTTTCTGCCAAGTGTAATAAGTGCTAGACGTTCAAGTATCGAAGGGGGGAAAACACGTTTGAGCCCTTGTCGACCAATCGATCGGATCAGCCCTTTTTCTTCATAATATCTAAGCGTGGAAGCGGGTAAACCTGACTTCTTTGCAACTTCACTGATATCCATTCTTGCCCTTGACTTAAAGTTAACTTGAACTAGTAGGATAGCGGCTATCAGTAAAAAAGAGGAGTAAAAGTAGTGGAAAACCTATATTCGATGTTAATGCCAGCAGTCGTGATTGGCGTAGGTGCAACGATCGTTATGGATTTGTGGGCAGTTGTGCTAAGTCGCTTGTTTGCCATAAAGGGCTTAGATTATGCGTTGGTTGGTAGGTGGATTGGACACTTGTGTCAAGGTCAACTCACGCATCAAGGTATCGGGCGTAGTAAACCAATATCTGGTGAACGTGTCATTGGCTGGGGCATGCATTATCTCACCGGGATTTTATTCACCTTGGTGCTACTGCTGAGCGTGGGTAAGCCTTGGTTGATTGAGCCTAGCCTTTTGATTGCGTTAGTTTTTGGCTTAATAACGTGTGTTTTTCCATTTTTTATTATGCAACCCTGTTTTGGCGCAGGGATCGCAGCATCTAAATTACCAGAGCCGAATAAGGCAAGGGTAAAAAGTATGGCAGCACATTTGATTTTTGGCTTTGGATTGTTTTTAAGCTCGTTTATATATGTAAGCTTATGGTGAGGTAACACAATAGAAGGTGGTGGAGGGAGCTGGATTCGAACCAGCGAAGGCTGAGCCGTCAGATTTACAGTCTGATCCCTTTGGCCGCTCGGGAACCCCTCCATCATTTGGAGCGTTTACTTTAAAAGTGGTGGAGGGAGCTGGATTCGAACCAGCGAAGGCTGAGCCGTCAGATTTACAGTCTGATCCCTTTGGCCGCTCGGGAACCCCTCCATACATTTTAAAGCGTTACAATTTGAAAGTGGTGGAGGGAGCTGGATTCGAACCAGCGAAGGCTGAGCCGTCAGATTTACAGTCTGATCCCTTTGGCCGCTCGGGAACCCCTCCGAAATTGTAACTGTTGTTTATGGTGGAGGGAGCTGGATTCGAACCAGCGAAGGCTGAGCCGTCAGATTTACAGTCTGATCCCTTTGGCCGCTCGGGAACCCCTCCTAAACAACGGCGGTGATAATAACAAAGTTTTTTTCGAAGTAAAGAAAACTACTAAAGTTTTTCGGAAAAAGGCCGATAAATTCATAATTAGCAAAATAATCGGTTGGAATACATGCAAATTGATGGCGTTTTAATCAGTGAGTCGCAATTAGGATCCGCATTGAACATTAGTGTTCATGAGACGCGCTCTGCCGATTTTGCCATGCTGTTATCTATGCTATCAACCGATGCATTAGATTTTAGCCAATTTCACCTACCAAAATCTGAAGCTGCCGCAAAAGATAACTCAGAAGAAACACTAAAAAAGCAATTTGAAATAGGTCCACAAAAGCCGCTTGCGCCAAAAGAGTACAATATGCTTATTGGTCAGCATAACGCGCAGCTGGTATCTATGGGGGCGATGGCGACTTTGCGATTGCAGGAAAATTTAAATCCAGAACCTTTTGCTGCACGAAATGATAAAAAGCATATTCCACTCGACGTTGTAGAAAATTTGGAACCAGCGGTTAAAAGACGTTTGGCGAGCGCGCAAGGTAAACTGGCCTTAGTTGCTGATAAAGCAATGGATGCGGCTGGTTTCTATGATCAAATTGCAACGGGAGATATGCAGAGTATGTTACGCGCGACGGCGTAACAACATCAGCAGCTTTTACTCCTTCAAATTGAGCAAGTATAAGTCAAACTGGTATTAAACTTGCCATTTTACAGCTATTCGCTTCGTTATGACATTAAACGCCATGCTTATCGCGCTTCATGTTTAAGCTGAATGGCCCTTAATCATCCTTAGCTCGCTTCTTCAAGCCTTTTTTATTGCCTTGTATCTAATCTCTAATTCAGGTTACTTTAGCTACCGTGGCACTTTTTGTACTTTTTATCACTGCCGCACGGACAGACGTCATTTCTGCCTACTTTGGTTGTAGGCGTATCGTACAATTCGCCATCTAAGTAATACCATCTGCCTGCTTCGGTAATAAAATTTGACCGCTCATGGAGTATATAATGCGTGTTTTCCGCGATATAGTGCGCCTTAAACTCAACGATCCCCTGAGTAGCTTCTACTACTTCTTCTAGCACTTCCAATTTTATAAAGTGTGCGTAATTAGCAAATGCAGCAATATCGTTGACATTGTTTTGTGCTTGTTCAGCATGGGCGTAGGTGTCATGAATATACTTTGCATCTTTTAAGCAGTATGCAGTATAGCGAGAGCGCATGAGTATTTGTGGACGCTCTGCGAATTTTTGTCCCTTAAGATAAGGCTCACAACATTGTGAATAGGGAAGAGATGAATTGCAATAACAAGACATAAAAACTTCAGTTTTAACAAATTTATATCCTGTTATTGTAGCTTGTTAAGCGCTTTGAAAACAGTGGATCGCAACGTCAGATACCGGCAGTTCCATTTTGTTGATAGTTTGCACAGAAGCAATATCTGTCCAAATCACCACAGCAGCGAAATTACCATTGCTGATAGCACTTTTAAGTACATACTCAAGGTCGTATATGTGCTTTTGCCTAATGACGAGCAACTTGCTTGCATCAACTGAAGCGCTTTCTAGTAGTGACTTGTTTGGTACATTATCGGGTGCAACGAGTAGCGTCCAGCCTTGTTTATGCTGACATTTATGTAAAACTTTAAGTAACTCTAAGCTAGCGACGATCTCATCTTCAGCTATTACATTATTGATTTCGTTAAGTGTGTAATAAGTTGAATTGTTTGGCTGTAGAAGTGCATTGCTGTGTAACATAATTGTCTCACTGGTTATCTATACAGTATGTGTATACAGTAGTTTATACAGTGTGTGAATGCAAGGGAAATTGCTAGCTTTTTAATCAATATTTAAGCTTAATTTTTATGTAGTTTAAATTTTCAATATAAAACAATAGGTTGTGATTTTTTGAAATGAAAGCTTAATTGACGAAAGTTCAGTATGAGTAAAGCAATAGTAAGTTTTCCTACTGTATCTATTTTAATCGTCGCAGAGGGAAAGCGTAAGTTTACTTTAGAGAGGCTTGGCTACGCTTAGCCAACATTTTTTGGGTGAGTAAGATTTAATTTACTGGCTAATATGCTGTAGTTGATGGATTTGCTCGTAAAGTGTTGCAGCATAG
This sequence comes from Pseudoalteromonas sp. GCY, assembly GCF_016695175.1. Lineage (NCBI taxonomy): Bacteria > Pseudomonadati > Pseudomonadota > Gammaproteobacteria > Alteromonadales > Pseudoalteromonadaceae > Pseudoalteromonas > Pseudoalteromonas sp. GCY. Next base: position 1,607,156 of record NZ_CP068023.1, read on the forward strand.
CACTGTGCATCTCTAAAGCGCTTAGTTGTAAGGAAGCGACGTACATCTAGTAGTACCTGTTCGGCGCCTTTGTGCCCTTGGCTGCTGGCCAAACTTAACCAAGCGGCTGCATGAAAGGGGCTGGGTGGCACTCCTTGACCTTTCATAAACAACAAACCTAAAAAAAACTGTGCCTTTAAATCACCAGACATCGCCGCCAGTCTTAGCCATTTTGCCGCGAGCGGAAAAGATTTTTCTTTTAGGTAATAGAGGCCTTTTTTCAAAGCTTGGGTATTGTCGTGAAGATCTGGAAATTTTGCGTCCGCTTTTAATGGCGACGTTACAAATTCAAGCACATTCAGCAGCTGCTGTTCTAAGTCATGATTTGCTGAGTTGTCGGTGCTATTTTGATCCATATCTTTATTCGCAATAATGTTGATAAGCAGAGTGTAGCTGAATTTTAACTATTTTGTCCGAGTTTTAAAGTGATTCGTGTTAAAATCCAACCACTTGTTCCTCAAATTTGTAATTTTAGTTATGCTCGAGCGGTTATTTTCACTGCAAGCTATGCACACCAATGTAAGAACCGAGGTGATTGCTGGCTTGACGACATTCGTTACTATGGTTTACATCGTTTTCGTAAACCCTGCAATGCTAGCAGAAGCTGGTATGGATCACGGCGCTGCTTTTGTAGCAACTTGTATCGCAGCCGCAATCGGCTGTTTTATTATGGGGCTATGGGCAAACTATCCTTTAGCGCTTGCGCCTGGAATGGGCTTAAACGCCTTTTTTACCTATGGTGTTGTGCTTGGCATGGGTTATACATGGCAAAGTGCATTAGGCGCGGTATTTATGTCGGGCTGTTTATTTCTATTTTTGAGCGTATTCAAGGTTCGTGAGTGGGTGATCCAAGCTATACCTATCGTGCTAAAGCGTGCGATCGCGGCAGGTATTGGCGCATTCTTAGCGTTAATCGCGCTAAAGAACGCGAAAATTGTTATCGCAAGCGATGCTACATTAGTACAACTTGGTGATATCACTTCTCCCGGCCCGCTATTAGCCATTGCGAGCTTTTTTGTGATTGCGGCGCTCATGTACCGTGAAGTAAAAAGTGGCGTGCTTATCAGCATTTTAATGGTAACGGGTATTGCGTGGGGGCTTGGGCTTGTAGATTATCACGGGGTTGTTGATATGCCCCCAAGCATCGCGCCGACCTATATGCAGTTGGATTTGAGCGGAATTTTTGAGCTGTCCATGCTCAGTGTTGTGTTTGCATTTTTATTTGTCGATTTATTTGATACCAGTGGCACATTGGTTGCGGTGACGCAAAAGGCCGGATTATCTGACGAGCATGGTCGTATGCCAAGACTGGGTAGAGCACTGTCAGCTGATAGTACAGCGACGATTGCAGGCTCAGTGCTCGGTACCTCAACGACAACTTCATACATTGAATCAGTGTCAGGTGTATCCGTTGGTGGCCGAACAGGATTGACAGCCGTGGTTGTGGGGACCTGCTTCTTACTCATGATGTTCTTTGCGCCACTGGCACAAATGGTTCCCGCTTATGCAACAGCAGGCGCGATACTGTATGTGTCGGTATTAATGCTGCAAAACCTAAAGTTGATTAACTGGGATGAGATGAGCGATGCTATTCCGGTCAGTGTTGTGTTATTGATGACACCGCTTACGTTTTCAATCGCACATGGTATTGCTTTGGGTTTTATTTCTTATACGGCAGTTAAATTGGCGTGTAACAAAGCAAATGAAATCAGTATCAGCGTTTGGGTACTGACAGTACTCTTTATCGTTAAGTTTGCTTTTGGTTAAGCAAGTGGGTTTACTTCACTTGTAATAAAAAGGCTGGGAGACCAGCCTTTTATGTAAATTGTGGTGTTACCACTTTTTCTTCGGTGCAAACAATACGTCCAAGTCGTCTTGTTCTTGCTCTGCTTTCTTTTTCACCGCTGATGCGTTAGACGCTCTAAGTTCACTGCTGATCTCTTCTAAATAACCTTCCAGTTGTGCTTTTTTCTCTTTTACATAGTCATCATTATATGAGACAGCGCAAATTGTAGCGTAAGCTTTTTCAAAGTATTGTCTTGCTGAACCGACCATATTTGCGGTCCTCGCTGAAAGCCCTCGTTTTATCTGGCTTTCAACATTGATTTTAAGCTGAAATCGCTCGAGCCTACGGTCTTCATTAACGAACAGTTGAGTGTCTACTTTGCCTTTACTATGCTCAGAGCGAAGCAGTTGGCGTAATTTCTTTATGCCTTGAACTAATGCGATAATTTGTTTGTCGTTGTCAGGAAGTGCAATCGAGTCTGAGTCTGCTGTTTTTTCAGGCTGAGTATTTAAGCGCTCTTGCGACTCGTGTAAACGACTTTTTAATTCTCTCGAAGTCGGAGACAACTCCACCATCGCGGCTAAAGCGTCATGCACGCGGCGCTGAATAATACGGATCATGACTTCAGACATCGGAATATTGCTGCCATTCATGATGACGTCTTCTGCTTCTTCTATTACGCGCTTTTGCTTAGCAAGTTCTTTGCGTCTCTCTGCTTCTTGTTTCTCTTTATGTTGCTGGATCGCGCTTACCCAAACTGCTATGACGATAAGTGCAACAATCAACATTATTATAATAGAAACAAACATACTGAAATCTCTTTCATGTAACCACCAGTGTAATTTTTTAATCTTACATGAATTCGTACTATTCTGAACAGGTTTACGACAATAACCTGTAAAAAAGATAAAGAATTCATTATTTTTTAGTATAGCCGATGCCTAAATGAGCGGTTAGTTTTAGTGAAAGATAGTCGCCAGATTTAGCTCGAGAGTTTGCAAAAGCGTGTCAAAATATCCGCCATTTGGCCAAGTGACTGTCGGAGCGTCAGTGAAAATGCTGATATTTAGTACCTCTTGGCTACCTCATTTTTACCAAATGTGCTAGCCTACATAAGGTCGTAACAGGCGGTTTTTATCGCTTTGCACTAAACTCGCTAACAAAAAGCGGTTTTGCTATGGGCTGATGCTCAACATCAAGAGATCATAAGAATAAAAGCAATATGAAATTACAACAATTGAGATATATCGTCGAAGTGTTGAATCACAACCTTAATGTGTCAGCGACGGCGGAAAGTTTATATACCTCTCAACCTGGTATTTCAAAGCAAGTGCGCATGCTTGAAGACGAGTTGGGGGTGCAAATTTTTGGCCGTAGCGGTAAGCATTTAACGCATGTTACGGGCGCGGGTAATGAAATTATTAATATTGCTCGTGAGATCCTCTCTAAAGTGGAAGGGATCAAAGCGGTCGCAAATGAACATACCTTACCAGATCAAGGTAAACTGAACATCGCAACGACGCATACACAAGCTCGTTACGCATTACCTCCTGTGATCCAAGGGTTTATGAAAAAATACCCTGCGGTTTCTTTACACATGCATCAAGGCACGCCACAGCAAATCTCTGATGCTGCCGCTCGAGGTGATGCTGACTTTGCTATCGCTACCGAGGCACTGCATTTGTACAGTGATCTGGTCATGCTACCTTGCTATCACTGGAATCGCAGTATTGTGGTCGCCAAAGACCATCCTCTTGCACAAAAAGGCAGTGCACTGACGGTGCAAGACGTCGCTAAATATCCATTGATCACTTATGTATTTGGTTTTACTGGCCGCTCAGAACTTGATAAAGCATTTAATGCTCATGGTTTGGAGCCACACATCGTGTTTACAGCAACAGACGCTGATGTGATTAAAACCTATGTAAGATTAGGGCTCGGCGTTGGCGTATTAGCGTCAATGGCACTTGATGAAAAGTCTGATAGCGACTTAGTTTGCATCGATGCGAGTCACCTATTTGAAGCAAGTACGACAAAAATAGGTTTCAGAAAAGGAAGCTTCCTAAGAGGCTACATGTACGACTTTATTGAGCGATTTGCACCGCATCTCACAAAAGATGTGGTAGAGCGTGCAAGTTTGCTACGAAATCAAGATGATATCGACAAGCTATTTGAAGGTATGACGCTTCCAGTAAAGTGAAGCACTTGAAAAGCATATGAAAAAGGCCTCAACAGAGGCCTTTTTCGATACGATTATTCGTACGGGAGCGGATCTGTCGCGTGGTTTAGTTCAAACGCTTCGAGACGCTCTTGGCAAGCACCACACTTACCACATGCTTTTTCGCGGCCGTTGTAACACGTCCAAGTGTCAGCGTAATCTAATCCCATTTTTAGACCGTCAGTCAGGATATCAATTTTTGAGTTGTTAAGGTAAGGACTCACAATTTCAACGGCGTCGTAGTTCGCAATGCGACAAACATCATCCATCTTTTTAACGAACTCTGGGCGGCAATCTGGATAAATTGCATGATCGCCAGAGTGAGCACCGTAAAATACCTTATTTGCTTTTAGAGAGACAGCGTAACCTACCGCAAGAGAAAGCAAAATCATATTGCGATTAGGCACAATCGTGCTCTTCATGCTCTCTTCTTCATAGTGGCCTTCTGGCACATCGATGTCATCTGTTAGGCTAGAGCCTGACAATAATTGATTGATAGCAGAAATATCAACGACCTTATGAGCAACGCCGAGTTTTGCACATACGTCAGCGGCAACTTGTAGCTCTTTTACATGTCGCTGGCCATAGTTAAAAGACAGTGCATAAACCTCATGGCCCTCGCGGACAGCCTTGTTTAATACAGTGTAAGAGTCCATTCCGCCGGAATAGATGACGACAACTTTTTCGCTCATAGGTGATTTGCCTCGATTTTGATAGAGGTTTACTTCAGGGCGCGATATACTACACGGCCGCTGGAGAAATGACAATTTTCTCGCGGTATTTTTCGACAACTTTATCTTAAACACGGGGCCATTTTGTACAAGGTTAACGAAATATTTGAAACAATTCAGGGTGAAGCAAGCTTCACTGGTACGCCTTCAATCTTTTTACGCTTGCAGGGCTGTCCAGTTGGTTGCGCTTGGTGTGATACCAAACAAACCTGGGAAACCAACGACACTTTTATTGTTTCATTGGATAACACTGTAGAAAAAAAGGCTGATTCAGAGTGGTGGGCGAACGCGAGTGCTGACGAGATCTTGGCGATTTTCGAGTCGCGGGGCTACCAAGCCAAGCATGTGGTGATCACCGGTGGTGAACCTTGTATGTTTGATCTTCGCCCGTTATGCGAGTTATTGCATAGTAAAGGGTACAGCACACAGATTGAAACCAGCGGTACATTTGAGATCCTCGCGCCAGCTGAAACTTGGGTTACCGTGTCGCCAAAAGTTAATATGCGTGGAGGTTACAAAGTACTTCCAAGTGCGATGGCTCGTGCCGATGAGATAAAGCACCCCGTCGCGATGCAAAAGCATATTGAGGAATTAGAGGCGTTATTTGCACAAACTGGAGTTGAGCCAAAGTTAGTGTACCTTCAGCCAATTAGCCAAAAAGCCAAGGCCACTAAGCTTGCAATAGACAATTGCAAAGCGAAAAATTGGCGCTTATCAGTTCAAGTGCACAAGTATTTAGGGATTAACTAAAGCGATTTACCTAAGCGTATTTTAGCTAAAAATGCGGTGTGTTTAAGCTGAGGCATTGAACAAACCGCGGTGCTTAGGCGTTAATCTGTATGTAGAGGTTAATAACACTCGTTACTGACCATTTCGATCATTCTTTGCGTTTCACCACTGTTCTCAAATTGATAGAGATTGCGATTGATATCTTTGAGCAATTCACGCCAATGTGGCTTTTGCTTGCTAAGCGCAAAGTAGAGGTGATTATACTTTATAGGCGGTGTCACGTTTTCTATGTTTCTCAGTAATTCAATTTTCTCAGCTCTAGGTAAGTCTGAATAATTGACCGTAAAGCGCAGCACTTTTGGATCGCCTATTACTAAATTTACGCGTTTACCGACGAGTAACTTCACCAGCTGTAAATCATTTACGGCTTCTACCGTTACAAACTCACCGTTATCCATCATAGCATCAAACTCAGGGGTATTTTGATAGCCTCTCACGACACCAATGAGCTCATTCTTAACTGAGTTTAGATTACCGTCAAAGCGGTCTTCTTCACCTCTTCGCTTCAAAAAGCCGATTTCACCACCAGGAAAGGCATTAGATAAAGCAAGTAGCTCTCTGCGGGTTTTATTCTTGTGATTGTCAGACGGTGCTGAATCCTCAATATAGTATTCAGGGAATAAAATATCGGCTTTGCCCGTTTCCGCAGCCCTTACGGCACGAGCCCAAGGCAAAAATTCAACATACACTTGATAATCTAAGTCTGTAAGCAGTGCGACAGCAAACTGAAAGGCCCAGCCTTTATTACAGAGGTTTGCACCGATATAAGGTGGCCAATCTAATGTCACAATATGAATGAAGGCATTTTTGCCTTTCTTATTGTATAGATAGCCCCCTTGATACTTTTCTCCAGCAACAAGGCGAAATTCTCCACCCTTAAAGTAGGCAACGTTTAAATTCTCTCCATAGATGAAGCTACTAAACATGAGAAAGAATATGAATAATAAGGTCTTTACAATCATCGAAGTCAAAAAAACGTAGAGAATAGATAAAGTGTAGTGAAGGGAGGTGAAATTAAAAGGAATAATATAAAAAACAAAGGGGCAGTGATGCCCCTTGGTAATCTAGAATATGAAGCTCAACTCTTATTGCACTAATTCTTGTTCAGAAAATGTGTCTGCAAATAGTGGGCTAGTTAGGTAACGTTCTGCAGCGCTTGGCAAAATAACCACGATGTTTTTATCAGCATTTTCAGGTTGCTCGGCAATACGCTTTGCGGCAACTAGGGCAGCACCTGAAGAAATACCTACTAAAATACCTTCGTCTTTCATCAGCTGAAGTGCCATTGCAATTGCATCTTCATTAGACACCAACTCAACGCCATCAATAAGCTCAAGATCTAGGTTGCCCGGAATAAAGCCAGCGCCAATCCCTTGAATTTTGTGTGGACCCGGTTTTACTTCGTCGCCCGCAAGGGTTTGCGTGATAACTGGTGAGTCGACTGGCTCAACAGCGATTGACTTAACATTTAGGCCTTTTTCATTTTTCAGATAGCGTGAAACACCGGTGATAGTGCCACCCGTACCAACGCCCGCAACGAAGTAATCGATATTACCTTCAAGTGCATCAAAAATTTCTGGACCCGTTGTTTCAAAGTGGATCTTCGGGTTTGCTGGGTTTTCAAACTGTTGCAGTAACACATATTTTTCAGGGTTACTTGCTTGGATTTCATTTGCTTTTTCAATAGCGCCTTTCATGCCCTTAGCGCCTTCTGTTAGCACCAAATTTGCACCAAGTGCTTTTAGCAGTTTACGACGCTCAAGGCTCATCGTATTTGGCATTGTAAGCGTCAACTTATAACCACGAGAGGCTGCAACGAAAGCCAGTGCAATACCCGTGTTACCTGAAGTTGGTTCAATAAGCTCTTTACCTTCGCTAAGAAGACCCGCTTTTTCAGCTTCCCAGATCATAGATGCACCAATACGGCATTTAACGCTGAAGCTTGGGTTACGCGCTTCCACCTTTGCGTAAACATTGCCGCCAGAAACGCGATTGATTTTAACCAGCGGTGTATTACCGATAGTTAGACTGTTGTCTGCATATACTTTAGTCATTTGTGTTCCCTAATCTAGGTTTGCTTGTATTCCATCACTTTACTGCGCATTTCGCAAAACGAAAGGAAAGATTGGCTATAAGATATATCAAATTTGCTTATAGCCAATAGTTATTTAAAGTTTGATATTTAAATCAACCAGGCATAACTGAACTTCATAAATACCGTCTTTTCGTCTTTAGTTATCTTAGACAAATCATCGTCTTGATAACCATGATCGGAATAGCCTGCAAAGAAAACGGTTTGTGGGTTTAGTTTGTAGGAATAGAGCAGTTGGGTGCTGATACTTTTATATGTCGCATCAACATCATCGTTATAATTGCTCTGGTTTCGCGAAATATCCATGTTGATGATTGCCAATCTCAGATAGCTATTAATGTTGAATTGGTAAGTCAGGCGTATATCGCTCAGATTTGCCGTATAAACTTCCGCGCCATCCGCTTTCATTTTTTCGAATGTGTGACGGAATCTCACTTCAAAATGTTTGCCAAGATTGACGTTAATAACCGGGCGGGCGAAATACAAATCACCAAGACGGTTGTTAGCAAGGTCAACGCGGTTTCCTTTCCTCAAGTTCAAGCCTGCAAAAACGCCAGCCATTGGCTTAAACTCCATATAGGTCCACTGTGAATTCTCGGTAAATAGATCGGTATTGCCGTCAATCGCTAAAAGGGTTTCATCATGTCGCAGTCCAGTACGTTTTCTATGTTCAACACCGAAATCAAGAAAACTTTGCAACGGGCCGTCAACTGCAAAGTTGGTTTGCACTTCTTTTTCTAATAACTCGCCTTGCGCGTTGTGGGAAATATCCCAGTCGGCGTACCAACGTGCACGGTTCCACCAGTTGTTGTCATCACCATACCAACGGTACTCACCGCCGAAAAGAAATTTATTAAAGTCGACCTGAGTGATAAAGCCCATATCGGTTCTAAGTGCTGCATCGCGAGCTTGATAGCTGGTAAATGCCTTCCAATGCTTGCGATTGTGCTCATAATTAACGTAATAACCAGCACCACGGTCATCTTCGTCAATCACTCTGAGTACACTTTCGGTTAGGTCGCACTCAGCGAGCGTACTATCACATAACGCTTCAGCGAAAGCGCTATCATAGTCTGTATCTGAGCCAATTAACTGCACTTGTAGGGTATCGTTATCTGTTGGCTTGTATTTGGCGTCTATACTCGCAACTTGGTTGCGATAGTCGTCGCTTTGCCTAGTCGTCGATGTCACGCCTACAGATAAGGTTTTATTTAGGTCATGACGATATCTAAGCGCCATGTTTTGGCTTTTTCTCTCTAATGAGACAACGCTCGAGCCCAAATTTCCGGGGACAACGACATTGAGTCTTTCATCGTTGGCAATAAATCCTGCAAAAGTGTGGCCGTTTTTATTACCGGTAAGCTTGAAGCCATAATCGGGTGCTGAAATGTTCCGAGTATGAATAAGGTTAAGGTGAGAAGAAAAGTAATCGGAATTATCTAAAAAGAACGCCCGTTTTTCAGGAAAAAATAGGCTAAAGCTATTGTTAACGCTCAATTGTCCTGTGTCAGCTTCAACTTGTGAGAAATCAGGGTTTAGTGTTGCGTTTAGCGTCGTGTCTGGTGTGATAGCCCACTTTACGTCTAAACCTGGCTCGACATTATTGTCGGCTTGCCACGGCTCTGCGATACCATCATTAATGTCGCGAGATTCTTGTCTATTGGTGACAAGTGTTGGAATAACAGCAAAGTTACTACCTTGCTTAGCATTAGCAAATCCTTGATATTTTGGCATTTGACAGATCCAGCAAGAATTTGCATGTTGCAATTGCATGCTGGATATACGCAACCTTTCATTTCTTGGATAAAAACGCAGAAACTCTAAAGCCATGGTTTTGCTCTTGACGGAGTCGTTGAAATTCAATACACGAAGTGGGATTTCAACTTCAACAACATAACCGTCTTTATTGATCTTTCCGACGCTATCCCAGATCCCATTCCAAGAACCATTCTCACTTTTAGTGAGTTCGTTTTCAATTGAGTCTTGTTGCACACCTAATGGATTGATGAAAAACTGATAAGCGCTTTGGGCGTTGTTAAATGAATCAATTTTAATGCCGACAAGATCATCTTCCCAGGCGCGGTCACGGTCACGATAAAATGCGCGGATCAACTCAGGATTAGGGTCCTTTGCATCAAAAGCAATAAACAAAGATTGACCATTCTCATATACGTAGGCCTTAGTATGTACTGGACTTGATTGGTTCTCGTATGGCCAAGTGATGTTGTTGATATCTATTTCTAATGCACGTTGCCAAATATCGGCTTCAAGTACACCATCAATTTTTGCAGAACTATCGATAAATGGGATTTTATTTGGGTCTAGTGCCCATGCTTGACTAGATAGACTAAGTGCGACAAAAGAGTAGGTTACAGCTTTAAGCATGAATTTAATTATTTTACAGAGACTTTTGCCAGTATTAGATAATATGCAATGAGCTGAAACAATTTATTTTCGTCAAGTTGCAATTATTTACGTTAGGTGGCGAATATGTATACATAAAATGTACAAATCGATTTATCTCCATCGAATTAATAGCAAAGATGGTCAAAAACATGTTACAACAACGCCTTTGAAAATCTGCTAGGAAGTAACTATGTCTCTTATATTGAAGCTAGTGGCGGGTATCGTCGCTGGTATGTTGGCGGGTCTGTACTTGCCAACTGTGTTAGTTGAGCTCTTATACACCTTCAAGGTGATCATAGGGCAACTTATCAGCTTTACTATTCCTCTGATAATCCTGCTTTTTATTGCTTCAGGTATAGCAGGCTTACCAAAGGGATCGGGCCACTTGCTTGGTAAGACAGTCGGCTTTGCTTATGGTTCAACGATTATTGCTGGCACGTTAGCATTTTTATTAGTTAATGCTTTCATTCCATTTTTTGACGGTGGTGTTGCATATCAAGCCGTGGAAGAGTCTCATCTTAAGAGCTTTATTAATATCGAGATCCCTCCGCTCATGGGAGTGATGACGGCACTTGCAATGGCATTTATCTTTGGTATTGGGATGAGCCAGTGCGGCTTAACTAAACTTAAAGGTGTCACTGACGAAGCGAGAGATGTGGTAGATGCACTGCTTGCGAAAGTCATTATTCCAATATTACCGCTTTACATCGCAGGTGTTTTTGCTGAAATGGCAGTAGCAGGTACGGTATTTGATACTCTAAGTACATTTGGCGTGGTATTGCTTGCCGCGATTATTATGCATTGGTTATGGCTAAGCACCTTGTTTGTGGTGAGCGGCCTGTTACTTGGTAGAAATCCATTGGAATTAATCAAAAATATGCTACCTGCGTATTTTACCGCTATTGGTACTATGTCGAGCGCGGCAACTATTCCAGTGTCTCTTCGTGCGAGTAAATCTAATAATGTTAACGAAGAGGTTGCGAATTTTACCGTACCACTCTGTGCCACGATCCATTTGTCAGGGTCGACTATTACCATAGTGACTTGCGCAATGGCTGTGATGCTGCTTTCTCCTGAGATGGTTGTACCGTCATTGTCGGAAATGTTGCCATTTATATTTATGCTTGGTGTAGTAATGATTGCGGCTCCTGGTGCGCCGGGTGGCGCGGTTATGTCAGCGCTTGGATTATTGACCAGTATGCTTGGTTTTAATGAGGGCGCAGTGGCATTGATGATTGCTTTATATTTAGCGCAAGATAGTTTTGGCACAGCATGTAATGTAACCGGTGATGGTGTGATTGCACTTTGGGTCGATAAATTTTCAAAGCAAAGCTGAGTCATATAAAAATAAATCTACTATAAGTCGCTATGGCTAAAATGCCGTAGCGGCTGCCTTTAAAATCACAAAGCGATGAAATTATAATCAGTCAACTTCTTCCATTAATTAACTATTTGGTTAATTAATATCAAAATTGCATTTTTCTCTTGTTTCTATCGTTATGCTTTTAAAAAATATGTGGTAATCTCAAACATCTGGAAGCGGGGCTGTTGGTTGCTTCGCTCCTTTTACCAATATATATGTAGAGGGTGTGCCATTGATTAATGTGCTTTTAGTTGATGATCATGAACTTGTCAGGACTGGCATAAAACGCATTTTAGATGATGTGCGTGGCTTTAAAGTGGTAGGAGAAGCCAAAACCGGTGAGGAAGCCGTAACCTTTTGTCGCCAAAGTGAGCCTGACATTGTGCTAATGGACATGAACATGCCTGGTATTGGTGGATTGGAAGCGACCAAAAAGATTTGCCGTTACTGTCCAGATGTAAAAGTTATTGTGCTTACCGTACATTGTGAAGATCCTTTCCCTAGCAAGGTAATGCAAATTGGTGCGCATGGTTACCTAACAAAAGGTGCAGGCCCTGATGAAATGATCAATGCAATACGTGCGGTTAATGCTGGCCAGCGTTATATTGCGCCAGAAATTGCTCAGCAAATTGCCCTTGCGCAATTTAGTGGTCGCAATGACGAAAACCCTTTCCAATCGCTATCGGAAAGAGAATTGCAGATCATGCTCATGATCACTAAAGGTGAGAAAGCACAAAATATTGCAGATCGCTTAAACCTGAGCTCTAAGACGGTAAATAGTTATCGCTATCGCATGTTTGAAAAGCTCAATGTGAGCGGTGATGTGGAATTAACCCACTTGGCTATTCGCCATAAAATGATCGATATAGATAGCAGTCATTAAGTTCTTTTTAAATGACTGAATTTGACTACAAACCTTTCCTCAAGACATTAACAACAGAACCTGGTGTGTACCGCATGTACGATGTGGACGACCAGGTTATCTATGTTGGTAAAGCAAAAAACCTCAAAAAACGAGTTTCTAGCTACTTCCGTTCAAATATCACAGATAGTAAAACGCGAGTATTGGTCAGTAATATTGACCATATTGAAGTAACGTTAACGAATACCGAAACCGAAGCGCTGCTTTTAGAAAATAACTTAATTAAGAAATACCAACCACGATACAACATCCTCTTAAGAGATGATAAAAGTTATCCGTATATTTTCCTGAGCGCCCATCAGCATCCAAGACTTGCATTTCATCGTGGTAGTAGAAAACAAAAAGGCGAATATTTTGGTCCTTTTCCGAGCAGTGCTGCGGTATCGGAAAGTCTGAGGTTAATGCAGAAGATTTTCCCTGTTAGGCAATGCGAAGATGCGTATTACCGCGCACGCAGCCGACCTTGTTTGCAGTATCAGCTAAAAAGATGTTCAGGACCATGCGTTGGCAAGGTAAGCGACGAAGAATACCAAGAACAAGTTGCCATGGTTCGACAGTTTTTGACGGGACGCTCTCAGGACGTTATTTCAGCACTGGTGGAACGAATGGAAACCGCCAGTATGTCTTTGGATTTTGAGAAAGCAGCAAAACACAGAGATCAAATTGCTTTATTAAGGCAAATGCAAGAACAGCAGTCCATTGCAGGGAACTTTGCAGAGCTTGATGTCATCGGTTATGAGCAGAAGAACGGTTTAGTGGCCATTCATGTACTGATGATAAGGGAACATAAGGTACTTGGGACGAAAACACATTTTCCAAAAGTACCAAAAGATTCTGGCGCAGATGAAGTGCTAACTTCTTTCCTTGGACAGTATTATATTTCAACGGGTAACCACTCTAGAATTGCTAAAGAAATTGTATTGCCATTCGAAATAGAAGAGGGAAGTGCATTAGAAGCCGCGCTGACTCAAGTTTCGAAGCGCAAAGTTAATTTCAAATGTAACGTTCGTGGGGAACGAGCCCAATATCTTGCATTAGCAAATAAAAATGCGCAAAACAGTATTGAAGTTAAACAAAGTGCACAAGACTCAATCACCAAACGATATGCCAAACTAAAAGCAGTGCTAGGGCTGTCAGACATTCAAAGAATGGAGTGTTTTGATATCAGCCATACCATGGGAGAAAACACGGTCGCATCGTGCGTTGTATTCGATGGTCAAGGGCCAAACAATAGAGAGTATCGCAGATATAACGTCACAGGGATCACCCCTGGGGATGATTACGCAGCGATGGATTTTGCATTAAATAAGCGCTACGGCAAAATGTCGGATGAAGCGAAAGTACCCGATATTATTTTTATTGATGGTGGTAAGGGACAGTTAGGTAGGGCGGAATCTTTCTTCGCTGATTGGCAACTCAATAAAATGCCGATACTGATAGGGGTTGCAAAAGGCACAAGCCGAAAGCCTGGATTAGAAACATTGCTAATAGATGGTGGTCGTAAAACGGTGAATGTCGAAAGTGATTCACCTGCATTACACCTTATCCAGCATATCCGCGACGAATCACATCGCTTTGCAATTGCAGGGCATCGTAATAAAAGACAAAAACAAAGAACGCAATCTGTGCTTGAAGAGATTGAAGGCGTAGGTCAGAAAAGACGTCAGGCACTACTTAAGTTTTTAGGAGGCATGCAGGGAGTTAAATCTGCAAATATACATCAATTAAAGCAAGTTCCTGGGATCAGCCCTGAAATGGCTGAAAAGATATTTAATCATTTGCATGACAAAGCTTAAGCAATCATGCGAACATAGAAAAAAAGACAATACCAAGTAGTTATGTGGAATATTCCAAATACGCTCACAACATTTAGATTGCTACTCATTCCCGTGTTTGCAGTCGTTTTTTATCTTCCTTATTCATGGGCGTTTTTTGCCGCCGCTTTTATTTTCTGGTTAGCTTCTGTTACCGATATCCTCGATGGCTATCTTGCTCGTAAGTTGGAACAGTCAACGCCATTTGGTGCTTTTTTAGATCCTGTTGCCGACAAGGTGATGGTCAGTGTTGCTTTAGTGATACTTGCTACACATTATGATAATTATTTCATTACTATTTCTGCTGTTGTCATTATTAGTAGAGAAATAGTTATTTCTGCGCTGCGTGAATGGATGGCTGAACAAGGTAAAAGAGGTAGTGTTGCTGTATCTTGGCTGGGCAAATTCAAAACAGCTGCACAGATGTTAGCTATTATAGGTTTGATTTGGCAATTATCAGATTGGATGACAATGCTAAGTTACGCACTTTTAGCTATCGCGACATTGCTAACATTAGTTTCTATGATCCAGTATCTCTATGCTGCAAAAGGAGAATTGACTAATTCTTGACTTGAAATGATTATAAACCCAGCGGTTTAGATAAATTTTGAGCAAACGATTCAAAACATTCATTTTTTATGTTGACGCGTTCCAGAACTTCTGTAGAATGCGTCCGTGTTGAGAGGGCAGTATGTCATCTAAATGAAATTTAGATAGCATCACCTAGCAAGTTAAAATTTAAAGATGCTTAGTAATAAGTAGATTTAAATAATGGAACGCGAGTATAGCTCAGCTGGTAGAGCGCGACCTTGCCAAGGTCGAGGTCACGAGTTCGAACCTCGTTACTCGCTCCAAATTTGCGGCGGAATGGCAGAGTGGCCATGCAGCGGATTGCAAATCCGTCCACCTCGGTTCGACTCCGGGTTCCGCCTCCATTTCTCAACATATCCACATGCGAAAGCAGACCCGATGCCCGGGTGGTGGAATTGGTAGACACAAGGGATTTAAAATCCCTCGCTGGTAACAGCGTGCCGGTTCAAGTCCGGCCCCGGGCACCATTTATATCGGGATTTGTATGTAACAAATCTAAATGATTTTTATATACAAAACGGAACGCGAGTATAGCTCAGCTGGTAGAGCGCGACCTTGCCAAGGTCGAGGTCACGAGTTCGAACCTCGTTACTC